>JAGGYA010000018.1 GCA_021162785.1 Candidatus Calescibacteriota bacterium
CCCGGATAGTGATATAGATATACTAATTATCTCATCCGAAATACCGGAGGGAATATTTTCTCAGGCAGAAATTAAACTGGAGATAAAAAATAAATTCCCTGATGCACCCTTTGAATTACATTTAATCACACCAGAAGAATACCAAAACTGGTACAAAAAATTTATAAAAAATGAGTTTAAGGAGGTTTAAGACGAAAAACATATAACTTTTGAAGGGAATAAATTCATCACACTTTCCGGTAACTTTCTGAACTTATGCAGTTTCCTTTCCAGAAGATAAATTTCGCAGGGAGGAAAGTTTTGTTTTAAAAATTGGGAGAGGTGGTGTGGATGTATTCGCAGGTGGGGGGGGTTCGTGGAGGGTGAGGTGGTTGAGGTTAACTGCTTTTACTTTGTATCGGAGATTCTTCAGGTAATTAAGTATTTTCCAGATGCTTTGGGAGATTTTTGAGAGGAAATCGTGATGGATTTCACAGAAGATTTTTAGTTTGTTTTTACGCAGGGTTTTTTGCTCCTTTGAGGACTAAAAGCTTGCTTCCCTCACAATCCATATGAATAAGGTCTATTTTTCTCCACCTTGTTTTCTTCAAGGAAAGTATCTAAAAAGATGGTTTTAACTGTGATCTTCTCTGTTTTTTCCTGGGGGATGAAGGAGGTTGCCCCTCCATTTATATAGAAAACTTCCTCACCCTTTTTGTCCGTGACCGGGTAGGGGAAAATCTTCGCATTCTTTTCTTTATTTAGCAGAAGATTTTCTTGAAGAAGTTTCCTGGACTCAGGAATTGGTTCAAAACATTAGGCAATTCCTTTCTCTCCTACAGATTTGGCTATTGCTACCGTGGTCATCCCTGCATATCCTCCCATCTCCACTGCGATCATGCCTTCTTGAGCTATTGTTTTTAAAAACTCCACCTCTCCTCTCTCATGAGGATGTTCAGCGAGAAATTGGGAGAAGGAAGGGCTATTGAAGATGAAACAATGGGAAAGAGAATTATGCTGAGGGTTACTCCTGTATTGGAATTTCTAAACTCTCCTGGAGAGATAAAAATATCCTCCCCTTTATGAGAAATAAGCGAGTGATTCCCTTTTCTACTCCAGATTTTCTATTTCACCTGCTTCCTTAATTACAGGATTTTCCACAATTTAAGCAATAACTACCCTTCCCTTTCTGCTCCTAACTCTGTTTTGAAAGGGAATTGAGGAAAAAAATGAGGAATTAAAGACTCCTTAACAAGAAGACTTTACTCCCCATAAAATCCCCAGTTCCCACTGTTCTTCACATAATACTGTTGACTCTGTTTTGTCCAGGGAACCCACCGCACATCTCCACCCACATGAAGAATATTGCTACCTTCTGGTGGAGATTTTGGGTCTCCACTTACCGAGTGATTTACACGTGCCCAGTCATAAGGGGATCTTTCCCTTCTTACCACCATGTCTGCCATAAGGACCCATTCAGCTTTTGAACGGGACATTTTGGTAGGTGGAGAATAGTGGATTTCGGATGTTTCGGCCATGTTGCAGAAAAGTGAATATCCCATATAGGTGACATGGTCATTATTGAGACCTCCTACTTTTTCCCAGTTAGTATCTGTATTATAGTCTGAACGGGAAGGACAATAGAAGTTCGGACGAAGCAGTCCATAACTCTGTAATGTCTCTCGGATACAACTTCCTACAGGGGACCCATTACGGTAAAGTTTGGTTGGATCTTTGTAAGTATTCAGGGTAGCACAGTAGTAAATATGACAATTTCCTGGGAACCATCCGTCAAAGTCGTTTGTGTACATGGTAAGTGCACAACCCCATTGCTTCAGGTTGTTCATACAAACACTCCTCCTTGCTTTCTCTCTTGCTCTCTGAAGTGCGGGGAGAAGTATGGCTGCAATAATTGCAATGATAGCAATTACAGTGAGTAGCTCAATGAGTGTGAATCCTTGCCTCCACCATCTCAAACAGCTTCTCACTCATTTCACCTCCTTTCTTTTTATTTTTTCCTACATCCACTATCCCACTTTTTTCTTTTTGTGTCAAGGTTTAATGGAGAAAGAGGATTAGGCTTTATCATCCTTTCTTGCAAATCCTCAGGAATATGGATAAATGAGGAGTAGAAGAATTTGGGGCTTCAGCATCAGGTGGAAGTATACTTAACGGTGAGGAAATGAAATGCAAGGGGTAAGATTTTTTTCCTGAAGGATTTCTCAGGAGAGTCGTATCTTCCCATCCTGGTGAGGTGGATGCTGGAGGGGAAAAGTTAATGAAGGAGGTTTCTCTTCTATACTCCCCTATATCCATTGACAGGGGTTTTTTCTTTTGTTTTAATTCCCTTTAAAGGGAGGAGAAAATGGAGAAATTAATAGTTGGATTACAGGTTTATACTTTAAGGGATTTTTGTAAAGGAGTAGAGCTTACTTCCTCTACATTCAAAAGGATAAGGGAAATGGGTTATAGGGTGGTAGAAATAGCTGGTATTAAAGATGTGGATGTAAAAAATTTAAGAAAAATTCTAAATGATTACGAGTTATATGCCTGGAGCATTCATATTCCTTACTCTATCCTCATTAACCAGACTGAGAAAATTATTGAAGAAAGTAAAATTATTGGATGTAAGGCAATAATTTGCCCCGGTTTACCCCAAGAGTTACATACAAAAGAAGGTTATCTTAAAGTAGCAAATGAGTTTCAGAGAATTGCTCCCATTTTAAAAAAGGAAGGATTTAAACTTGCTTTCCATAACCATTCTCTGGAATTGGAAAAATTTGAAGGGAAAACAGGATTAGAGATACTTCTGGAAAATGCACCTGAATGGGAAATTCAAATTGATACTTACTGGATACAACACGGAGGGGGAGATCCAGCAGAATGGATCGAAAAATTTTCCGGAAGAGTCTCTTCCATCCATTTGAAAGATATGGGAATCATAAAAGGAAAGCAGGTAATGCCTCCGGTGGGAGAAGGGAATCTTAATTGGAGAAGGATTATTGAAGCCTGCAAAAAAGCGGGAGTAAAGTATGGTTTCGTTGAAATGGATGAAACTATTATAGATCCTTTTGAAGCGGTAAGAATTTCTTTACAAAATCTTAAAAACTTGGGATTTGAATCTTTTTAAATCTTTTATATAGTTGACCTCCCGGAGGGTTTCGCGTAGAATTTCCCAAAAACATGGCACGGGCATATCTTGTGCTGGAGGATGGTTTCTACCTACAGGGTGAATCCTTCGGTGCGGAAGGAGAAACCTTCGGTGAAGTAGTTTTTAATACATCTCTCACTGGTTATCAGGAAGTACTCACTGATCCCTCTTATAAGGGACAGATTGTCACTATGACTTACCCTTTAATTGGAAACTACGGGATAAATCCCTTAGATGTGGAATCAAGAAGTGTGTGGGTGGAAGGTTTTGTGGTGAGAGAAAAATCAAAAATTGCCTCTAACTGGAGAAGCGAGGAAACTCTGGATGAGTATCTAAAAAGGTATGGAGTGATAGGAATTGAAGGTGTGGATACAAGGGCTCTTACCCGACATATAAGACTTCAGGGTGCAATGAAAGGGTGCATCTCAACTATAGATGGGGATATTAAGAGACTGGTTAAAAAGGTGAAAGAGTCTCCTGGGCTGGTGGGAAGAGACCTGGTGAAAGAAGTTACTTACCAGGAACCTTTTGAATGGACAGAACCTTTAAGAGATGAGTGGTGGGAACCCATCATCTTTGGCGAATACACCCATTTAAAAGTGGTGGTGCTGGATTGTGGGGTGAAATTCAATATTCTCCGAATTTTAAAGAGTTACGGTTGCCAGGTTATAGTGGTCCCAGCTTTCTTTAAGGCAAAGGATATTCTCTCCTACAACCCTGATGGTGTGCTTCTTTCCAATGGGCCAGGTGATCCGGCTGCAGTTCCTTACATCGTGGAGGAGGTGAGAAAACTCATAGGAGAAGTCCCCCTATTTGGTATCTGTTTCGGGCACCAGATGCTGGGACAGGCACTGGGTGGAAAAACTTTCAAACTCAAATTTGGGCATCATGGAGGGAATCATCCGGTGATGGATCTCAGAACCAGAAAGGTGGAAATAACTACTCAAAACCATGGATTCTGCGTGGATATTGAAACTCTTCCCAAAGGAGAGGTGGAACTTACCCATATAAATCTTAATGATATGACTTTGGAAGGGCTTCAGCATAAAAAGTATCCTCTTTTCTCTCTTCAATATCATCCTGAAGCTGGACCTGGTCCTCATGATTCGAGGTATCTTTTCAGAGAATTTATAAAACTTATGGAGGAAGGGAAACTTGGGAATTAATCTCTGGGTGTTTTTGGGGGATATAAAAGATTCGGGCAAAATGGAAAATAGGCACGAAGTCCAAGAGAAATTAATTGAAATATTTGAAGAACTTAATAGAGAATATGAAACCCAACTTATTGCGAATTTAGCAATAACGCGAGGGGATGAATTTGGTTGTGCAAGTGAAAATCCGGTGACTCTCAATAGAATCGGTGACGAGTTGTGGTTGAGAACTTCTGAGGTAGAAGTAAAAATAGGGGGAAGAGTAAAACCTTTTCTTTTCCGATATGCAATCGCCTATGGAGAAATCTCCGCATTCCCCGAAAAAGAAATCGGTTTAATGGATGGGCCTGTGTTTCGAACCCTGGATGAGAAAATTAAGGAGTTAAAAACTCACCCGGGAGGATGGGTATATTTTGAAGGGCTGGGAGAAGCAGAAGATAACCTCTTTAATGCTTTTAAAAATCTCCTTTACTTATTCTTAGCAAATTTGAGTGTGAGCGAAAGAAAAATAGTTTATCTCTTTCATATGTTTAAAAGCCAGAAAACAATTGCTAAAAAATTAGGTGTTACACAACCTTACATTTCCAAGGTGCTTAGAAAAACTAATTGGCAGTTGGTCGAAAGATGTTTGGAAAGTTTTAATATTTGGCTAAAACACATAACTGATATAGGTTATAGAGAATGTTTATAACTTAATTAGGTTATAAAATATGCCAGAAATTTTTACTCTTCTCTTATTATGGGGACTTGTGGGGCTACTCAATCTTCCCTCTGGATTTCCTACTCTCTTTCGTAAACTCAGAGAATTTTTTCAAATAGAGGAAGAGGAAAGGAAATTAAAAAGAATAGGATTAATTATCGGTATCTGCGAAGGTTTAATTGTGGTAACATTCTCCTTTTTTAGGGCGTGGCAGGCCCTTTCCCTCGTATTCGGTGGGAAAATACTCTTTCGAGTCCTGGAAAAGGAAAGGAAAGAAATACTTAATTATTATCTGACTGGGAGTCTGTTAAACTTCACTTTTTGGTTAATGATAGGAACTATTTTTAGCATGCTGAGGTAATCATGCCTAAGAGGAAGGATATTAAAAAGATTCTCATAATAGGTTCGGGCCCTATAGTGATCGGTCAGGCATGTGAGTTTGATTATTCCGGTTCTCAGGCTTGCAAGGCTTTGAAACAGGAGGGTTATGAGGTAATTCTTGTCAATTCCAATCCCGCTACCATTATGACTGATCCAGGAATGGCTGATAAAACCTATATAGAACCCCTTACTCCTGAAGTTGTGGAAAAAATCATTGCCCGGGAAAGACCAGATGCCTGCCTCCCAACTATGGGTGGACAAACTGGACTTAATATTGCTGCTATTCTGGCTAAAGAAGGTGTGTTTGATCGCTATGGAGTTGAACTTATTGGAGCAAAATTTGAGGCTATTCGTAAAGCGGAGGAGAGAGATCTTTTTCGCGAGAGTATGAGAAAGATCGGCCTTAAAGTTCCAGATAGTGCTTATGTGAGGAGTGTGGAAGAAGCCCTGGAATGGGTTAAAGGAAGGGATTATCCATTTGTTATAAGACCCTCCTATACTCTTGCAGGAACAGGAGGGGGAGTAGCCTATAATGTTGATGAGTTAAAAGCCTTGGTTCAGCGAGGGATAGAGTATAGTTTGATTGGGCAGGTATTGGTAGAAGAGTCTGTTCTGGGCTGGAAAGAATACGAACTTGAGGTTATGAGGGATCTTAAAGATAATGTTGTCATAATCTGTTCAATTGAAAACTTTGATCCTATGGGGATTCACACAGGTGATTCTATCACCGTTGCTCCTGCCCAGACACTGACAGATAAGGAATATCAGAGGATGAGAGATGCTGCCATTGCAGTGATAAGAGAGGTAGGAGTGGAAACCGGGGGATCAAATATTCAGTTTGCAGTTCATCCGGAAACTGGAGAAATGGTTGTGATAGAAATGAATCCAAGGGTCTCCAGATCTTCCGCTCTTGCTTCCAAAGCTACCGGATTCCCCATAGCCAAGTTTGCTGCTAAACTTGCCATTGGATATACTCTGGATGAAATACCTAATGATATAACCAAAAAAACACCTGCCTGTTTTGAACCAACAATTGATTACTGTGTGGTAAAGATGCCTCGCTGGGATTTTGAAAAGTTCCCTGATGCAGAGGCTACATTAACCACAGAGATGAAGTCTGTGGGAGAGGCAATGGCTATAGGAAGAAATTTTAAAGAAGCTCTTCAAAAAGCGATAAGGAGTCTGGAAAAAGGGAGAATGGGATTGGGTGCAGATGGGAAGGATCCTCTCAAACCTCCCTATGACTTAGAAGTTATAAGGGAAAAACTAAAAACTCCTAATGCAGAAAGAGTTTTCTATATCAGATATGCTTACCTTGCAGGTATGAGCACGGAAGAAATCTATGAACTAACCAAGATAGACCCCTGGTTCTTAGAAAATATAAAGGAAATTGTGGAAATGGAGGATGAAATAAGGGAAAAACCTCTCACTCCTGGACTCCTTCGAAAAGCCAAATCTTTTGGTTTCTCCGATGTCCAGATAGCCCATCTTAAAGGAAAGACGGAAAAGGAAATAAGAGAACTCCGGGAAAAGGAGGGTATTAAACCTGCTTATAAACTGGTGGATACCTGTGCAGGGGAGTTCGAAGCATATACTCCTTACTATTATTCAGCTTACGAGTTTGAAGATGAAGTAGAGGTGAGTGACCGTAAGAAAATTATGATTCTTGGGGGAGGGCCAAACCGGATTGGACAGGGGATAGAGTTTGACTACTGCTGTGTGCAAGCTGCTTTTGCTTTGAGGGAGGAAGGTTTTGAAGTCATAATGGTTAACTGTAATCCGGAGACAGTGAGTACGGACTATGATACTTCGGATCGTCTTTACTTTGAACCCTTAACTCTTGAGGATGTTCTGGCTATTGCAAGGAAAGAAAAACCTTACGGTGTGATAGTTCAACTGGGTGGGCAAACACCTCTCAATCTCGCCCTTGCACTTAAAAGAGAAGGGGTAAGGGTTCTGGGAACTGACCCAGAAGACATAAACAGGGCGGAAGACAGAAAACTCTTTGCAGAACTTCTTCACAAACTGGGTCTTAAACATACACCTTATGGAACTGGGTACTCCTTTGAAGAAGCCAGAGAAATTGCCAAGAGAATAGGATATCCAGTATTGGTAAGACCTTCCTATGTCTTGGGTGGGAGAGCAATGGAAATAGTTTATGATGAAAAATCCCTGGAGAGATACATACAGGAAGCGTCCCGTGTTTCCTCTGAACATCCTATTCTTATAGATAAGTTTCTGGAATCAGCCATTGAAGTGGATGTGGATGCTATCTCAGATGGAGAAATTACTGTGATAGGTGGAGTGATGGAACATATTGAGGAGGCAGGGGTGCATTCTGGTGACTCTGCCTGTGCTCTTCCTCCTTATAGTCTTTCCAAAGAAATTGTTGAGGAATTGAAAGCTCAGACTCGGGCTATTGCTAAGGAACTTAGAGTTAGAGGTCTGATAAATATTCAGTTTGCCATCCAGGGTAAAGACATTTATGTTCTGGAGGTTAACCCACGGGCATCTCGAACTGTCCCCTTCGTTGGGAAAGCTACGGGCATTCCACTGGCAAGACTGGCAGCAAAAGTTATGATTGGTAAATCCTTAAAAGAGCTGGGGTTCACAAAGGAGGTAGAAGTAAAACATACTGCGGTTAAAGAAGCAGTATTTCCCTTTATCCGATTCCCGGGAGTGGATATTATCCTGGGGCCAGAGATGAAGTCCACGGGAGAGGTAATGGGGATAGATGAAGATTTTGGGAAAGCATTTGCAAAATCCCAGATGGCTGCAGGTAATACCCTTCCTTTAAAAGGAACGGTTTTTGTCTCTGTTGCAGATAGAGATAAAAAGAGTATTGTGCCTGTGGTGAAAAAACTTAAAGAACTTGGGTTTGAGGTAATTGCTACAAAAGGCACAAGAGAATACCTCAAGAAAGCAGGAATTGAAGTAAAACTGGTAAATAAAATTGCTGAGGGGAGACCTCATGTGGTGGATTACATAAAGAATGGAGATATCCAGCTTATCATAAATACTCCTATTGGGAAGGGGCCTAAATTCGATGAATACAAAATCAGAAGAGAAGCTACAGTCCACAAGATACCCATCATCACCACCATTCCCGGTGCTTTTGCTGCAGTTAAAGGGATCGAGGCTCTCCTACGAGAAGAAATTCGTGTCAAGTCCTTACAGGAGTATCACTCTGTAGTATATGAGGAAAACCATGTAAAAATCTTATAAGGTTATTTTTCCTTCCAGAGTTCCACACCCAGATTCTCTCTCACCAGTCTTCCAAGAAGTTCCCTCCCCAGTTTCTTCTGGGAAGTTGGAGTGGGAAGAATAAGAAGAGGGATAGGGAGATGAGAAGAAAACTTTGCAAGTTCAGAAGGAGAAATATCTATAATATCTTCGGTGATAAGAAGGAAATGATACTCCTCAAGCTGGATATTCTCCAAAATCTCTTTTATCTCTTTAAAATTTCTTGAGTCCCTTACCTCGAAACCTAAGGCACCCAAAGGCTCCAGTATCTCTTCCCTTCCCAAAGCCAAAATTTTATAGAACATAGAAAGGACCCAACCTTTCTTTTATTTCTTTTGAGGGAAGCCCCGCAATCTTCCCCCTTAGAAGCCATCTAAGATTTCTGATTTCATTTTCTTTACGCAAAAGATAAAAAAGTGAAGTTTCCGGGATGAAAGGGGAATAAAGAGTATCGCTGAAGATGGAAAATCTTTCCTTCCACAGATTTATCTCCAGCCTCCATACATCATTCTTTTTGTAGGCAGGGAGACCCTCTTCAGCAAGGGTTTCGTAATCGTTCCTTTTAAGCAACCTTATAAGATAATCCCATCCCTTTTCTTTCACTTCCTTCCAGTCTCTTGGAGAAATCTTCCCTCCCTTGAGGAACCCTTCTTCTAAACCTCTCAAGAAACATTTGAGATTGTAAAAATCAATCTCCTGTTTTAAATACTTTTCAAGAAGGGGAAAAGATTGGGAAAGGGCTAAAGATTCTTTGAAGTAAACCTCCTCCAGATACTTCCTCCCTTTGCCTTCTTCCTCCTTCTCCAGTCCAAGAGCGGTTCTGAGCCACAAAGAATAGGGCAGAGGAAGCAGACGAAAATTCTTCTCCTTCCCTACCCTCTCATAAAGAGATAATGGTAGGAGATATTCTCTCTTCCAGGAGATGCTTCTTTTTCCCAGAAATTCGTCCAAGAGATTATTCAAATTAATTAACTCCCATCTCCACCAGAAAGGCAGGAAAAGCTCTTCCTCTGGAGAAAGTGAGGAGAGTTCCCGAAGGACAGAAAAATAACCTTCTTCCAGTATCTCCTCCCACTCCTTCATTCTCCCTTCCTTAGTGAAAGGATAATAGGGAGAAAGATGGGAGATAATCTCTTCCACAGATTTAAGTTCAGCAAGTTGATAAAATACTCCTGGATGTATTAGTCGAGATTCAAGAACCCTTACTTTTCCCACCAGAAAGGCGTAATCTGGATTTTCAGAAGTATTTTCCATCATGGAAAGAGAACCTTCAGAAGAAGAGATTTTAACCTTTCTTTTTGTTCATTTAAGAGATGGGATAGAGATATACGAATCTGGGTTCTTCCCTGTTTAAGGAGAAGGTAATTCTCCTCATGGGTAAGGAGCTTAGCCTTCTTACCCTCTTTCTTCAGCCATTCTGAAGTGATGATATTGGCCCATTCCTCAGGAAGATAAACCTCTGCTTCGCCTTCTTCAAGTGAGGTGAGGAGACTTTTTCGGAGCCACTCTGAAAATTTCTCCTTATCCTCTTCCATCTCTTTAAGAGCAATTTGAAAAACCTCTTCTATTATCTCTCCCTTTAATGCAAGGGTTTTTCTTTCCTCTTCTCTCAAACATTCTTCCTTTTTCTTTTCACACTCTTCTTTTATTCTTTCCTCAAAACTCTTTAAAATCTTTTCTCTTAAAAGTTTACCCTCCTCTTCAAGTTTCTCTTTCTCTTTTTCAACCTTCTCCCGGGCTTCCCGAACAATCTCCTCTTTTTCCCTTTCTCCCTCTTCCACTATTTTCTTAATTATCTCTTCCAGACCCATTTTTAGAACTTAATTCCATTGAGATAAAGTATACTCCCCAGAAGTCCAAGAACTGCATAAGTCTCCACCAGAGCAGAAAGAATAACCGCCTTCATGAAGGAACCGGGTTGTTTTGCCACAAGTCCTGCACCAGCAGCCGAAACCCTGCCCTGATGAATACCTGAAACAAGTCCGGTAAGGGCTACTGGTAAAGCAGAAAAGAAAACTTCTGCACCTTGAAAGGGTGTAAGAGCAGGAATTTTTCCCGTAACCAGTCCCAGTTTCATTAGAATAAGGAATCCTACAAGGAAACCGTAAAATCCCTGTGTTCCAGGCAGAGCCACCAGGATAAGTAGACTACCGAATTTCTCGGGATCTTCACTTAAAACACCTGCAGATGCCCTGGCAGCAAGTCCAATTCCAATAGCGGAACCAAAACCAGCAAGACCAATAGCCAAAGCACCCCCCGTTATACCAAGGGTAAGGCCAAGTGCGGTATCCATAGCTTACCTCCTTTTCCAAATTGTATACTTCCCCTCAAGAGCAAGAGGAGTGAAGGGTTTCCCTCCTCCTTCAAAGAAATAAGGGAAAAATTCCACAAACTGAAGTCGGGCTGTATGCACAAAAGCACCCAAACCATTAATGGCAAGATTAAAAAGATGACCACAAACAAGAATAAGGCCCATAAGCGGGAATCCCAGAAAAGGAATTTGTTTGGTAATACCGGCAATGGTATTGACGACCATTCCAATAACACCAGTAGCAAGCCCTAAAGCCATTAAACGTGAATAAGAAAGCACATTACCCACAAAGTCTTTAAATTTCCACAAAATACCTCCAGGAATGATTAAAAAACCAAGAAGTGGATTCTTATGCCTGAAAACAGAGGCAAAGGAAAGAAGAAAGCCGCAAGACATGAGTTTTAACCCTAAGAAGCCTTTGGGACTTCCTCTTCCCATGAAATAAAGTATTAAACCAGGTATCATAACCAGCCAGGAAAAATTCTCACCTATACCTTCCAGTATCTTCCCCTTTCTTAACTTATCGAAGAATTCAATACCTATGCCCACAAGTATGTGGGCAATTCCTAAGGAAAGAGCAAGGGTGAAGAAAAACATCAGGTTTTCCAGAGGGACAAATTTTATCAGACCTTCTTTCTTCAAAAAAGAAGGTAGATATTCCATAGGTATGGCAAACCATCCACCAGTAATGGTTCCCCAGAAAATAGCGGATAAACCTCCCAAAAGAAGAACTCCAATAATTTCTTTACCTACAGAAAGTTTCTTCAAAAGGAAAAGGGAAAGGATGACCATAATAATTCCGTAACCTGCATCAGTAAGGCAAAGACCGAAAAATGCTGCAAAGAAGGGAGCTAAGAAGGGGGAAGGATCAACCTCACCATAGCGGGGGAGGGAATAGAGACGAGTAATAGCCTCGAAGGGTTTAAAGAAAATGGGGTTTTTTAAACTAACAGGAGGTTCTTCTCCTTCCTCAAGGGGTAAAGAGGTAAGATAAAAGGAAGGGAATTTTGTTTTTATAAGCTCTTCTAATTTTTTCCATTCTTCCTTCTTCACCCAGCCAATAAGGAGGAATGTGGATTTACTTTCCAGGGTTTCCTCATGAGCATACTCTTTGTTTAAAAGAAAAGTGAAATAGTCATAGATAATTTTAAGTGATCTTTCTTTCTGGAGGAGCTTCTCTATTTTTTCCATTATTTTTCTTTCTTCTTCCTCCTCCTCTTTCAGTTGTTTTTCCAAATCATTAAGTTCTTCCTGAGGAATTCTATCACCTCCAGGAGGTGAGAATTCTTCCACGGGAAGATTTTTCAATAATTCCTGCAATTTTTCCTCTTCAGAAAAGTGATAGATAAGAAGGTAATAAAGAAAATTTCCCTCTTTCCCCACGAGTTCCAGATAGGTGAGGGGTAATGCAGAAATCCCTTCTTTTATAATTACATCATCCTTTTTTTTCCATTTCAGAAAAAGGAAACGGGTGGAAAAAGTGGGTTTTAAATCTGAGAAAGGTATTTCAAGTGTTAAAAAGGGGAGGATCTTTTCCTTTCTGCGTTCCAGAGCCTCTTTTCTTCTGACTATCTCTTCCCTTTCCTTCCTTAGTTTAAAAATTTCTTCACAAACTTCTCTCCATGCGAAAGTCTCTACAACTCTTTTCCCTTCTTCTTCATCAATTACAATTTTCTCGGGAATAATCCCTGCAAACATTCCCTTCTCTTTAAAAGAAGATATGTCTTCCAGTGCACGGTCTATGATATGGAGATTTTCCTCAATCTCTCCTCTACGAGAGGAGGAGAGTTGAAAATACTTTAGATACTCTTTTTTATCCCTCTCTTCTCTTAAATCAAGAAGGTGTATTTCTTCTTCTCTTTGTATCCATTGCAAAAATTCTTCTTTTTCTTCTCTCAATCCCAAAATTCCTATTTTTTCCAGGGGAATAACAGCCATCAGAAACCCAATTCTTTCTTCACCAATTCCACAGCCTCTTTTCTTCGTTTAAGAGCTTCTTTACGCATTTTTTCCCTTTTTTGCTCCCATTCCTTCCTTATTGCCTCCAATTCTTCCTCCAACAAGTTTAAACTTTTAACCCGCATTCTTTCACCTTCTTCTTGAGCCTTTTTCTCTATTTCTTGTAAGTATTCACTTCGTTTTTTTATAAACTCATCCCATATCCTCTGTGCCTCCTTTTTCCCTTCCTCTATCAATCTTTCCCTCTTTTTTTCTGCAGTTTCAATTTCTTTAATGGTTGCCTCAATCAATTTCTACCCCCAGTTTTTCCAGGATTCTCTCCAGATCTTCAGAAGAGTAATATTCTATCACAAGCCTACCACCTTTCTTTTTCTCCTCCAAATAAACCCGGGTTCCCAATATCCTCTGCAATTCTTCAAGATAAGGAGGAGTAATCTTTGCTTTTACAGTTTTCCTTTTTCTGCGGGTTAATCTTTCTGTTTCTCGAACACTTAAATTCTGAAGCAGGATTCGCTTAAGCACCCTTTCTCTTTCCTTTTCTGGCAGAGAAAGAAGGACTCTTGCATGTCCTTCACTTATTTCTCCTTTTCTAAGAGCTTCCTTCACCGATTCTGGTAGTCTAAGTAATCTCAAAGTATTGGCCACAGAAGCACGACTTTTCCCCACTCGTTGTGCCACTTCTTCTTGAGTAAGACCAAACTTTTCCATTAACATAAGATATCCTTTTGCCCTCTCCAAAGGGTTAAGATCTTCCCTCTGGAGATTTTCTATTAAGCTCAATTCAATGGCTTCCTCATCATCTACTTCTTTTATTATTACGGGAACCTTTTTAAGACCGGCTATCCCAGCTGCCCTAAATCTTCTTTCGCCAGCAATTATTTCGTATTTTTCACCTTTTTTCCTTACCAGTATTGGTTCAATTATTCCCTTTTCCCGAATGGAATTAGCCAATTCTTGAATTGCTGTCTCTTCAAAGCTTTCTCTGCTTTGAAAGGCAGAAGGAGATAAAAGGTCTATGGGGAGTTCACTCACACCCTCCCTTTTTTGAGAGGGTATGAGAGCCTCCAATCCTTTACCTAAGGCTTTTCTGGACACGTTTAATCACCTCTTTGGCAAGTTTTAAATATGCCTTTGAACCCTTACATCTCCGATCATAAAGTATAACCGGTTTCCCAAAACTGGGAGCTTCACTCACCTTTACATTCCGAGGAATCACTGTTCGAAAGACTTCTTCTCCAAAATAATTTCTGACTTCTTCCATTACTTGATAGGCAAGTCGAGTCCTCATATCAGCCATGGTGAGAAGAACTCCACAAATATCTACAGCATGATTAAATTCATATTTCACTCGGTCAATAATATTGAGTAATTCAGCCAATCCTTCCATTGCGTAAAATTCGCACTGGACAGGTATAAGAAGAAAATCCGCTGCTACTAAAGCATTGACAGTTAAGAGGCCTAAGGAAGGGGGACAATCAATTAAGAGAAAATCATATTCTCCCTTAATCCCTTCTATTTTTTTCCGTAAAATCCCCTCCCTATTCTCCATCCAGACCAGCTCTACTTCAGCTCCTGCTAAATCCATATTTGAGGGGACTATCGTGAGTAGAGGTATTCCTGTGGGGATAACCAAATCGGAGAATCTTTTTTCTCCAATTAATGCGTGATAAATTGTGTATCTCAATCGATTCTTTTCTATACCTAAGCCAGTAGTGGCATTCCCTTGAGGATCAAGATCTATTAAGAGGGTTTTCTTCTTGTGCAGAGATAGGGCTGTGGAAAGATTTATAGCAGTAGTAGTTTTACCCACTCCTCCCTTTTGATTAACTACAGTGATTATTACTCCCATGGGTTGGCATAATACTATCAGATGAAAAAACTGGGGTCAATTTTGTTTCACGTGAAACATTTATCTCAATCACTTGATATTCAATAACTTTTTCAGAATATCTTTTATTTCCTCTCCCACAGGAAGAGGCAAAATTGAATAATTGGGATGATTTAAGGTCCCAGTCATTCTCACTCTTATAAGGGCATTTCCTACATTGTCTATTATTAATCCTACAATTTCAGTTAGAGGAGTAAATCTAAGGAGTTCTTTAGTGAAATAAAGAGAGATAAGGAGGTCAACCTTCCGATTCCAACCAATGTATCCTTTAGCAAGAACTGATACTCCCTTACCCCATAATCTCAAATTTTGGGTATAGGCATATCCATGACGAATATCAAATTCACCTTCCGCTGAGATTAAAGCTATTCGGGTAGGTTTCCCAGTAAAAATTAAAGAAAAAATGTCTAAAAGATAGGGTATCTTACCCAGTTCTCCTTCTCTTATCTTTAAGGTAGCTTCCCCATTAATGGTGGAAGGATCTTTAATCTTACCCCTGAGTTTGAAATCCAAGTCTAATTTCCCTTCAAAGCGATCTGTATAAAAAACTTGAGAGAGGGAAACATCTCTTCCCTTCCCCGACAAATCAAAGGTGGGAGATGCTGTGGTAAGAAAGGAACCGTAAATATGAATTTTCCCTCCTCCCCACTCCCCCTTGAGATAATCAAGAAATACTCTTTTACCATCCCAGCGTAAAGAGATTTCAAGATTCTCTATTTGAATAAGTGAGATCTTACAGGAAGGAGATTCAATAACAAAATACATGATACAACTTTTACCTTCTCTCCGAATATCGATATCTTTTATCACTACCTCCTCTGCGTCAATAGTCAATTTCTTTTTTTCCGATGAAACCCTTAAATTGTGGATTATTGCTTCTCCTTTCACACGTAAAATCTCTCCCTTACTTTGAAGTGTAATAGAAGGAGAAACCTCTCCCTCTATTTTCCATTCGGGGAATAAAGAAGGGAAAAAACCTTTTAATACCTTAAGCGGGAATTTTTCTCCCTCCAAAGTGAAATTAAATTGATAGGGAAGGAGAAGGAAAGGAACTAAGAGGAAGAAGAGGGTGAGAATCTTAGAATACATACCTGTTCTATTATACTCAGAATACTATTTGTAAACCAGTATAGGACCAATCCGGAAGGGAAATTGTAGAAAATAAACACGAAAAAGATAGGCATAAAGGTTGAGAGAAATGGATTTGAGGTATCCTTGGCAGAAGTCAATCTTTGTTGGAAAAACATGGTAATTCCCATTAAGATTGGGAGAAGATGTAAGGAAAATCCACCTATTTGAAGAAAATTGTCAGGGAGGGAAAGGTCTTTTATCCAAGAAATAAAAGGTGCTCCCCGGAGTTCTATGGCACTTCTTAGAGTTGTAAAAAGAGCAATAAAAACGGGCATTTGAAAGAGCATAGGTAAACATCCACCCATAGGGTTTACTCCATGTTTTCGGTAGAGTTCCATAATCTCCCGATTTAACTTTTTTGGATCATTTTGATATTTCTTTCTGAGTGCTTCAATCTCCGGATGGAGTTTTTGCATTATCTTCATGGAATGAAAACTCTTCCAGCTTAAAGGGAAAAGAATAAGATTGATTACTAAAGTAAGGAGGATTATTGCCCAACCATAGTTATGGGTTAAATGATAAAAGAAATTCAAAATATAAATTATTCGAAAGAGATTCCCAAATTTACCAAAATCTATAAGAAGAGGAAGAGTAGGGGATATTAATTTAAGATCATCCACTTTCTTAGGACCAAGATATAAAAAGAACTCCACACTTCTTTCTTTTTCTTTTGAAGGGGTAAGAAACTCCCATTTAAGTCCTGCAGTCCCTTCTTTGAACTCATTAAAGGTAAAACATGCGATTTCGCAGGGAGTGGAAGTTATGAGTACCTGAGTAAAATAAGGGTTTTGAACTGCTACCCATTCAACTTTTCCATATTTAAGTATCTGCCTCGTTGTATTCCCGGTTCTTCTGGGTAGAGAAATCCTCACTAATTTCCCATCTATCCAGCCCAAGGGTCCCTGGTATCCATAATATCTCCCTCCCTCAGGATATCCCACATCTGGCCCTACCATGACCAATAAATTACCTGGGGGGAGGGGGGAATTACTGTAAAGGGTTATTTTTGCCTTTATAAGGTAAGGATTAGGGGTAAGAGAAAACTCTTTTATTACCTGAATCTCTTGGGTATTGCTCTCCAGTATTATTTTCCCCTTCTCTTTTCTTAAAATATAAGAAGCCTCTTTTCCATCTTTAAAAATTGTTTTATGATCAGGAGTTTCATAGATTAAATAAGGTGGGTACTTCTGGTGAAACTTCTCCGCAAAAGAGATAAGTTCCACATTCTTCCCTTTCTGATGGGTAAAATATTTAATGGATTCCTCTAACTTCAATAATTGATAAGCCAAAATTTTTAAGGTTTCTTTTTTTGCCCTCAATATAGCAGATCTTATTTTTTCCTTTTCTTGAAAAAGATTTTTTAATCCATAATCTCTTTCCTTATACTGGGTAAGTTGGCAGGAGAAAAAACCTCCCCAGCTACTGGGCTGAAGTCTCCCCCATGAAGTTTCCCATAAGATTCTCTCGCTTAAGGAGGGAAGAGAAGGAGGATTAATTTGGGGAAGACTTATTTTTTCTTTTTTGGGGGGTGGAGGATGAAATAACATTAAAAATAAAAAAAGGAGTAAGAAGATTAATAGGATCCTTTTCTCCATTATTACTCTACTGGATCGTAGCCCCCAGGATTAAAAGGATGGCAGGAGAGTAGTCTTTTTATACCTAAGCAGATTCCTTTTATTAATCCCTTTTTCTCCACTGCTTGAATAAAGTATTCAGAACAGGTAGGGGTGAAGCGACAACGGGAGGGGAAGAGAGGGGAAATACACAATTGGTATAATCTTACTGCTGAGATAAGCAACTTACTCATACGGTGAGCCTGCTTCTTCCCTTTCTTCTTCTCCTTAAAAGTATTCTCCTTCCTCCCGGTGAAGAAGAGCGAGCCAGAAACCCGTGTTTTCTTTTTCTTTTACGGTTGTGGGGTTGATATGTTCTTTTCATGGTTTAACTCCTTATATATTTAACTTTCTGCCACAGCAAGTGAAAGTTCAGAAAGTGTCCAATCTTTCCCCAGGGCAATTTTTAATACTTCATCCACTGTTTCCGCACCTATAATCTCCAGTTCCTTTTTCACATAGGGTGGGATTTCCACTAAATCCTTTTCATTATCCTTAGGGATGATAACCTTCTTTATCCCTCCTCGATGAGCAGCAAGAATCTTTGTCTTTATACCTCCTACAGGAAGGACTTTACCTCTTAAAGTGATTTCACCCGTCATAGCCAGTTGATTATCCACGGGAATTTGGGTAAGTGCAGAAGCCATTGCTGTAAGCATGGCCACTCCTGCAGAGGGGCCATCCTTGGGAATTGCACCTTCAGGCACATGAACATGTATATCCACTTTTTCATAAATTTCCTCATTAATTCCCAACTGCCGAGAACGAGAACGTATGAAACTCAAGGCAGCTTGTGCTGATTCTTTCATCACTTCACCCAATTTCCCGGTTAATATGAGATTACCTTTACCCTTCATAACCGTTGCTTCTACCGCAAGGATCTCACCACCTGCTTCTGTCCAGGCTAAACCCATCACTACACCAACTTCTTTTTTAGCTTCTGGGAAGAGATAGCGGAACCGAGGAGGCCCCAGGAACTTTTCCAGCATCTTTTCTGTCACCCTGAATTTCTTTTTCCTTTTTTTCTCAACCTTTTCTCGGGCTAATTTCCTCAATACAGAGGCAATTTCTCTTTCCAGATTACGCACCCCTGCTTCTCGCGTATATTCTCTGATTATCTTTCTTATTGCTGCTTCAGAGAAGGTCACCTCACCTTTTTTAAATCCGTGGGCCTTTAATTGCTTAGGAATGAGGAATTTTTCAGCAATTTTTACTTTTTCCTCCTCAGTATATCCAGAAAATTCTATGACTTCCATGCGGTCAAGAAGAGGAGGGGGGATAGTATAAGTTGTATTAGCGGTGGTTATAAACATTACCTGAGAGAGATCAAAGTCTACATCCAAATAATGGTCGTTAAAGGCATGGTTTTGTTCAGGATCTAAAACTTCTAAAAGGGCAGCAGAAGGGTCGCCACGAAAATCCACACTCATTTTATCCACTTCATCTAAAAGGAAAACTGGGTTCTTCGTTCCCGCTCTCCTCATCCCTTGAATGATCTTTCCAGGTAAAGCACCCACATAGGTTCTCCGATGACCTCTAATCTCTGCTTCATCTCTAACACCCCCCAAGGAAACTCTCACAAATTTTCTACCTAAGGCTCTGGCAATAGATTTGGCCACAGATGTTTTACCTACACCAGGTGGGCCAACAAAACACAGGATGGGACCTTTGGTACTCCGAGCATTCTTCCTCACTGCCAAAAATTCAAGCACTCTTTCCTTCACCTTTTCCAATCCATAGTGGTCCTCATCCAGTATACGATGGGCTCTTTTAAGGTCGAGTTTATCTCGAGTGGCTTCTTTCCAGGGCATGGAAGTTAACCAGTCAAGATAGTTCCTCACTACGGTAGCCTCTGGAGAGAAAGGCATCATTTTGGTAAGTCTTTCCAGTTCATTGAGGGCTTTTTTCTTCACTTCTTCAGGCATACCACAGGTATTTATCTTTTCTCTGAAAGCAGCAATCTCAGGATCTTCTTCTCTACCAAGTTCTTTCTGAATAGCTTTCATCTGCTCTTGAAGATAAAATTCCTTCTGAGTTTTTCCTATCTGTTCTCTAACCCTATCCTGAATACGTTTTTCCAGTTCCAATATTTCTATCTCACCATTCAAAATTTCAGAGAGTCTTTGGAGTCTTTCCTTAATATTAAATGCTTCCAGTATCTTCTGCTTAGTCTCTACCTTCACTAATATATGGCTGGCTATCACATCTGCAAGTCTCCTGGGATCTTCTATTTGCTGAACAGTGTTTATAAATTCATCTGGCATTTTGGGATTCAACTTAACATATCTTTCGAACTGATCTTTGACAGCTCTGGTAAGGGCTTCCAGTTCCCGAGTGATAAAGGGTGTCTTTTCTTCCCAAACTAAAACTTCTACTTGGAAATATTCATCAGTCTTTAGAAATCTCTCCACTTTTCCTCTTTTGGCACCTTCCACAAGCAGTTTTATAGTATTGTCGGGAAGTTTTATTACCTGGAGAATATTGGCGATTGTTCCTACCGTATACAAATCTTCAATAGTGGGATTTTCTTTTGCAGCTTCTTTCTGGGTAAGGAGGAAAATCTTCCTTCCAGATTTCATTGCCTCCGCAACCGCTCTTATAGATTTTGGTCTTCCTACTAAAAGGGGAACAATCATGTGGGGGAAGATCACTATATCCCTCAATGGGACCATATAGAAGATAGAAGTTCTCGGAGTATGAAGAACACGTGTCATACTCAGGCTACCTCCTTTGCTTTACATATTTTTTCCTCTAAGAAGTCCTTAGTAATAACAATCTCTTTCTTGTCAAGGGAGGGAAGTTCATACATTAAGTCTACCATTGCTTCCTCCATTATCCCCCTCAAACCCCTTGCACCTGCACCCTTCTTCATAGCTATTTCAGCAATGAATTTTAACGCTTCCTCCTCAAAAACGAGGTTCACTCCCTCCATCCTGAAATACTCCTGATACTGTTTTACCAGTGCATTTTTGGGTTCTTTGAGGATCCTCACCAGATCCTCCCTTGTAAGAGGGTGTAAAGAAGCAATCACTGGAAGTCTCCCAATGAATTCCGGTATCATTCCGAATTTTATCAAATCCTCAGGCTCTACAAACTCTAAGAGCCTTCTCCTATCGATCTTCCTATGAAGATCTTTTACAAATCCAAGTGATTTCTTCCCAATTCTTTTTTCGATTATCTCCTCCAGTCCTACAAAGGTTCCTCCGCAGATAAACAATATATTTGTGGTATCCACTTGGATAAACTGCTGATAAGGATGTTTTCTTCCTCCCTGGGGAGGAACATTGGCAATGGTTCCCTCAAGAATTTTAAGCAACCCCTGTTGAACTCCTTCTCCCGAAACATCGCGGGTTATAGAAGGTGATTCGCCCTTCCTGGCAATCTTATCTATTTCATCTATATATACTATCCCCCGCTGTGCTCTTTCCACATCGAAATTTGAAGCCTGTAGCAACCTAAGAATCACATTTTCCACATCTTCCCCCACATAACCTGCTTCTGTAAGTGTAGTTGCATCAGCCATAGCAAAAGGAACATGCAATATCTTTGCCAGAGTCTTAGCTAATAGTGTCTTCCCACATCCGGTAGGCCCAATGAGTAAAATGTTTGATTTTTCCAGTTCCACCTCTTTCCTCTTCATATAAACCCTTTTGTAATGGTTATAAACTGCAACAGCAAGGACTTTTTTCGCTTTTTCTTGACCAACCACATATTCATCCAATCCCTTTTTTATTTCTTTTGGCGAGGGAATGTGGGGGAGGGGAGTATCTATTTTCTCTTCCTCACCTAAGATGGTTAAGCAGAGTTTCACGCAAGAATCACAAATATAAACTCCTGGCCCGGAAATTAATTTCTTCACCTCTTTTTGACTTCTTCCACAGAAAGAACAATAAGGATAAGCAAACTTCATTTAGTTACTCCTCTTCTTCCTTTGTTAATTTTTCTGGTCGGGGTGGAGAAAGTCTTACAATATGAACCCTAACCTGCGAAAGTGAGGTGATACCCAGCGTATCTTTCAAATAGGAGGAGACCCTTTCCTGCAATCCATTGGTTAACCGGGGGATATTCTCCTCCTCTTCCACTTCTGCAGTTATGGTTACATTTAATCCTCCTCTCCCCTCCCCCAGTTTTGCTCTCACCTTTTTAACTCCCCTTATTTCTCCTGTAACCATCCTTTTTAAATAGTCTTCCAGAGCAGAATAGGAAATTTTCACCTCACCTAAGGGATTTTCAAAAGATACAGCAGGTTCCTGTCTAAGTAATTTCCCTCCAGTATAAACCTCACCCAGAGCCAAAAGGACAAAGAATGCACCCACAATTCCCACTATCCATTTACCTTCTTCTGCAAAGTAGTTCACTATTGTAGAAGATAGTAAGTTGGAAGCATAGAGAAGAGCCATAACTCCAAGGGCAAGGAGAATCGCAGTGGAAATCACCACCATAAAATAAGTGTATGCCCTCATAATTCACCCCCTTTACTTAATTATAACTCTATCTAAAAGTGAGGAATAGTCAAGGCCTTCACGGAAATCAGGTTCATTTAATATACGAAGATGGAAAGGTATGGTGGTGTGTATCCCTTCTATAACATACTCTGAGAGGGCTCTGCACATTCTATCAATTGCTTCCTCTCTGGTCTTTCCCCAGGTAATAACTTTACTGATGAGGGAATCGTAATAAGGTGGAATTGTATAACCTTCGTAAAGATGGCTATCTACCCGTATAAAAGGACCACCCGGAGGTATGTATTTTGTAACTTTACCAGTGGAAGGGAGGAAATCTTGATCAGGGTCTTCTGCATTTATACGACATTCTATTGCCCACCCCACCATCTTCACATCTTCCTGAGTGAAAGAAATTGACTCACCAGCAGCAATTCTTACTTGCTCCTTCACCAGGTCAAAACCAGTTATCATCTCCGTAACAGGATGTTCTACCTGCAGACGAGTATTCATCTCCATAAAGTAAAAATTTCCTTCTCTATCTACAAGGAATTCAATGGTTCCTGCTCCTTCATATCCAATAGCTCCTGCTGCTTTGACTGCTGCTTCTCCCAGTTTTTTTCTTAATTCTTCATCCACTATTGGAGAAGGGGATTCTTCTATCAATTTCTGGTATCTCCTTTGAATACTGCAGTCTCTTTCCCCTAAGAAGACAATGTTTCCATGTTTATCTGCTAAGATTTGAACTTCTACATGTCTTGGATTTTCTATATATTTTTCAATATACACCCCAGGATTACCAAAGGCAGCTTCCGCTTCCCTCTGTGCAGTATGGAAGATACTTACCAATTTCCCATCATTATGTGCTATCCTCATCCCCTTCCCTCCACCACCTGCTTGTGCCTTAACCATTACCGGATACCCCAGAGAACGTGCTACCTTTATTGCTTCTTCTGGAGTTTCTACCACTCCCTCGCTTCCAGGAATCACTGGAATTCCCGCCTCTTTCATAGTTTTTCTTGCCTCCACTTTATCTCCCATTTTTCTAATTGCTTCAGGTGGAGGACCTATGAACACAATGTTGCAGGAAGCACATACTTCTGCAAAGTGTGCATTTTCAGCAAGGAATCCATACCCTGGATGTATGGCTTCCGCATCCGCAACTTCAGCTGCACTGATTATCCGAGCCATGTTCAGGTAGCTTTCAGAAGTTTGGGGTGGGCCAATGCAGATAGCTTCGTCAGCCATACGAACATGGAGAGAATCTCTATCTGCTTCCGAGAAAACAGCAATGGAGGTAATGTCCATTTCTTTGAGTGTTCTAATTATTCGTAAGGCAATTTCCCCCCGATTGGCCACTAAAACACGGGAAAACATACTCAGTTTAAATAGGCTCTACTAAGAAAAGGGGTTGGCCATACTCTACTGCCTCACCATTTTCTACTAAAATTTTTTTAATCCTTCCTCTCACTTCTGCTTTTATCTCATTCATGATTTTCATGGCTTCTATTATGCAGACCACATCGTCTTCTTTAACTTCATCACCCACTTCTACAAAAGGAGGTGCATCTGGAGCAGGTGCACGATAGAAAGTACCTACCATAGGAGAGTTGATAGTGATGAGGCCCTCTTCTTCCATTTCATCCTTTTTTTCTTCCTTTGGAGGAGAGGAAATTGAAGGTTGCAGGGAGGGCAAGGTTAAATTTACCTCTTGAAGACTCCCCTTCTTCAATCTTATTCTTATACCCTCATGTTCAACTTCAAGTTCAGAAAGGGATGTCTTCTCAAAAAATCTAACCAATTTCCTTAATTCTTTAAAATCTACAATCATAAGAAGATTTTACCATATACACTTACACAATTCAGGTCAATCTTTTACTCTCTCCACATACTTTCCTGAACGAGTATCTACTTTTATTATATCCCCCGGTTGGATAAAAAGAGGAACTTGAAGAGTAAATCCTGTCTCCAGAGTAGCAGGTTTAGAACCTCCGGATGCAGTATCTCCTTTAACCCCTGGAGGAGTGCTCTCTACCTTTAACTCCACAAATTTTGGTAAAGATACCCCCAGTATTTCTTCTCCACTCTTTAAAAGCTTCAGGGTATCTCCTTCTTTTACAAATTTAAGCATTTCTTCTACCTTCTCCTGAGGAAGTGTATATTCTTCAAAGGTCTCCATATCCATAAAGTAAAAAATCTCCCCTTTTCTGTACAGGAATTGCACAGGTATCTCTTCCACTATCAGTTTACCCACCCTTTCTTCACTTCTTAAGGTAAGAGTATCCGTTTCTCCTCCTTCTACGGAGCGAACCTTGAGTTTCATAAAAGCTCCACCTTTACCGGGTTGAACATGCTGATGATCAAGGACTTCATAAATTTTCCCTTGATGAATGAAACGGTCACCCACTCTTAAATCATTTGCATTAATAACCACAGATTCCATTTTTCTCCTCCCCTATTTTTACTGGTTTACCCTTCTCATTTATGTAAACCATTATTTCCTTCCTTATCCCACCTTCTCCAGGGAAATAGAGGCCAGGTTCTATGGTGAAAACCATTCCTACCCGAAATTTCCCCTTTTCTCTCCAGGAGAGATAAGGTCTTTCATGCACCTCAATCCCCACACCATGACCCAAGGCATGAAGAAAATTTTCTCTAACTCTATTCTTCTGGAAAAATGAAGAGATCTCCTGGAATACTTCCTTAACTTCTTTCCCCGGTTCGATTAGAGAAATGGCCCTTTCTATTGCTTCATCTATTAAATTTTCCCGCTCTTTCCACTTTCTACTTTGGCTCCCAAGGAAAAAGGTAAGGGTAATGTCAGAACAGTAACCCTCAACTTTTGCTCCTATATCCACAATCAGCGGTCCTTTTTCTATTATGTCCTTTTGAGGTCGTGCATGGGGTAAAGAGGAATTTCCTCCTGAAGCCACAATGGGAGGGAAGGGGAGAGTATCAGAGCCCTTTTTCCTCAAAAGATACTCAATCTCTATGGCTAAGTCTCTTTCACTTAAAAATTCATTTAAATAAATGGGCACTTCCTTCATTACATCTTGAGCTATTTTAACCGCTTTAAATATTCTATTTAGTTCATCTTTATCTTTGCACATCCTCTCTTCTTCTACCCATCCACTTGTTCCCTTCCATTTTATTTTCCTAAATTTGTTAAGTTCCTTCCTCATTTTCACACTTATATGCTCTTCCTCAAAAGCAATTGTAGAGATTTTTAACTCTTTTACTTTCTCTTTCAATTTGGAGAGTAAGTCCTTCTCCACACCCACAAATTTCCATTCTTCTTCTCCATTTTTTTGGGGAAGATAACGATAATCAGTAAATAGAAAGCCCTCCCCTTTCAGGAGGAGAAAAGCACCTTCACACTCAAAACCAGTTAAATAAAAAAGGTGGGGAGAATAAAGAGTAAGAAAAGCATCCGCACCTTCTTCCTTAAGCCTCTCTCTCAGTTTCTCTCTTCTTTTAAAGAAGTTCATAAAGGATGGATACTTGGCCGATTTTACCATATTTTTGGAGATTAAGGTAAAATTAAAGGGATGCTAAAAGAAATCTGTGACTTCTTAGATGATTATTTGCGTATAAAAGATATCCCTGATGACAGCCTCAATGGATTACAAGTAGAGAATTCGGGAAGAGTCTCCATTATTGGAGTAGCTGTAGATGCCAGTTTACAGACCTTCTTAGAAGCTAAAAGGAGAGGGGTAAATCTTTTGATCGTTCATCATGGATTATTTTGGAAGGAATTAAAACCATTGAAAGGTAATCTCTACCGCAGAATCAAGGTGTTAGTGGAAGGAGATATAGCACTTTATGCTGCCCATCTTCCCTTGGATAAACATCCGGAGGTAGGAAACAATGCGGTAGGGATAAAAAGTCTTGGATGGGTAATGGAGGGAGAATTTGGAGAATACCGGGGAGTGAAAATTGGGTATAAGTTCAGTTTACCTGAACCAAAAAGTATAGGTGAAGTTAAAAAACTGATTGAGAAAAATTTTGGTAGAAGAGTTGTGGCATGGGAGTTCGGGAAGGGAACTATAAAAAAGGGAGCTTTTGTTTCGGGCTCTGCCCTCTCCCTTCTTCCAGAGGTAATAGAGGAGAAATTGGATATTTTTATTACGGGAGAACCTTCTCATTCCTGGTTTTGGGAGGCAAAGGAAGGGAAGATTAATGTGGTCTTTGCAGGTCATTACTACACAGAAACCTTAGGGATTAAAGCATTGGGCAATTTACTTTCTCAAAAATTTTCCCTTCCTTTAGAAATCATTGAATTACCTACGGGGTATTGAGATGACTTTCCTGCTCTCCATCTTTATCATTATTGGGGTCTCTTATCTAATAGTCAGGATTGCCACCGTAGCCCTTACTCTTACGGGTATGGACGAAGAGAAAGCCAGATTTCAAGCTCTATCTGCATTTACCGGGACTGGATTTACCACTACAGAAGCTGAGATTGTTGTTAAGCACCCGGTAAGGAGAAAAATTGTAATGACTTTAATGGTGCTGGGTAATGCAGGTCTGGCCTCAGTCATAGCCTCCTTAATCCTTTCTTTCGCCCGGGGAGGTCTTCTCCAGGGGATATTAAAATTAGGTATCTTAGGTGCGGGTTTACTTATTATGTATAGAGTTGCCTGCCATAAAGGACTCACAAAAAGGGTTACAGAAAGGATAAAGAGTAGACTTTCCCGTTATCCCTCCTTTACACGTCCCATGTGGGAAGAAGTTCTGCATCTGGCTGAGGAATATGGACTGGTGGAAGTTCTGGTTAAGGAAGGTATGGATATAGCAAACCATTCTATTGGTGAATTAAGGCTAAGAGAAAAAGGTATCTTAGTTTTAATGATAGAAAGGGGAAGGAGAGTAATTCCTGTCCCTGGGCCCCAAAATAAACTCAGACCTGGGGATAGAATTATCTGTTTCGGTAAACTGGAAGTACTGCAGAGTATTTCCTAAAATGCACGCTGTCTTATATTCCAGACCACATCTTCAACATCCGGGATTTTTCTTATCTCCTTATCTAATCGAGCAATCTCTACCCCTGAGACAGGTGATTCATCCCTTATATGGATAAGCTTACCACTTATGTATACAACCCCTTTTACCGTCTGGTGTTTCACATGCTTCAAATCAATGTAATTCTTTACAAAAAGACCCCGAACCCGCAAATCAATCTTTAAATCTCTTGCTGACATATCCTTCTTTAAGGGCCAGTAATATAAATATTGTCAGAGCCACCATTTAAATAATCTGTGTAAGCATTTATAAAATTATTAGCACCATTATCAGAACCATCTTCCCCCACGGAAAACATTATCCAAGAATCAGCAAGAACATCCTCTCCCACACCTGTTCCATCTCCCCCGTCCATATTCCCATCATGGCTGGAATAATAGCGATAAGGGTTGGCGGGATCAAAGGGATCTCGAGGTATTCTATCAGTAGAAAAATATCCGTGGACAAGTAACTTATAGAGTGCATTATTACTTTTTCCATGATCTGCTTTTACATGCATATCGTAATTACTGGGGAATCCACCAAAATCCGTATAGTAAGCCATAAGAGCGACTCTTAAATTATTCATTTCTGTTTTTGCTTTAGCCATTCGGGCACGGATCCTTGCTTTATTCAGGGTGGGGAGTAGAATCCCTGCTAACATTCCCAGAATGGCAATTACTGTCAAAAGCTCCATTAATGTAAATCCTTTTTTCCTCATTTTCTCACCTCCGTAGGTTAATGAACAATTTCTGTGCCAATACCTTTATCAGTAAAGATTTCTAAAAGAAGAGAATGGGGTAGAAGACCGTTTATTATATGGACTTTTTCCACCCCTTCCTTCAATGCCCTTAGAGAAGCTTTTACCTTAGGAATCATACCACCTTTTATCTTCCCCTCTTCAAGTAATTTCTCTGCATCTTGAGAATTTAGAGTAGAAATAAGGGTAGAAGGATTGGAAGGGTCAGCAAATATGCCCGGAATATCCGTAAGATAAATAAGTTTTAATGCTTTAATGCTGGCTGCAATTTTACCTGCCACCTCATCAGCATTAATATTAAGGGTTTGGCCATCCTCATCAACCCCTAAGGGGGAAATAACAGGGATAAATCCTTCCTTCTCCAATATTTCTAAAAGACCTGTATCTACTTTCTCAATTTCACCCACTAAACCGAGTTCTCCAGGAATCTTTTTTGCTTTTATCATATGACCATCTTTCCCACTTAATCCTACTGCTTTCCCTCCCAATCGGTGAAGGAGATTAACAAGGTCTTTATTTATCTTTCCCAAAACCATTTCTGCTATATCTAATGTTTCCTTATCCGTCTTCCTCAATCCTCCCTCAAATTCTACTTTTTTCCCCAGCCGTTCCATCAGCTGGGTAACTTGAGGCCCTCCCCCATGTATAACCACTGGTTTTATTCCCACAAACTTTAAGAGCACAATATCCTGAGCAAAATTTTCTTTAAGTCTTTCATTATCCAATAGTTTCCCCCCACATTTAATTACCATAGTTTGCCCATAGAATTTACGGATATAAGGGAGTGCCTCCAGAAGAACTGTAGTCCTTAAGTGTTTCTCCTCCACTTTTTCATTGTATCATAATTCAAGTGTGATAATGTGCATTAATTCTCACATATTCCTCCGTAAGGTCACAGCTCCAGAAAGTTAGTGAATGAGGACCATGATAGAGATTAACCTCAATGATAATTTCCTTATCTTTAAGTTTTTCTTTCAATTCTTTCCCCACGGGTAGGGGGGAGAGATTTTTGAAAATCGTAATCCCCTGAATGGATAGTTCCAGGCGTTCAGGTTTAAATTTTGCTCGAGCACTACCCACTGCTGCCAGAATCCTTCCCCAGTTGGGGTCTTCTCCATATATGGCAGTTTTCACAAGAGGAGAACGGGCAATAGCCCGGGCTATTCTCCGAGCATCCTTCCTGTCCCAAGCTCCTTTAACCCTGATTTCTATCAGTTTAGTAGAACCCTCCCCATCCCGGGCTATCATCTTTGCCAGTTCCTGACATACCTGGGTAAGGGAGGAAAGAAAGAGAGGATAGTTTTCAGAATCTGGTTTTATTCGAGGGTTCCTGGCAAGACCACTGGCCAAGATAAACACAGAATCATTTGTAGACATATCACCATCCACTAAGAGATTATGGAAGGAATTATCAACAGCTTCTCTTAAAGCCTCTTTAAGAGCTTCTTCCTTTATACATGCATCTGTAAGAAGGAAAACAAGCATGGTAGCCAGCTGGGGAGAAATCATCCCCGCTCCTTTGGCTATACCTGTGATTCTAACCATTTTTTTGCCTCTCCCGGGGATGGGAGTAGTGAGAGAGAAGACTTTAACAAATGTATCAGTAGTGAGTATTGATTGAGCGAAATCTTCCAAATTATAAGGGGATAACTTTTCTACCAGAAGAGGAAGTGCTTCCAGAATTTTATCTTTGGGTAGTCTTTTTCCAATTACTCCAGTGGAAGCAAGGAGAATTTGTTTTTCTTCAACACCTAAGAGGGAAGAAAGTCTTCGAGAAATTTCCAGGGCATCCTCTCTACCTTCTTTTCCATTTAGGGCATTGGCACATCCACTATTTACCAGAATTGCCTGTGCTTTCCCATTTTTTATCCTTTTTATGTCAATGAGCACAGGATGGGCTTTAAGTTTGTTCTGGGTAAAGAACCCTGCTGCCAGACAGGGTTCCCAGGCATAGATAAGACCCAGATCCTTCTCCCCCTTTTCCTTAATACCACAGGATATCCCGGAGAATTTAAACCCTAAGGGGACTTCATTCATCTTAGTTAATCAAAGAAACAGCCTCACCCATTGAAAATAGTATAAACATCCCCCAAATGTAAAGAAGAAATATAAGTAAACTATCCCAGCCCATTCTTAAAAAAGCCCTTCTTGAACGATATATCATACCAAGAAGAAGAATTACTGTAAGGATACCCGCCAGTATTAGAGTGAAAATATTACTGGAGGAAATCTCTGAAAGTAGATAACCTCCCCGATAAAAAGCATCGGAAAAGAAAGGGATAACCAGATTCTGCAAATTTGCTCCCAGTATATTTCCCACAGCCATATTTGGTAATCCCATCTTCAGGGATGCTATGGTGGTGCTGAGTTCTGGGAGTGAGGTGACCACTGCTAAAAAGAGAGTTCCTACAAAAGTTCGAGAAAGACCGGTAATCCGGCTTATCTTCTCTCCCGTTTTTGCTAGCCACAATCCTCCAATCAAAATTAACCCACCCAAGATAAAGTAATAAAGCCAGAATTTCCATATCCCTTTTTCCCTTTCTCTTTTTTCTACTTCTTCATTATTTCTGTGCTGGTGGATGAAAATCATTCGGAGAGCAATAAAGTAGAATAAAAAGATGAAGATGGTATCTCCACCCACACCCAAAATCCCTCGGTTAAGAGGAAGGGTAAGAAAAAAGAGGTAGAGGAAAATGAATAGTATAAGGAAGGAACCGCTTAAGGCAAGAGATGGGTCAAGTCCACGGGTTAAAGGCTCCTTGGAGAGGAAATCCAGAATAGCTATAAGGAAGAGATTGAAAGTTATACTCCCCAGATTGTTTCCCAGAGATAGGTCTGGTTGATGAAGGATACCCGCAGAACTTACAGAGGTGAAAAGTTCAGGAAGGGCTGTGGAGAAAGAGAGAAGTATCAGTCCAACCCATGTCCTTTCCCATCCCATCACCTCGCCAATTTTATCTCCCACCCGTGCAAGATAGCTTCCGGAAATTATGATGAGAGCACTGGCAAGGATAAACTCACCCCAAACCCACATTAAACTATCCAATTAATGATTGGAGATACTTATATCCCAGAATTAACCCTTCTCTTCTTCTCTCCCCTGAGAAAACCGGATCTTCATGTTCTATTACAAATCCTCCCTGATAATTTGCTTCTTTGAGGATATTCACTATTCTTCTCCAGTCTATCTCCCCAAATCCGGGAATTCGGTATCTCCACCAACCCTGGCCATAAATTGTTTCTTTATCCCGTATGGAAGGGAAAATTTCTGTATCCTTTGCATGGAAATGGTAGACCTTTTCCTTAAAATCTCTTAAAACTTTAAGGTAATCTACTCCCAGCCAGTAAAGATGAGAAGGATCATACTCCAACCCTAAGGCAGGGGAATTTATTTCTTCCAGCATCATCTCCCATATTTTGGGAGAGAAAGCTATGTTTATTCCACGAAAAGGATGACCATAAATGGTGGGGCAGTTTTCTATGGCAATCTTAACCCCTTTTTCTTCCGCTTTTTTCACTATGGGAAGAAAGACTTTTTTGAACTCGGGTATATTTTCCTCAAGGGAAAGTTCTGGGATTCTTCCCGCAAAGGTAGCTATTACTTCCACTCCACATTCGGAAGCAATATCTATCAGGCGGAGAAGATGATTGTTTACCCTTTCTCTCTCTTCTTTATCCGGAGAAAGATGATTGGAGTGGGTAGCCAGGGCAGTAATTTTTATTCCATATTCTTCAGCCATGGCCTTTATCCCTTCCGCTCCTTTCTCCCTCCAGAGTTCCATGAATCTGGATTCAGGACGGGCATTTACCTCCATACCCTGAAATCCCACTTCCTCAGCGAATCGAAGCTCCTCCTGGCTAAATTCTCCCAAATATCCAAGTATCATTCTTCACCTCCTTATTCTGCGGAAATCCTCACCTTTTCCATAAACTCGCAAGTTCCCGTATGCAGAATTCCTTCTTCAAAGTTTTACTTCCTTCTTTTCTTCCCAGGATTTATAAATAGACTCTATAATCCTCACCAATTCCCTTCCTCTTCTTTCATCTGCCTCGGGTTTTCGTCCTTCCAGAATGCAACTCAGGAACTCTTTTATCTCTTCCATGTAGGGATTAACATCTTCTCTAATTTTTGGCTCTATATCCTGAGGGACCCCTTTCTCCTCACTGTAAATTTTGAGGGGAGGGAAAACTGCACCTGCTTTATCTCCTGCAAGGAATATTCGGATGCCCTCATGATGTTCATAGTTCAGTGCCCAACTCGCCTTAAATATCACCACTTTTTCTCCTTCCAGGTAGATGATCCCACCCCCAAAATCCTCCACATCGAATATCCCTGTTTTCTCATCCTTCACTCCCAGTTTTTTCTCCCAATCTGGCTGGGGTGGCCATTCTCCTTTTCCTGCCCGAAAACCAAACTTTTGAAAGGCAAATCCATTTACTCTTTCCACCTTTGGGAAATCAAGGAACCAGAGTAGAGCATCCAGAACATGGACTCCAATATCAAGAAGTGGACCTCCTCCACTCATCTGCTTGGTGGTAAACCATCCACCTAAGCCAGGAACTCCCCTTCTCCTCAGCCAATAACCTTCTGCAAAGTAAATCTCGCCCAATTTTCCCTCTTTTATAAGGGATTTCAGGTAGGAGAAGGCTGAAGTAAATCTCCAGTGCATACCCACCATTAATATTTTCCCTGTCTCCTCCACTTTTTTAACTATCTCATCTGCATCTTTTGTGGATATAGTCATTGGCTTTTCCACAAGAACATTACAGCCATGTTCGAGAGACCTTATAACCTGTGCCTTGTGAAGGTAATTTGGGGTGCAGATACTCACAGCGTCAAGTTCCTCCTTTTCCAGCATTTCTTCATAAGATGTGTATAATCTTTTCACACCAAAAACTTTTCTAACCCCCTCAAGTCTTAAGGGATTTTTATCCGCCACACAGATCAAATCTGCCTTTTCATAATCTCGATAACAGGAAATATGCTCTCTTCCAATACCACCCGCACCAATTACTCCAACCCTTAATTTCTCACGCATTTCTTACCTCCTTTCCAGTATGAATTTATCCACTTTTTCTTCAGGTTTTACGGGATAATCCCCTGTGAAACAGGCGGTGCAGAAATGTTCTCCTTTTTCCGGCATGCAGGAAAGCATCCCTTCAAGAGAAAGATAATAAAGAGAATCCAAACCCAAAAACTTTCTTATCCCCTCTATGCCCATAATATTGGCAGCCAGTTCCCGGGGATTGGGGAAATCTATACCGTAGAAACAGGGGTAACGATGAGGAGGACAGCTAACTCTCATATGTATTTCCTTAACCCCAGCTTCCCTGAGTGTTCTCATTCTCATACGGGAAGTGGTACCTCTTACTATGGAATCCTCCACCACAGTAATTCGTTTACCTTTGAGAATATCTCTGCAGGGATTGAGTTTAACCCTCACCCCCAAATCTCTTACTTCCTGAGAAGGCTGGATGAAAGTTCTACCCACATAGTGGTTCCTGATCACTGCCATTTCAAAAGGTAAATTACCTCTCAAAGCATAACCCAGAGCAGCATAGTTTCCTGAATCGGGGATGGGGACAACCATATCCACATCGGTAGGGGCTTCTTCATAGAGTCTTGCTCCCAGTTTCTTCCTGGTTATGTAAACACTTCCTCCAAATTGCCAGCTATCCGGCCGAGCAAAGTAGATGAACTCAAAAATACAGTAAGAAGGTTTAACTTTTTTAAAAGGATGATAGGATTTCACACCCTTGCTCTCGATTTCTACTATCTCCCCCGGCTCTATCTCCCTTAGGAATCTTGCCCCAATTAAATCAAAAGCACAGGTTTCTGAAGAAATGACTGGTACACCACCCAAATCTCCTAAGACAAGGGGCCTAAATCCATGGGGATCCCTTACCGCAAAGATTCTATCTTCCGTGGAAATAAGAAAAGAGTATGCACCTTTAAGCTGGGATAGAGCATCCACGATTCTCTCCACCATATCTTTTTTACGGGAGCGGACTATGAGGTGTATTAAAAGTTCTGAGTCAAGCGTGGTTTGAAAGAGAGCACCATCCTTTTCCAGTTTTTCCCTTAAACTCAAAGAATTTACAAGATTACCATTATGAGCAACTGCCAGATACCCTTTTTTCCATCGGGTAAGGAAAGGTTGTGCATTACGAATATGGGAGGAACCTGTAGTTGAGTAACGGACATGTCCAATAGCAATATGTCCTTTTAGTTTTGCAACTATTTCAGGGGAGAAAACTTCTGAGACAAGACCCATACCCAGATGTGCATGAACTTCCCTTCCATCAGATACCACTATCCCTGCACTCTCCTGCCCTCGATGCTGAAGTGCATATAATCCAAGGAAGGTAAGATAAGAAGCCTGGGTATGACCATAGATTCCAAAGATTCCACACATTTTAAATTCTCACCTCCACTCCCTTTTCTTTAAGGAACCGTTTAACCTCCATTATCTCTAAAATCCCGTAATGGAAGAGCGAAGCAGCAAGGGCAGCATCTGCTTTCCCATCCACGAGTGCTTCATAAAAATGTTCAAGTTTACCTGCACCACCTGAAGCAATGACCGGGATACTTACAGCTTCAGAAACTGCTTTAGTTAGAGGGATATCGTATCCTTCCTGTGTCCCATCCGCATCAATACTGGTGAGAAGAATTTCACCTGCTCCAAGTTCTTCCACTTTTTTTGCCCACTCTACTGCATCGAGACCAGTAGGAGTGGTTCCTGAATTTATGTAAACTTCCCATTTCTCTTCCCCAACTTTCTTAGCATCAATGGCCACAACTATACACTGACTGCCAAATCTCTCCGAAGCCTCTCTTATCAAAGGAGGATTCTTAACTGCAGCAGTATTTATGGAAACCTTGTCTGCCCCGTGTTTTAAAAGTTCCCTTATATCTTCAATGCTTCTCACTCCTCCTCCTACTGTGAGGGGGATAAAAACCTGTTCTGCAGTTCGGGCAACCACATCCAGCATGATTTTTCTCTTCTCTAAGGTAGCAGTAATGTCTAAGAAAACCACTTCATCCGCTCCTTCCTCAGAGTATCTTTGAGCATTTTCTACTGGATCACCTGCATCTCTCAGGTTTAAAAAATTTATTCCTTTAACCACTCTCCCTTCCTTTACATCAAGACAGGGAATTATTCTTTTGGCAAGCATATCACTCCCATTCTATAGTGGCAGGGGGTTTGGAACTTATATCATAAACCACACGGTTAACCCCTTTAACTTCATTAATGATACGATTAGCGATCCGGTGAAGGAGATCATGGGGAAGTTTAGCCCAGTCAGCAGTCATAGCATCCTCGGAAACCACACATCGCACTGCAATCACATTTTCATATGTTCTTTCATCACCCATCACCCCAACACTTTTGACCGGGAGAAATACAGCAAAAGCCTGCCAGAGTTCGTTGTAATAACCTGCTTTTTTTATCTCCTCTTCCACGATTGCATCAGCTTCTCTCACAATTCTTAAAGCTTCCGGAGTTACCTCACCAATAATTCTTACCGCAAGGCCTGGGCCTGGAAAAGGATGTCGGAGGATTATCTCCTCTGGTAAACCCAGCTTCCTCCCCAGTTCCCTCACTTCATCCTTGAAAAGTTCACGGAAAGGTTCTATAAGTTCCAGTTCCATCTTTTCAGGTAATCCCCCCACATTATGATGTGTTTTTATGGTGGAAGAGGGCCCACCAAAAGAGGAGGTAGATTCAATTACATCTGGATAAAGAGTCCCCTGAGCAAGAAACTTTATATTCCCTATTTTCTTCGCCTCTTCCTCAAAAACATTTATGAACTCGTTTCCTATGATTCTTCTTTTTTCCTCAGGATCGACAACTCCTTTAAGAGCTTTGAGGAACCTTTCCTTTGCATCCACAATGTGAAGATTGAGGGGAAAATCTTTTAAAAAGAGGCTTTCCACCCTTTCTCTTTCACCTTTACGCAAAAGTCCCGTATCCACAAATATGGCATGTAGTCTATCCCCCACTGCTTTTTTAAGTAACACCGCAAGCACGGAGGAATCCACCCCTCCTGAGAGAGCACATACTACTTTTTCTTCACCCACTCTTTCCCTGATTTCCTGAATCTTTTTTTCCAGAAAAGAACCCATATCCCATTGTGGTTTAATGGAAGCAATCTTCAAAAGGAAATTTGAAAAGAGAAGTTTCCCTTTGGAGGTGTGAACCACCTCTGGATGAAACTGCACTCCATAATATTTCCTTTTTGGATCTCCAATTACCGCATGAGGAGAATGAAGTGTGGAAGCAAAAGTTTTGAAACCTTCCGGTAAACTCTCCACTCTATCTCCGTGAGACATCCAGACAATCTCTTCCTCTCCCCATCCTTCCAGTAAATGGTTCTTTTCTTTGACAAAAAGAGGTGTTTTCCCATACTCTCTTTTCTCCGAAGGAACCACTTTCCCTCCCAGCATTTCCACCATAACCTGCATACCATAGCAGATACCAAGAAGTGGGATTCTCTCTTCAAAGATTCTCTTATCGGGGAGGGGAGCACCGGGAGTATGAACGCTTGCTGGACCTCCTGTGAGAATAATAGCATCGGGTTTATACTTGGAAATCTCCTCCCAAGAAATAGAATAGGGAAATATCCGGGAATAAATATTGAGTTCTCGCACTCTTCGAGCAATGAGCTGATTGTATTGAGAACCAAAATCCAGGATTACAACAGGGACTTTCTCCATTTTCCATTTAAGATTTAAGGAAATTCTCAAGTAATTTCAAGCCAATTTTCCCGCTCTTTTCGGGATGAAACTGACAGGCAAAGAGATTACCTTTTTTTATGGAAGAGACGAATTCCAAACCATAAAAAGTGGTGGTGGCAATTATCTCTTTCTCCACAGGAACTACATAATAAGAGTGAATAAAATAAAAATAGGAATTATCGGGTATCCCATCAAATAAATCTTCCACTTCCATCCTTAATTTTACCTGATTCCAACCCATATGAGGAATTTTAAGAGAAGGAAGATGGGGGAATCTTTTAACAACTCCTTTAATCACTCCCATACCCTTTGCATTTCCTTCCTCACTCCGTTCAAATAGAAGCTGCAATCCCAGACAGATACCTAAATAAGGTGTCCCTTCTTTCAGCTCCTCTTTTATAACATCCAGAATACCCTGCTTTTTTAAATTCTCCATAGCTTTACCAAAAGCACCTACCCCGGGAAGAATGATTTTTTTTGCCCTTTTTATATCTAAATATTCACCACTCACCTTAACTGTGTATCCACTTTTTTCCACAGCCTTAGCTACACTCCTCAAGTTGCCCATTCCGTAATCTACAACCACAATCATGTCTCCTATGATATCACCTTTTCTGTTATAATAGGAGGTCGATTTGAGGAAAGTATGAAAGGATCTTATTCTCCTGAGGGAGAGTTTTACCCTTTTCCAACAGAAGAAGATACCAGAAAAGAAGAAGAAACTATTATAAGGATAACTGAGGAGGAGCGGAAAAAGGGGAGAGAAATTGTAGCTATTCAGGGGTTGGGTTTTGTGGGGTGCATAATGGCAGCTGTTGTAGCAGATGCAGAAGATGAACACGGTAATCCGTATTACTTTGTTCATGGTGTTCAAAGACCTTCCTCCCGTTCCTATTGGAAAATCCCGGTGATAAACAGGGGTATTCCTCCTGTGGAATCTACTGATCCCGAGGTTCCCCAGATTTTCCACCGCACGGTGATTGAGAAGAAAACTCTAAGAGCTACCTGGCATGAGAAAGCCTATTCCCTGGCCGATATAGTAGTGGTGGATGTTCAGCTTGATGCTACCAAACCCCAGTTTGGTCATGCGGAACTGGGTTACTGTGACATGGAGAGTTTCAAAAATGCAATAAGACAGCTGGGAAGATTAATAAAACCAGACTGCCTGGTTTTGGTGGAAACAACTGTTCCCCCTGGGACCTGCCGGCATATAGTAAAACCTATTCTGGAGGAGGAATTCCAGAAAAGGGGAATTGATATAAAGAAGAATCCTCCCTGCATTGCCCATTCTTATGAAAGGGTTATGCCGGGTGCTAATTATGTAGGCTCTATCCGAGACTTCTGGAGAACATTTGCAGGAATTGATGAAGTATCCGCAAGAAAGGCTGAAATATTCCTTACCCGGGTACTCAATACCAAGGAGTATCCCCTTTATAAACTGGGAGACACGAATGCTTCTGAATTAGCCAAGACCTTAGAGAATTCTTTTCGGGCAATGAATATTGCCTTCATTTATGAATGGACTCTCTTTGCGGAAAAAATTGGAATAAACCTATGGGAAGTTCTGGATTCTATCCGGGTAAGGCCTACCCATAGAAATATCATGAACCCGGGATTGGGAGTGGGAGGATATTGTCTGACCAAAGACCCAATCCTGGCTCACTGGGCATACCGGAATATCTTTAACCTTATCACTGCCAATGAAGACCCAGTGCTTGGACACTGGAAGGAATGGGATAGGTTCTCAAAACATGTTGGTTTACCTTTAGCAGTAGAAGCAGTTAATATCAATGATCTTATGCCCCTCCATACTGCAGAACTTACTCGGGAAGCACTGGGAGGAAAAGTCAAAGGGAAGAAAATACTGCTCCTCGGCGCTTCTTACCGGAAGGATGTGGGAGATACCCGACATTCTCCCTGTGAAACATTATGGAAAGCACTGGAGAAGGAGGGCGCCTTACTTTCCGTACATGACCCATTGGTAAAGTTCTGGCCAGAGATACCCCAAGCCAAGATACAGAAAGATCTTTGGAGTGCAGTCAAGGGAATGGATGCTTTAATATTCGCAGTTGCCCATAAAGATTACTTTCATCTTCCTCCGGAAAAAGTGGTCAAAACAGCGGGGAAACCACTCAGTATCATAGATGCGGAAAATGTTCTAAATGACGAAGAGATAAAAGAATACTTAAGACTTGGTTGTGAAGTTAAAGGTGTGGGGAAAGGTCACATCCGGTTTCTCAAAGAAAAAAGGCGAACTAATTAAATATCTTTAACTTCCACTACTTTATTTTGCTCATTCAGGGTAACAAAGCGGGTGGAGTGAGCTTTTATTTCTTCCTCATCAAGGTAAGCAAAACACAATATGATGAGTTCATCTCCTGGATATCCCAATCTTGCTGCAGGACCATTCAGGCAGACTACACCTGAACCCTTCTCTCCTTTAATCACATAGGTGGTGAATCTTTCGCCATTATTGAGATTCAGAACAAGAACCTCCTCACCTGGAAGGAGACCTGCCTTCTCTACAATTTCCTCATCTAAGGTAATACTTCCTTCGTAAAAGAGCTGAGTATCAGTAACTCTTGCTCCTTTTATCTTTACCCTCAAAAATCTCCGAAGCATTTGACTTTAATTATACCTCAAATTTTTCTCCCAAAAATGAGGAAGGTAATCCAGCTGGTTAAAGAGAGAATTCCAGAGAATAAAATGGAGAGCCTCATGGAAAAAAGATGGGAGAGTGTCCCTCCAATGAAAGGGCCTACCATCATTGCCACACTGAATGCGGAACCTAAAAGTCCGGTAGTAGTGCCTCTCTCCACATTTTTTGAAACAAGGTAGAGTAATGCTCCGGTGTACATGGTAGCCCAGGAGACTCCCACAATTACAGAAACAAGATAGGCCCAACGGTAATCAGGAATAGAGGAGTAAAGAAAAAAAGAAAGTGAGGAAAGGAAAAGCCCTGTAGTAAAGATTTTTAAGGAAGGGATTCTTTCTATCCAAGGGAGGAGAAGCAGTATCATGGAAAATTGAACCAGAGGATTTAAAGCATAAATGGTGGAAACATGGACTTTACTTCCTCCAAGAGAAACAAGGAATACAGGTAGGATTGCCCATATAGCAGATGCTCCAGTGTGTCGCAAAAGGAAGGGAAGATAAATCCACCGGTTTTTCCAGATAAGCGCTTTTGGGAAAAGAGGGATATGGATTCTTTTCCCTTTCTTTTCTTTAAGGGAAAGAGAGAAGAAAAAACTAAGAAAAAAAAGAATTGCAGAAGAAATGAAAATGAGTGAGTATCTCCGGCATATTCCTGCCCAGAGCCAGCCCATGAATGTGCCCAGACTGGCAAAAGCATTTACCAGACTCACCCTCCTTTCTCTTCTCCCACTTAAGGAAGCAAGAACAATAAGGGGGAAAGAATAGATACCCATCATAAATCCTGCCAGAAATCTTAAAAAAATAAGGTAATTGAGGGAGGGGATATTAAGATGCAAAAGGATGATAAGAGAGGAAAGGAAGAAACCTGCAGAAATAAATTCTTTTCTTCTCCCCAGAACATCGGAAAGTCTCCCAAAAAGATAATAAGATATAAATCCTCCCAGACCAAAGAAGAAAGAAACCAACCCCACCTGAAAGAGATTGGCTCCCATTTCCTTTGCCAGAAGAGGGATAAATAACCAGGAAGAATATATTGCCCACTTATCTAAAAAAGAAAGCAGAAAAATTAACATGCGGTTATGATATAATAGGCAAATCTTAGGGTCAAGGAGGAAAAGAAATGAGTAAGGTTTGTGTAGTGTGTGGGAAAAGACCGATGGCAGGGAACCATGTAAGCCATGCAGGTAATCGTAACCGAAGAAGATGGCTTCCCAATCTTCAGAAAGTTAAAGTAAGAATAGATGGTGAAATTAAAAGAGTATGGGTATGTGCTCGTTGCCTTAAAAGTGGTAAGGTAGAAAAAGTAGTTAAAGTTCCCACTACTTAAGAGATTTTCTTTAATCCTCTCAGATGTAAGATGGGTCTTACCTCTCCTTCCCAGTTTTCCAGCCTTGGAGTGTAAACCAGGTCTATCCTGTCTCCCTGTCTTATTCTCTCGGTTAATTTCCCTGCCCAGCCCAGGCCAATAACCTGAAAATGAAGCCTTTCTCCTTTTACCCAGAATTTCAAATGGTTACCTCCCACATAACGGGGTGGTGTTACTAAGGTAACATTTCTTGAAAGAAGGAGAGGTTCTGGATTTCCTTCACCAAAAGGTGAAAGGAGAGAAACTTCACGGAAAAATTTAAGGTTGAGATTATCCAGAGGTACTTCAGTGTCTATCTCCAGAGCAAGTTTACCTTCTTCCACTTCCGATTCCAACTCTTTTAATCTTTTCCTAAACTCATCCACTTTTTCGGGAAGGATCTCAAAACCTCCTGCCCGCGAATGACCACCATAACTCAAAAGTAGATGGGAAGACTTCTCCAAAAGAGAAAATATATCCGCTCTGTTCCTGCTTCTTGCAGAACCTTTGCCAAAAGAAAAACTTTTATCGGAGGGGAGGGAAATAACAAAAGCAGAACAGGACTTCCTCTCCGCAATTCTTGAAGCTACTATCCCCAAAACTCCGGGATGCCATCCCTTACCCGCATACACCCGAATTTTTCCATCTTCCTCCATAAATTCAACTTCTTTAAGAACTTTCTCCTCCTCCCTTCTCCTTTTCCGGTTATCCATCTCCAGGGAAAGAGCAATCTCCTCTGCTTCCAGTCCATCCTTGATTAAAAGATCCAACGCTTTCCGGGCATGGTCCATTCTCCCTCCCGCATTTATACGCGGAGCAAGAATATAAGAAATATCCCAGGGACGAAGCGTCCTCCCTTTAAGACCACAGAGATCAAGGAGCGCATTTAGCCCTTTTCTTGTAGTAGAGGGTAAAAGTTTCAATCCAAGTTTTACCAGAGTCCTATTCTCACCCTTTATAGGAACCACATCAGCAATTGTCCCTATACTAACTAAATCCAGGCTTCGATAAGCTTCTTCTTCATCCAGATATTGGAGGAGTTTAAAGGCCACTCCACATGCGGAAAGTTCCTTCCCGGGAGATTCAGGATAGATATGGGGGTTAACCAAAGAATAAGCGGGAGGGAGATCTCCTTTACGTAAATGATGGTCAATTACTATTACATCTATGCCTCTTTTCCTTGCTTCCCAGCATGCTTCTACACCTTCTGTTCCACAGTCTACAGAAATTATCAAACTAACTCCATTCCTCGCTGCTTTTTCCACCACATGCATATGGAAACCAAATCCTTCCTCTATTCGATGGGGGATATAAACTTCAGGTTCAACTCCCATCTTCTGGTAATAATTGTGGAGAAGTGCGAGGCCAGTAATACCATCTGCATCATAATCACCATAAAGAAGCACTTTTTCTTTTTTTCTTATGCTCCATTTTATCCTTTCCCCTGCTTTTTCCAGACCCGGGAAGTTCTGGGGAGGGGTGAGGGAGGAAAGAGAAGGATGAAGAAAATCCTTTGCTTCCTGGACACCCTTTATCCCTCGCTGGAGAAGGAGAATAGCCAAAAGTGGGGTAACACGAAGACTCTGAGATATTCTTTCTACATCATAAGGATTGGGTTTTTCTTTAATCTTCCATTCCATATTTATTCTTTAAAATATCTGCAAGTTTCTCCAAATCCTCTAAGGATAGATTTTCCCCTCTTTCATAGGGTGAAATATTCAATTGTTTCCAGTCCTCTTGGGTTAACTGAGGGAATACATTGTGAATCATTTTCCTTCTTTTCTGGAATATCATCTCTGCAATCCTCAAAATTCTTTTCTCATCCCTCCTTTTTCTCCTTCGATGAATGGTAATCCTAACTATTGCAGAATCAACCTTTGGAGGAGGGAAAAAAACATTCCGGGAGACCCAGTGAAGAACCTTTGCTTTCCCGTAAAGATTAACCTTTACAGTAAGGAGTGAATAGTTTTTGTGCCCGGGAGAGGAAGCAAGTTTCATAGCCACCTCTTTCTGAAGGGTGAGAAGGATCAATCCTATACGAGAAGGGTAATCCAGCAAACGGGTGATGAGACTGGAGGTGATGCTGTAAGGAGGATTAGAAACCACTTTCCAGTTCTTTTCTTTCCTCAGGATGTCCCAGAGGTTAACCTTTAAGAAATCTCCCTGAATAATCCTAACCTGAGGGAAATCTTTAAGAAGCTCCTTCAATATTCCACAGAGCCGGGGATCTTTTTCCACTGCATAGACTTTAGCTCCCCTTTCTGCTAAGGGGACGGTTAAAGTTCCCACTCCCGCCCCCACTTCCAGAACCGGATCTCCCCCCTTCACCTCTGCTAAATTTATCATTTTTTCTATTAAGTTCCTATCAATAAGGAACCTTTGTCCCCATTTATCCTTTAGTCGGATATCTCCCAGGACACTTTTAAGGAACCGGGGTGAGTGAAGTGGGAGTTCCAGTTCCAACATTAGTTTTATTTTACCCCAATCTGATAAAATTAAGAATGAAGGAATTTCCTTCAGATTACCGGAGTGGTTATGTAGCCTTAGTTGGTCCTCCAAATGTAGGGAAGTCCACTCTCCTTAATTATCTTATCGGTGAAAAAATATCCATAATTTCTCCTCGTCCACAAACTACAAGATTCTTAGTAAGAGCTATCGTTACTTTCCCGGAAGCACAGCTTGTCTTTGTGGACACTCCTGGGCTTCTGGAAGCAAGCCGACTTAAAACCCCTGTGGAAAGAGCATTTGTTATCCAGGCACTGAAATACCTTGAGGAAGTGGATATTGTGGTAATGATGGTGGAACCCCATCCTCCACGGGAAGAAGAAATTTATTTAGTGGAGAGAATAGAAGAGATAAAGAAGAAAACAATTCTGGCCATAAATAAGATGGATAAGGTTAAATCCGATTATGTGGAATGGCTGATGGAAGAATACAAGAAAATAGGGGATTTCCATCGTATTATTCCCATTTCTGCCAAGAAAGGGACAAATGTCACAATTCTGGTAGGAGAAATAATTCTTGCACTTCCTTTCCAGCCCCCCATTTATCCAGAAGACATAAAAACAGACCTTCCCAGAGAACTGTGGATAGCGGAAATTATAAGAGAAAAAATCTTCCATCTCACTTATTATGAAGTTCCTTATGCAACCTTGGTAAAAGTAGAGGAAATGAAAGATAAAGGGAAAGTGTTCTACATAAAGGCTACTATATTTGTAGAAGAACCTTCTCAGAAAGGGATTCTGGTAGGTAAAGGGGGGAAAATGATAAAAGAAATTGGGAGACGAGCACGAGAAGAACTGGAAGTTTCTCTGGGTAAGAAAGTATACCTTGAACTGGAAGTAAGAGTAGAAAAGGGATGGAGAAGAAGAGAAAGTTCTCTGAAAGAGTTAGGACTAACCTGAAGTCAATGCGTGGCTGAAAACTTCCATGAGATCTTTTACAAAAATGAACCGCATTTTCTTCCTTATCTCTTCCGGTATTTCTTCAAGGTCTTTTTTATTTTTTTCCGGCAGTATAACTGTCTTTACACCTGCACGGTGAGCTGCCAGCACTTTTTCCTTAATTCCTCCCACTGGTAATACCTTCCCTTTCAAAGTTATCTCCCCAGTCATTGCTACATCACCTTTCACAGGTTTATTTGTAAGAAGTGAAACAAGAGCTGTAGCAATGGTAACCCCTGCGGAGGGGCCATCTTTTGGTATAGCACCATGAGGGACATGTATATGGATATCTGAGTATTCAAAGAAATCCTCGGGAATTCCCAGGTCAAGTGCTCGGGAACGGATGAAACTCAAAGCAGCTTTTGCCGATTCCTGCATTACCTCACCCAGCTGTCCAGTGAGGGTGAGTGACTTTTTCCCTCGCATTTTAGTAGCTTCCACAAATATTATTTCTCCTCCATGGGGTGTCCAGGCAAGTCCAGTAGCTACACCAGGTTCTCTTGTTCTTTCCACAACTTCCATGAAGTATCGTTGAGGGCCAAGATATGTCTCTACATCCTTCTCTTTAACTTTGAAGGGGCCTGAGTTACCTTCTGCCACCTTCTTAGCTATTTTTCTCAAAACATTGGCAATTTCTCTTTCCAGGTTTCTCACACCAGCTTCACGAGTATAATCCCGAATAATCTTTCTTATAGCCTTTTCCGTGAATTCTATCTCCACTTTCTCCAGACCATTTTCTTTTATCTGTCGGGGGATGAGATATCTTTCAGCTATTTTTACCTTCTCCTCTTCTGTGTATCCTGGAAGCTCTAAGACTTCCATTCTATCCCTTAAAGCAGGAGGGATAGTGTCCAGAATATTGGCTGTGGTAATGAACATCACCTGAGAAAGATCAAAAGGAACATCCAGATAATGATCCATAAAGGAATGATTTTGTTCAGGGTCAAGCACTTCAAGAAGTGCTGCAGAAGGATCTCCCCGGAAATCCAGACCAATCTTATCCACTTCATCCAGCATAAACACAGGGTTCTTGGTGCCTGCTCTTCTTATCCCCTGGATAATTCTTCCGGGTAATGCTCCCACATAAGTTCTTCTATGTCCTCTTATTTCCGCTTCATCCCGAACCCCTCCCAAGGATATTCTCACAAATTTCCTCCCAAGAGCCCGGGCAATTGACTGTCCCAAGGAAGTTTTCCCCACACCAGGCGGTCCTACAAAGCAGAGAATAGGCCCTTTCATATCTGCTTTTAGTTTCCTCACTGCCAGATAATCTAAAATCCTTTCCTTCACCTTATTCAGATTGTAATGGTCCTCATCGAGTATCTTTTTGGCTCTTTCAATGTCCAGATTATCCTGGGTGGTTTTGGACCAGGGCAAATTTATAAGCCAGTCAAGATATGTCCTTATAACCGTATACTCAGCTGCATGAGGAGGAAGTTTTGCCAGCCTATCCAGCTCTCTTCTTGCTTCTTTTTCCACCTCAGGAGGCATTTTTGCCTCTTTAATCTTTGTCTCCAGTTCACGGATCTCAATTGTCCTTTCATCCTCCTCACCCAGCTCTTTTTTAATTGCTTCAAGTTGTTGCCTGAGGAAAAATTCCCGCTGAGCTTTGTCAAGCTGAGCCTTGGTTTCTTCCTCAATTTTTGTTTTGAGTTCTAAGACTTCTAATTCTCTGGAAAGTATACGGGTGACTTCTTCTATTCTCTCCCGAACCGGGATAGTCTCCAGCACTTTCTGTCTCTCCTTGGCAGGTATGGGGAGATGTGCGGAGATGAAATCTGCAAGTTTCCCAGGTGAAGGAATATTAAGTGCAGCAATGTAAGCTTCCTGAGGTATATGAGGAGAAAGTTTACTGACTTTCTCAAAAAGTGAAAGGAGAGTTCTCATCAAAGCTTCAATTTCCAATGTCTTCTCATCTTTCTCCTCAATTTTTTCAATATAAGCGGTAAAGTAAGGGACTCTTTCTGAAAAATTGGTGATCCGCATCCGGGAAATCCCCTGCACAAGAACCTGTACCTGCTGAGTGGGAAGCTTAAGCATCCGGAGAAGTTGGACAACACAACCTACAGTATAGAGATCGGTTTCCTTAGGTTCATCAATAGATGGATCTTTCTGCAGGAGCACACCGAATATTTTGTCTTTCACGGATATATCTTCAAGAAGTTTGACATTGGGAGGTCTACCTACCAGAAGAGGAAGAATCATCCCAGGGAAAATCACGGTGTCTCTTAAAGGAAGAATGGGAAGGTGTGAAGGAATGAGAAGTGATTTTTCTTCTGTAGAAGATTCCATTTTATTATTTGACTTTAATTCTCGTTGTAGAAGTGGACTTTTTAGCCTTTCTTAAAGGGAGATAAATCTCTAAAATCCCCCGTTCATAAGTAGCCTTTATTCTCTCCTCATCCACATCTATCTCCAGAGGGATAATCACCTCAAAGGGACCATAGCTTATCTCCATCTGGTGATAAGCAACTCTTTCCTCCACCATTCTCTCCCTTCGTTCTCCTCTAATGATGAGATTACCTTTTTCAAGAACCACCTCAAAATCGTCATCCTCCAGTCCAGCTACTTCCACCCGAATAAGGAACCCATCACGGGTTCGGATGATATCAGTAAAAGGATGCCAACGCCCTCTTTCTGCAAATAAGGTACTTCTTAAAGGAGAAAAATCACGGAAGAATCTCTCCATTTCCTCCTGAATTCTCCTTATTTCCTCACCTAATTTCTCACTTAAATCCATTTCTCCCCCCTTAAAAAGGGAAAAAACTTAAATTATTTTACAGCATTCTCTAAGATTTTTCCTCCTTTTCCAATTCATCCAAATAAGAAATATCCACCAATATCTCCCTGGGTTTAGATCCTCTGGCTGGTCCAACAATTCCTTTTTTCTCCATAAGGTCTATAAGTCTTCCTGCACGAGCATATCCAATTCTCATCCGGCGCTGGAGATGAGAAGCAGAGGCCTGGCCACTTGTAAGCACCACTTTCACTGCTTCTTTGAAAAGGGGATCATCCTCTGCAGGGAGTTCTTCTTTCTCCACCTTTTCAATTATCTCCAAGGGAGGATGTGGAGGTTCCTTCTTCGGATAACGGGAAAGATACTCCACCACTCTTTCTATCTCTTCTTCACTTACCAGACATCCTTGAGCTCTAATCAACTCCCGACCCCCGGGAGGAAGATACAACATATCTCCCTTACCCAAAAGCTTCTCTGCACCTACAGTATCCAAGATGGTCCGGGAATCCACTTTGGAAGAAACCTTGAAAGATATCCGGCAAGGGAAATTTGCTTTTATAACTCCAGTAATTACATCCACGGATGGTCGCTGGGTAGCAAGAATGAGATGTATACCGGCTGCTCGTGAAAGTTGTGCCAGCCTCATGATAGAATCCTCAACATCTCGTGAGGCTACAGCCATAAGATCAGCAAGTTCATCTATTATTACCACCATATAGGGCATTTTCTCTTCTTCCTTCCCTTCCCTTTCCATTTTTCGATTGAATTTCTCCACATCCCTCACTCCAGCCTCTGCAAGGATAGAGTAACGTTCCTCCATAATTTCAACCATCCATTGCAAAACCTTTGCTGCTTCTTTGCTTCGGGTAACAATAGGGGTGTAAAGATGAGGAATGGCAGAAAAAGGTGAAAGTTCCACCATCTTGGGGTCAATTATAATCATCTTCACTTCATCCGGAGTAGATTTAAATAAAATACTCATTATGAGTGAATGGAGACACACAGTTTTACCTGAACCAGTAGTCCCTGCGATAAGTAAATGGGGCATCTCTTTAAGATCACCCACCAATGGATTCCCGCGTATGTCTTTACCCACAGCCAGTGTCAAAGGGGAAAGCGAGTCCCTGTAAAGAGGAGTAGATAAAACCTCTTTTAAATAAACAAAGCGAGGTTTAGGATTGGGCATTTCAATTCCAATAACCGCTTTCCCAGGGATAGGGGTAACAATCCTTACACTGGGTGACTTCAAGGCTAAGGCAATATCATCAGCAAGAGCAGTAATTTGGTGAACTTTAACTCCTGCCCCTGGTTTAAGTTCATAACTGGTAATTACTGGGCCTTTGTGAATGTCCACTACTCTGGCTTCTACGCCAAACTGAGAAAGCACTTCTTCAAGTCGTTTTGCATTTTCTTTAAGGAAGGTATCGTCTTCTCTTTCTTCCGGAGGAGGATCTTTTAAAAGACTGAGTGGTGGGAGTTCCAAAACTTCTTCCTCTTCTAAGACCTCCTGGATCGTTTCTTTTACCCTCTCTTCTCGGATTCTTTTCTTCTTCCTTTCCTTAGGTGGTTTTTTAACTTCTTTTACTGATGGAATTACTCTTCTCCTTAAGGCTCTCCATTTCAGGGTGGGGAACTGGTATCCAGTAAGAGAGAGGATCCCCCAGAGAAAGAGAAGGAAACCAACAAAAGGTGTTCCTACTTTCCCTAAGAAAGGATGAAGCAGAGAAAAAATGAAATACCCCACCATCCCACCCGAAAAATCCCTTCCCACAAATATTTCCCCCCATTTCCCTGTGGGAATCCTGAAAAAAGAGAATAAAAGGGAAGAAGAAAAGACAAAAGCAAACATTGAAAGGGGAAAAATTCTTTCAATCTCCCTCCCTTTAATCTTCCAAAGTGAAAAAAGAAGAAGGGAGAAGATAATGGAGTAACTCCCCCATCCCAGGAAAAAATAAAGGATGAACCCTGCTACATCACCTGCTTCCCCTGTAGGCCCTGAGGTTTCAAGAGCGGGAGCATATAAAAAGGGGAGTCTCTGAGGATTGAAATTAACCAAACTTATAAGCAAAAAGATGGAAAGGATTAAGAATACTATACCTTCAAAGATTCTCCTTCCCTTTTCACCATTCATTTTTTACCTGTACTCCCCCAACCTTTCTCCCCTCTTGCTGTCTCCTCAAGATCACCTTCTTCCCACTTCACCACCATACAGGGGATAACCAGTAGCTGAGCAATCCTCTCTCCCTTTTTGATTTTAACCTCTTCTTTCCCGCTGTTTAAAAGAATTACCCCCACTTCACCTCGGTATCCTGAGTCTATCACACCTGCAAGAGTATGAAGCCCCTCCCTTAAAGCCAGGCCACTTCTATCTTTTATTATACCCGCATAACCAGGGGGGATGGCTATTTTTATCCCTGTGGGGACAAGTCTTCTTTCACCAGGAGGAATGGTTATATCCACCCGAGAACGAAGATCCACTCCTGCATCAAAAGGATGAGCATATTGAGGCAGGGGAAAATCTTCCCCTTCTATTTCCTTTACCTTTTCAATCCTGACTACAATCTCCATTCTCCTTTCTCCAATTCCTTTACAACTTTCTCATCGCCCAGAAAAGCAATATTAAGGAAGGTATCGTCCAGGATTTTCCCTGCTATACTCCTCACATCCTCTACACTCACCTTTTCAATTCTTTTTATCACTTCCTCCACAGAAAAGAGTTTCCCATAGTAAAACTGGTGTGAAGCCAATCTACTCATGCGTGATTGAGTATTCTCTAAACTCAAAAGTATTCCTCCTTTCAAAAACTCCTTATTCCTCTCCACTTCTTCTTCGCTTACTTCACCCTTTTTAATCTTTCGCAATTCCTCCAGCACCAGCTGGATTGTATCCTTAGTTTTATCCCCCCTTGTCCCTCCATAAATTCCTAAGAAACCACATCGAGATGTGGAAAGATGGAAGGTGAAGACTTCATACACAAGGCCTCTCTCCTCCCTCAGTTTCTGAAAAAGCCGGGAACTCATACCTCCACCCAGCAGGCTTTCCAAAACAAGAAAAGCAAACTTATCTTTGCTTTTCTGCGATATACCTGGAGTGCCAATAACAAAATGGACCTGTTCTAAGGGGCGATAAAATGCCACCAGTTTCCTTCTCACCACAGGAACTTCTGGAGGATCACCTTTTTCTCCCCAAGCAGGCACTTGGAAATTTGAAGAAATCATCCTTTCTGCTTCCGAGAAACTGAAATTACCTGCTAAAGAAATTATAAAAGGGGAAGAGAAGTAGAACTTCCTATAAAAATCTTTAACTTCTTCCAGAGTGATTTTGGCAATATTTTCCTCTTTCCCTAAGATAGGATAACCCCAGGGAGAACTATCCCAGAAATTCTGGGTAAAAGCATCTGAAAGGAATTCCTGGGGTGAATCTTTGCTACCCCTTATCTCCTCAATAACTACTTCCTTTTCCTTAAGGAAATCTTCTTTTGAAAAACGTGGATGAAGAAGTAAATCCGCTAAGATTTCTATAGCTTTTTCTAAGTGTGCAGAAGGAATCTTTATCCAGTAACCCGAAACTTCCCGGGAAGTGAATCCATCAATGCTCCCACCTACCTCTTCCACTTCCTTAACGATTTGTGTAGCATCCCGGTTTTCTGTTCCTTTAAAGAGAAGGTGCTCCAGAAAATGGGATATTCCGTTATTTTTCTCATTTTCATATGCACTCCCACAAGCCACCCAAACACCAACAGAAACGGAATGATAATGAGGGAGTTCTTCTCCCACCAAACAGATTCCATTGGGTAAAATTTTTTTCTTAAGCATGGATTAACGACGTGTCTTTTTGCGGAAAGGAGGAGGGGGAGAGGGGGGTTTCTCTAAAAGTTCCTTCCGAGAAAGGTTTATTCTTCCCATTTCATCAATATTTATCACCTTTACTTTAACTTCGTCTCCTTCTTTAAAGTAATCTTTTATATTTCTAACAAATCCGTGGGTAATTTGTGATATATGAAGTAACCCTTCCACACCAGGGAAAATCTCCACAAATGCGCCAAATGGAGTAATACGAGTAACTCTACCCGTATAAACCTCTCCCACTTCTACTTCACGAATACAATCCTTTATCATCTCCATAGCTTTCTTCAAGGAATCCTTACTTTGTGCCTCTACAGTGACTTTCCCCACCAGGTCATCCACAAAAATCTTTACACCCGTCTCAGCAATAATTCTTCTTATAGTCTTTCCCCCGGGACCTATCACATTGCCTATTTTGTCCACAGGAACTTCCATTACCCCAATGTGAGGAGCATAGGGTGAAATATTTGGACGAGGGGAAGGAATAGTATCCCGCATGATCTCCAGAACTTTCAGCCTTGCTTCACGGTTTCTTCTGAAAGCTTCCTTCAAAGTTTCCATGCTTACACCTTTAACCTTAATATCCATCTGGATAGCAGTTATTCCTTTTTCTGTTCCGGCTATTTTCAAATCCATATCTCCATATTTATCCTCAAGTCCAAGTATATCTGTAAGAATAATCTCCTTATCCCCTTCCTTAACCAACCCCATTGCCACACCAGCTACAGGAACCTTAATGGGTACTCCTGCATCCATAAGTGCAAGACTTCCACCACATACTGTAGCCATGGATGAAGACCCGTTAGATTCAAGAATGTCGGAAACCAGTCTCACAGTATAGGGGAAACTTTCCCAATCAGGCATCACAGGTTTAAGTGCCCTCTCTGCAAGCCATCCATGGCCAATTTCTCTTCTACCCGGCCCTCGAATAGGTCTCACTTCTCCAACACTAAAAGGTGGAAAATTATAATGGAGCATAAAAGTCTTGGTAGTATCCTCTCCCCATAATGCTTCCATCACTTGTTCATCCTCCTTACTACCCAGGGTAGCTACCACAAGTGCTTGGGTCTCCCCCCGGGTGAAGAGAGCTGATCCATGTGTTCGAGGGAGGACTCCTACTTCACAGGTAACTGGCCGGAGGTCCTCCGGCCTTCTTCCATCCACCCTTTCTCCCTTTAAAATTTTCTCTCTGACCTCTCTTCCCTCCACTACAGAGAAGGCACGTAAGATAAGGCATTCAGGATAAACTTCGGCAAATTCTTTTTTAAGGTTTTCCTTTAACTCCTCTATCTTCTTCTCCCGCATTTTCTTATAGGGTATCTCGTTTGCTTTTCTAATTCCATCCAGAGCAAGTTCTTCCACCTTTTGCATAAGTTCCTCAGGAATAGGAACAGGCTCTATTTCCTTTTTTTCTTTTCCCACCCTTTCTCTTAATTCTTCAATGAGCAGGGATACTTCTTCACATATTTCTTTACCAATTTCCAGAGCTTCCAGGATTTCTTCTTCAGGAACTTCTCTTGCTTCTCCTTCCACCATTAGTATTCCATCTTTCCAACCGCAGATAACCAGATCCATAGCACCTTGTTCTCTTTCCTCATGGGTAGGGAATATCTTGAATCTTCCTCCCACTTTTCCAATCCTCACTGCTCCAATGGGTTTTGGGAAAGGCAAATCTGAGACAGCCAAGGCTGCAGAAGCTCCAATAATCCCCAGAATTTGAGGATCGTTAAATTCATCTACGGATAGGGCAGTAGCAACAATCTGCACTTCCAGAGGTAGCCCTTCATCAAAAAGAGGTCTCAGAGGGCGATCAATTAGACGGGAAGAAACAATTTCTTTTTCGGAGGGTCTTCCCTCTCTTTTGAAAAAACCTCCCGGGATCTTACCTCCAGCATAGGTTCGTTCACGGTACTCAACAGTAAGAGGGAAAAAATCCGGCATTTCTTCTACTTCCATTTCTCTACCCACACAGGCAACAAGCACAACCGTGTCTCTATAGCGGACCCATACTGCACCATTAGCCTGTTTGGCAATCTTTCCCGCCTGGAGAATAAGTTTTTCTCCCCCAATAATTCCTTCGACTTTTGCCTCCATATTAGTTTTTCTCCTTTATTTTCAATTTTAATTCTTCCACCAACTCTTTCAACTCCATAACCCTTTGACCTTTCTTCCTTTCCCTCACTGCCACTTTTCCCGTTTCCTCCTCTTTCTTGCCCACTACTACAAGATAGGGAACTTTCTTAAGTTCACCATCCCTGATTTTATATCCAAGAGTGGCATCTCTTCTATCGATTTCCACTCGAATTCCTTCATCAAACAGTGTTTTATATACCTTCTCCGCGTAGGGGAGATAGGTTTCCGAAACTGGTAGCACTCTTACCTGTAAAGGGGCAAGCCAGAAAGGCAGATCACCTCCATAAAATTCTATAAGGGTCCCTACAAATCTCTCCATAGCTCCCAGAACCACACGGTGTATCATCACTACATAATGTTCCTTCCCATCCTCTCCCACATAGGTAACTTCGAATTTTCGTGGTAGATTAAAATCAAACTGAACCGTGGGACCCTGCCACAATCTTCCCAAAGCATCCTCCATCTTTATATCTATCTTGGGGCCATAAAAGACCCCTTCTCCTTCCTCTATTTCATACTTTATCCCTTTACTCTCCAGCACCTCTTTCAGGGTATTTTCTGCTCTATCCCAGTCTTCCAGTTCACCTGCATATTTCTCCGGTCTTGTAGAAAGGAAGGCTCGATAAGGGAATTTAAATATCTTCATCATGTAATCAATAAAGTCAATCACTCCTTCTATTTCCTCTTTAACCTGGGAAGGTGTGCAGAAGATATGAGCATCATCTTGTGTGAATCCCCTAACTCTCAACATCCCGTGAAGAACACCGCTTTTTTCGTATCTGTAAACTGTTCCCATCTCTGCAAACCTCAAGGGGAGATCCCTGTAACTCCTCTTTTTGCTTTTGTAAATAAGTATATGTCCAGGACAATTCATGGGTTTTAGGATATATTCTGCTTCAGGCAATTCCATAGGTGGGAACATGTTTTCTCTATAAAACTCCCAGTGCCCACTTCTAACCCAGAGTTCTTTACGCATAATATGAGGAGTGTAAACAATCTGGTAACCCCTTTTCCGGTGTTCTTCATACCAGAATTCCTCTATAACTCTCCTTATTACCGCTCCTTTTGGATGCCAGAAGATAAGTCCTGCACCTGCTTCTTCTTGAAGGCTGAAAAGATCCAGTTCCTTTCCCACAACCCGATGATCCCTCTTTTTGGCTTCTTCAAGTTTTCTTAAGTAATCCTCAAGTTCTTCCTGAGAGAAAAAAGCGGTTCCGTAAATCCTCTGAAGCATTGGATTTTTCTCATCACCCCTCCAGTAAGCCCCAGCAACTGAGAGAAGTTTGAAATACTTAACCTCACCAGTACTTTTTACATGAGGGCCTCTGCATAGATCCACAAATTCCCCATCTTCATAAAGAGAAACTTCTTGAGCGGGTATTTCTTCCAGAAGTTCAAGCTTATACTTCTCTCCTTTCTCCCGGAAAAATCTTTTTGCCTCCTCCTTAGGTACTACTTTTTTTATGAAGGGGAAATCTTCCTCTACAATTTTTCTCATCTCCTCCTCAATCTTTTCCAAATCTTCCGGGGTGAAGGGACGAGGCACATCAAAATCATAATAGAAACCATCCTTGATGGGTGGACCTATGCCCAGACGTGCTTCAGGGAACAACCTTTTTACCGCCTGAGCAAGGATATGAGAAGCAGAATGTCTTAGAATTTCCAGTTCATCTACCTTTTTCTCATTCATGGAATATTTTACCAGAACACTTTAAAGTGCTTACTTTCTCTTTTTTCTCTTCTCTTTTCTCCAAACTAAGACAAGTGGAGAGGCAATAAATATAGAAGAGTAAGTTCCTATCACTATTCCAACTGCTATGGCAAAGGAAAAATCTTTAATGTTGGCTGAACCTAAGAAGTATAGAGAGAGAACCGCAAGCAAAGTGGTAAGGGAGGTAAGAATGGTTCGGGAAAGGGTCTGATTTATGCTGGCATTTATTATTCTCTCCAGTGGTTCCCCTCTCATAAGTTTCAAATTCTCACGGATGCGGTCAAATACAACAATGGTATCATTAACAGAATAACCAACAATGGTAAGGAAAGCAGCAATTAAAGGCACGGAAAGTTTCCTTCCCGCAAGAATACACATTCCCACAGTAATAATCACATCATGGAAAAGGGTCAAAACTGCTGAAGTACCAAAAATCCATTCAAATCTCCAACCCAGATAAAAGAGCATACCTGCCAGGGCAAAAATAACTGCTAAAGTAGCCTGTTTCCTTAAAAGTTTCCCTACCACAGGGCCAATACTTCTCTCTTCTCTTATATCCGGGGAATACTCCTTAAATGTTTCTTTAATTTTCTCTCTTATCTTTGCTATAAATTCTGAACGGGTGCGGATGATAAAACCTCTATTACCTTCGTAGGACTGGATACTCGCTTCCACATTTGTTTCTTTAATTAACTTTCTAACTTCTTCAATAGGCACTGGTTTGGAAAAATAAATATTAAGTAAACCGCCACCGGTAAAGTCTATACCTAAGGAATCTTTCCCTTTAAAGAAAAAGGAGAAAATGCTAAGTATTATAAGGAAAAGAGAAAGACGATACCCTATTTTCCTCAATCCCATAAAGTCAATATTTGGAACTTTCTTTATTATCTTCATTATTCTATGGGAATACCTCTTGCCTTCCTTACATGTATGAGGTAATCAAATACCACTTTGGTGAAGACTATGGCAGTAAACATACTACAAATGATACCTAAGGATAGTGTTACTGCAAACCCCTTCACTGGCCCAGTTCCAAAATAGAAAAGCATGAGTGCAGCAATAAGTGTGGTAATGTTAGCATCTGCAATGGTCAGGAACGCTCTTTTATAACCTGTATCTAAGGCCACCCTTATGGTCTTCTTCTTTGCCAGTTCTTCCCTTATTCTCTCAAATATTAAAACATTAGCATCCACACTCATTCCAATGGTTAGAATGATACCTGCAATCCCTGGTAGAGTAAGAGTGGCATGGAGACCAGCCAGTGCTCCCATAAGCATTATAAGATTTAGAAAAAGGGCTATGTCTGCAATTATTCCAGCAAAGGAGTAGTAAACCGCCATGAAGATAACCACAAGAATCCCTCCCACTACAGCAGCCCTCAAACCCTTCCGGATAGCATCCTCACCCAAGGTGGGGCCAACAGTGAGGGTGGAGAGAACTTTAATGGGAGCTGGGAGTGCACCAGCTCTAAGCACCAGTGCAAGATCGCTTGCTTCTTTAATAGTAAATCTACCTGTTATTACTGCTTCCCCTGAAGGTATCTTTTCTTTTATCCTTGGAGCAGATTGAACTTTTCCGTCTAAAACTATAGCTAAAAGTTTACCCACATTTTCTCCGGTTATTCTGGAAAATAGTCTTGCCCCTTTCCTATTAAATTTAAGTCTTACTTCTGGCTGGCCAAATCTTCCAAAATCCATGTAAGCATTTACCAGGTATTTACCTGTAAGAACCGCTTTTTTCCTCAGTAGAATAGGTGTTCTCTTCCCATTTTCCTCAAGGTATTTCAACTCGTAACCTTCAGGGACTTTCCCTTCCAAGGCCTGGTGTAAGAGATCAGGATCGCTTTCAACCAGTTTGAATTCCAGCTGAGCTGTCTGCCCTATGATTTTAAGTGCTCTTTCAGTATCCACAACACCTGGAAGTTGCACAATTATCTGATCTTCCCCCTGTCTCTGAATCACAGGTTCGGATACTCCAAATTCATCTACTCTATTTCTAATAATTTTCAAAGCCAAATCCACTGCATTTTTTCTATCCTCCTTGGGGACCTTTTCCACCTCCACACGGAGAACTATGTGCATTCCCCCTTTTAAGTCCAGTCCCCTTCGGATCTTTTTTTCTGGAGGATAAAAACTCCAGAGAGCAAGACCAACAACCAAAACTATAAGAATTACTCTATAGAGGATGCTTTTTTCCATGGCCAGAGTTTAACACAGGTGAAGGAAAAGATTCAAGGTTTTTCAAAATATTCCAGGAATTTTGGTATTACAGAACTTGCATCTACCCTGTTTAATGTTTATCTCTGTGACTCTAAATCCATATCTCCCTATAATTAATTTTCCACAGGAAGGGCAATAAGTATTTTCCCCTTCTTCTCCAGGGATATTCCCCGTGTAAACAAACTTAAGTCCTTTACGCAAAGCCATTTCTCTTGCTTTCCTCAAAATAGAAGAAGGGGTAGGAGGGAGATCAAGCATTCTATAAGCAGGATAAAAAGCAGTTATATGCCAGGGGATTTCATCACTTACACTCAGGATAAAATCCGCGATTTTCTCCAATTCCTCTAAGGAATCATTCTTGGTAGGAATGATGAGTGTTGTTACTTCTACCCATACCCCATTTACCTTAAGAAACTTAATGCTCTCTAAGACGGGAGAGAGTCTTCCTCCACAGATTTCACGATAGAAATCTTCAGAAAAAGACTTAAGGTCTATATTTGCTGCATCCAGATAGGGCAAGATTTTCTCCCAGGTTCCTTTCTCAGCATATCCATTGGTTACAAAGATGTTTTTGAGCCCTTTTTCCTTAGCAATTTTTGCAGTATCCAAGGCAAATTCCATAAAAATTAAAGGTTCAGTATAAGTATAGGAAATGCTCCGGGCACCCCATCTCAAAGCTATGTCCACAACTTCTTCCGGAGTTCTTTCTCTTCCTGGTATATCACCCTGCTTCCACTGGGATATCTCCCAATTCTGACAATGAAGACAATGTAAATTACAGCCCACAGTAGCAATGGAGTAGGAAGTAGAAGCAGGATAAAGGTGGAATATAGGCTTTTTCTCTATGGGATCAAGATTCTCCGCTACCAGTCTCCCATAAACCAAACTGTAAAGTTTGCCACCCTGATTTTCCCTTACTCCACACACCCCTCTCCCACCTTGTGGTATCAAACAGTGATGTGGACAAAGAAAACATCTTACTTTCCCATCCTCCCCTTTTTCATAAAAAAGTGCTTCTTTCATTATTAAGGCCTGGGATGAAGACCCGCCATTTCAACAATTTCAGGGACTACTTCTTCCCATTCAATTGCCATGATGTGGACTCCAGCCACTCCTTCCATCTCCTTCATTCTTTGGATAGTTTCCACAGCTATCTTGATCCCTTCCTTGGGGACCTCCTTCTTTGGAACTCCTTTTAGTCTTTCTATAATTTCATCAGGGATATCCATACCGGGGACTTTGTTTTTCATATATTTTGCTGCACCCAAGGATTTTATAGGGGTTATTCCTGCAAGAATTTTCACCCTTTCATGAAGTCCCTCATCCCTCACGCGTTTCATCCATTCTTCGAATTTTTTAACATTGAATACACATTGGGTTTGTATAAAATCAGCACCTGCTTCCACTTTTTTCTTAAGCCTCTCTACCCGATATTCAAAAGGATCTGCAAAAGGATTGGCTGCTGCTCCTATAAAGAGGCAAGGTTCTACCTCCATTTCATCTCCACTCTGGAACTTTTTCTCATCCCTCATAGTTTTCACTATCTGGATAAATTGAATGGAATCCAAGTCATACACCCCTTTGGCACCTGGATGATTACCGAAGATTACATGATCCCCGGTAAGGCAAAGGATATTATGAATACCAAGAGCATAAACCCCCAGAACATCCATCTGAAGAGCAATACGGTTTCTGTCCCGGCAAGTCATCTGAACTATTGGATCAAGCCCTTCTTCTTTTCCAATAACACAGGCAGCCCAGCTGGCCATTCTCACCACCGCTGTTTGTCCATCGGTTACATTAAACGCATCCACATAACCCTTAAGGATTTTTGCTTTCCTCTTTATTTTTTCAGCATCCGCATCCGTAGGAGGACCAAGTTCTGCAGTTACAGCAAAATGACCTTCTTCCAGGACTCTTTCCAAATTGCTCCTTGTCTTCATTTCCATCCTCCCTTATTTTAATATAGTTCTATAAACGATTAAACCTCCATTATAATCGTTACCGGCCCCTCATTAACTAACTCTACGCTCATTTTCTCACCAAATTTACCTGTAAAAACTGGGATCCCTTCCTCCTTAAGGTAATCACGCAACTTGTTAAAAAGGATTAATGCTTCCTCCCTTCCTGCCACTTTATCGAAAGAAGGCCTTCTCCCTTTCTCCACATCCGCATATAAAGTAAACTGGGAAACCAAGAGTATTTCACCACCCACATCTTTAAGACTTAGATTCAATTTTCCTTCTTTATCTTCAAAAATTCTCAGATTTGCAATTTTTTTTGCTAATTTCTTAGCTTTTTCTTCATCGTCACCTTTCTTCACCCCCACTAATACCAAAAATCCTTCCTCAATATTACTAATTAATTCACCACCTACAATTACTTTAGCCCGAGATACTCTTTGGATTACTGCTTTCATTATTTAAAGATGCACAACCTTCCAGCCCCGACCTTCCAAAGCACATGCAATGAATCTTCGATGACAACGGAAAAACAAACGCTCTGCACAAATGATTACCGTGGGGCCTTCTCTGGCTATCTCCTCTAATTTTTCAATACCCTTTTGAAATTCCTCACTTTCCATAAATTTCTCATAGCCACCCTTTCTATAGCCACCCAATTTATCTCCCAAATAAAAGTATTTAAAACCTTCTTTAGAGAGGATTTTCTCTAAATTTTCTTTTCTGAAATGCTCAAATTGGCTGGTAGGGAATCTCCTCACATCCACTATGTTTTTAATACCTTTATCTCTAAGAATTTTCAAAAATTCCTCTTCCCTACGATTGGAAGTTCCTAAGGTATAAATCATCTCTTCCATATTAGCCATTTTATATCATTAAAACAGAAGAATTTTGAAATGTAAAAGATTTTCATTTAAGATTAAAGAAGAAATTAAATGGGATGAAACTGAGTGTAATTATACCTGCACGAGACGAAGAAGAAAGTATTGGACAGGTCATTAGAGAAATCAAAAACGTCCTCCCAGAGAGTGAAATTATAGTGGTGAATGATGCTTCACGAGACTCCACCCCTTTAATTGCTCTCCGGGAAGGGGCTAAGGTTATCAATACTAATTCACCCCAGGGATACGGAAAAGCTCTTAAAATCGGGATAGGAGAAGCAAAATATCCGGTCATAGCTATTATTGATGGGGATGGGACCTACCCTGCTGACCTGCTCCCCTCGCTGGTGAAGGAAATAGGGAAATTCGATATGGTTATAGGTGCCAGAGACCCCAGAAAAATCCCCTGGTTGCGAAGACCAGCAAAAGGATTGCTTCAGTTTCTCGCCAGTTACCTAATGGGACAAAAAATTCCTGACCTCAACTCGGGAATGAGAGTTTTTAAAAGAGAGATTATCCAAGAATTTTACCATCTTCTCCCTGATGGTTTTTCTTTCACTTCCACTTTAACTCTGGCTGCTTTAAGCGAAGGATATGGGGTAAAATTTGTCCCCATTCTCTACTTCCCAAGAAAGGGGCGTTCCAAAATAAATCCTCTCAGGGACACCTTTAACTTCTTCCTCCTTATAATCAGAACCATTTTATACTTCAATCCTTTAAAGGTATTTCTGCCTTTGAGTTTTTTCCTTCTTTCTTTGGGACTCTTTATTCTCCTCTATACTGCTCTGGTGCTGGGGAAGGTAATGGATATCACCAGTATTGTGGTAATTCTCACCGGGGTTCAGGTGGGTGTTCTTGGATTGCTGGCTGATTTAATAGTAAGAAGACTCAAAAAATGAAAGTCCTCCTCATCAATCCCCCAGCTCTAAATACAATTGTAGCCAATAATCCACCTTTAATTGATGAGGAAAGGGGGATAAATCCTCCCCTTGGTCTTCTCTACCTTGCCTCTTCTCTTCGAGAGAAAGGGATAGATACTGAAGTTCTGGACACTCAGGTTGAAAGACTGGACTATGAGGAGCTTGGCAGAACACTTGAGGGGAAAAAATTTGATGTGGTGGGAATTACCTGTATGACCCTTACCCTTCTGGATGTTTTAGAAACAATTAAAGTGGTTAAAGAAATAAACCCTCACTGTAAAATTGTCCTGGGTGGTCCCCATCCCCATATTTACCCGCAAGAAACCCTTAACCTCCAAGGAGTGGACTATGTGGTCATGGGAGAAGGGGAAATTGTTTTCCCTCAGCTTCTTTTATCTATTCGTGAAGGGAGGAGTCCGGAAAAAATTCCGGGTATAGGATGGAAGGAAAATGGAGAAATCAGAATAAATCCCTTTCCTGGATATATTGAAAATCTGGATGAACTACCTTTCCCTGCACGAGAACTTACTCCTTACCACAAGTATTACTCTATTCTCACTCCCAGAAGACCAGTAACCACCATGATCACCTCGCGAGGTTGTCCTTATTCCTGCATTTTTTGTGATCGTCCTCATCTGGGCAGGAAATTTCGAGCGAGATCTGCAGAAAATGTTGTTCAAGAAATGGAAGAATGCGAAAAACTGGGGATTAAAGAGATTCTCATTTACGATGATACCTTTAATGTGGACAGAAGAAGGGTAATGGAAATCTGTGAATTGAAGAAAGAGAAAAAAGTGGGGATTCATTGGGATGTGAGGGTCAGAGTGGACATCTTTGACCGAGAAATGGCAAGGAAGATGAAAGAAGCAGGATGTGAAAGACTTCACTTCGGAGTTGAAGCAGGGACAGAAAAGATTTTAAAGGTGCTGAAAAAAGGTATTACTCTTGAAGAAGCAAGGAGAGCTTTCCAAATAGCTAAGGAGGAAGGGTTAAAAACACTGGCCTATTTTATGATAGGTGCTCCTGGAGAAACGAGAGAGGATATCCTTGAAACCATCGAGTTTGCCCTCAAATTAAAACCTGATTATACCCATATCACCATCCTCACACCCTTCCCCTCCACTGAACTTTATAAGGAAGGGGTAAAGAAAGGAATAATCCCGGATTTCTGGGGGGAATTTGCCCGTGAACCTCAGAAAGGTGCCAGAATCCACTACTGGGAGGAAATACTTACAGAAAATGAACTTCAGGAACTCTTAAAATATGCTTACCGCCGGTTTTACCTACGTCCTTCTTTTATTCTTAAGGAAATTTTGAAGATCCGGTCCCTCCACGATTTTCTTTTGAGATTAAAAGGAGGATGGAACCTTCTCACGGGTAGAGGTACTCGTCTCAGAAGCCAGTAATGACACAAAATTGAAAAGTGATAAAGGCCTGGATATAATTTAGCCAAGTGAGCCCGAAAGATTTTCGAATGAAAAAACCACTCCCCTTAATCCCTAACTTCCCAAATTTTAAGTAATAGGTATAGAAAAACTCTCCATTAACAATCTTGTTTGTTTAGGTATTTCAAGATCTATCCAGTGTGTTGAAACTTTCACCTTTCTATATTTACTTAAGTAGA
>JAGGYA010000008.1 GCA_021162785.1 Candidatus Calescibacteriota bacterium
ATCACATATTTCATATCAGGTGGGGAAAGGAGGGAAAAGGTAAAACCGTCTTTTAATTCCACCATTGCATGTATCTTTGCTTCTGGATGGATTACCACCTGGATCTCTTCCATCTGAAGATCAAATAGCCAATGGATGGTGATTATTTCAAACCCTTTGTTCATTAAAGTAGCAGAATCAATGGTAATCTTTTGACCCATTTGCCAGACAGGATGTTTGAGTGCCATTTCAGGTGTAACTTCCCATAATTCTTTTTCCTTCAGGTTATAAAAAGGGCCTCCCGAAGCAGTGATGATTACTCTTTTCACATCGTCTCTCTTTATATTTTTATAAACTTGGAATATTGCACAGGGCTCACTATCCAATGGTAAAATCTGAATTTTCCTTTTTTTAACTTCTTCCATAAATAATTTTCCAGAGGCAACAATAATTTCTTTATTTGCTAAAGCTATGGTGTGATTGTGTTGAATGGCAGCTAAGGTAGGTTTTAAAGCAGCAATTCCCACAATAGCTACTACTAAAATGTCCACCTTTTCTTTTGCCACTCTTACAATACCCTCTTCACCTACCTCGATTTTAAGTGAGGGGAAGTTCCTTTTAACTTTTTCTGCTGTAACCGGGTCAACTATCCCAACAATTTTTGGATTGAACTTCTTGATTTGCCTCTGGATAATCTGGAAATTTCTTCGAGTAGTTAATCCAATAACCTGAAATTCTTCAGAGTAATGAGAAATTACCTCTAAGACACTCTTCCCGATAGAACCTGTGGAGCCAAGGATGGAGATTGTTTTCATTAAATAGTGGGTAATACACTAACTCTTCTGCCCTGGAATACTACATATCCATCTACGAGGGCAAACAGGGTATGATCACTTCCCATACCCACATTCTTACCTGGTTTAAAATGTGTTCCCCTTTGTCTTACGATGATATTCCCAGCTTTAACTCTCTCACCACCGTATTTTTTAACCCCCAATCTCTTTCCAATACTATCCCTTCCATTGGAGGTACTACCTTGTCCCTTTTTATGAGCCATACTTCATCACCCCTTTCTTGAAGGAAATTATACTAAAATTGAGAAGGAAAATAAAGGGAGAATTCACTCCCTTTACCCTTTTTGCTTCTCACCCTGATTTTCCCACCCAAACTCTCCATCAAGTCTTTCACTTCCACTAATCCCCATCCTCTTCCCTTGTCCTTAGTGGAAGTTAAAGGTTGAAATAATCTTTTAAGAGTTTTTCTATCCATTCCAATTCCTGTATCTTTGATTCTCCAAATTATTACATCCTTTCTTTTGGTGATTTGAATAGAAATTTTTCCCCCGTTGGGTAAAGCTTCTCGAGCATTTGTAATTAAGTTTACCAAGGCATTTTTAATCCTTTCCTTCTCACCATAGATTCGAAAATCACCTTCCTCATAAAATTTCTCTATGGTTATTCTTTCTCTTTTCAGGGAAGGTAAAAAGGGTATAAGTATTTCTTCCGTAATTTCTTTTAAATCCACGATTTCTTTTTCCCCTTTAAGGTATTTTTGAGAAATCTCTCTTATTCGCTTAATTTCTTCCTCTAAATAAGATAGGTATTTACTTCTTTTCTCTTCGTCTTTGGTTTCTCTTAGAGCCTCCAATGCTGACTGCATAATTCCAAGGGGATTCCCTAAGGCATGAAGAAGAGAGGAGATGGTTTTCCCCAGAAGAGCAACTCTCTCCTGAAACCTCATTTTTTGAAGCATCTTGAAGTAACGCGTATAGAAAAAGTAAAAGATGCTCAGGGATAAAAAGAGAAGGAAGGAAAGACTCAGAGAAACCAGGATTAGAGAACGTTTTATTTCCCAGAGAGGATTGAGAATTGTCGCTTTCCCTTCCACAACAACTATCCCTAAGATAGCTTCATTTTCCCTGATAGGGGCATAACCTCTCTTGATGGCAATGGAGTTAATGCGATAATAGGGAGTGTAAACTTTTTCTCCTTCCCATGCTCTTTTAATCTCTTCCTCATCCAGAGTTTCTACAAGATCTGCCTGAATGTTTCCTAAGACCTCTTCATTTTCACCTTCCCAAACTATAATGCCTCGAATATCCCCTTCATTTATAAGGCAGGAGGTTAATAACTCAAATGCATTTTTATCCTCTTGGTAGAACCTTCCTATTATCTCTGCCAGGGAAGAGAGTCTCTCTCCCAAATCCTTTTCTAAGAAAGCCTCTGCCCCGAGATAGAAAAGCCATCCTCCTACATTGAGTAAAACAACTACTCCAAAGGTGAAAAAAAGCAGAGGAAGGACAAAATTCTTTTCCTTTATTTCTTTCTCCAAACCGTTCCTCGCGGAGTATCCTGAAGAAGAATTCCCTCTCTGAGCAATTGCTCTCTTATTCGATCAGCAGTTTGGTAGTCTTTTCTCTTCCTTGCTTCTTCTCTTTCCCGAATGAGTTTTTCCAAATGAGGTGGAAGAGTGAGTTTTTCTGGTAAGGCAAACCCTAAAACCTCAAGCAAAGTTTTAAGATCGTTAAATAGACTAAAGGCCTCGGGGGATTTTTCTCCCCGGGAAAGATAACGGTTTAACTCACTCACTAAGTCAAATATAACTCTGAGGGCTTGGGGAGTATGAAAATCTTCTCTCATAACATCTCTGAATTCTTGAATATACTTAGTTTCCTCAAGTTTACCTGTTTTCCCTCCACCCAAAATTTCTTCACTTTTAAGTATGCACTCTTCAATTCTTTTCCAACCCCTTAAAGCAGTCTCCAAATGAGCAAGGTCAAAATCAAGGGGATTACGATAATGAGTGGAGAGTATAAGAAATCTTATTGCCTGAGGAGGATATTGATTTAAAAGTTCTCTTAAAAGGAAGAAGTTTTTAAGAGATTTGGACATCTTCTCTCCACGAACTGTAACAAATCCATTATGTAACCAATAATTCACAAATTTTTTACCCGTTAAAGATTCAGACTGGGCTATCTCGTTTTCATGATGGGGAAAGATCAGGTCTTCACCACCACCGTGAATGTCCAGTGTTTCTCCTAAGCATTTTAAGCTCATAACAGAACATTCAATGTGCCATCCTGGACGTCCTTTTCCCCAGGGGCTATCCCAACAAGGTTCATAAGGTTTAGCAGATTTCCATAAAGCAAAGTCCAAAGGGTCTTTTTTCTTTTCTTCTGGTTCTACCCTTGCTCCCGGCATGAGTTCTTCTTTTTTTCTTCCGGAGAGTTTCCCATAGGAAGGGAATTTATCTACGGAAAAATAAATATCACCATTCCCTGAATAAGCCACACCTTTCTTAAGGAGTTTCTCCACAGCCACTATTATTTCCGGTATAAACTCTGTAGCAGAAGGATATATATCCGCTCTTTTGATATTCAATGCATCCATATCCCGAAAATAGCTTTCTTTATATCTTTCCACAATTTCTCTTGCTTTTTCGGGTATCTCTTTTTCACTTTTAGCTTCTTCCTTGGCTCGGTTAATTATTTTGTCATCTATATCTGTGAAGTTCTGGACATAAAGCACTTCATATCCTTCCCATTCCAAATATCTTCTTATTACATCAAAGACGATATAGGCTCGACCATGTCCCAGATGGCATTCGTCATAGAGGGTTACTCCACAGACATACATTTTTACTTTACCCTTTTCCAGTGTCTTAAATTCTTCCCTTTTCCTGCCCAGAGTATTGTAAACAATCATAATGAATTTAGAAGAGAGACTTTACTCCTTCTTCCATCCATTGGATCATATTTTCTGCCCTTTCTATTGCTTTCTCAATCTCTTCTATTTTTTCTTTTTTCTCTCCTTTTTCCAGTTGAGTTTTAAATTCGTCCAAATGCCCTTTGAATATCCTCAATCTCTTTTCCAACACCTCCTTAATACGGGAGGGCAGGAATTCTTTGAAATTAAGGTTTGCTTGATAATAATGTCGGCTACTCCCTCTTTTCCATATCCTCTTTACTGCACCCCAATCTTCCAATTTTCTTATATTTAAACTCACATTCCCTTTACTCATTTTAAGAGCTTCACTTATTTCATCTAAGGAGAGTGGTTTTTCTTCCCAGTAAAGGAGAGCATAGATTTGTGTTAACCCGGTATTAAGTCCAAATTTCCTGCCAAAATGAGTAATTATATCTATAAATCTTTCCCTTTCATTCATTTTAATTCATTCAAAATACTTTAAATCATTTTATCATCCTTAATTCCCTATCTCAAATTTTTAAAAATTTTTGACTGGAATGATTGTTTATGGTAATATCTGGTGCTAAAGTTCCTTTTTAAAAGCGAGGTGAATGTGGAGTTGGTTAAAGAAGAAAAAGTTGAGAATTGGGAAGAACTTTTAGAAAAAAGTATTCCAAAAATTACAGAGGGTCAGGTTATAAAGGGTAGAGTAGTTCAGATTCTGGATAATGAAGTCCTTGTGGAAATTGGATACAAGTCAGAAGGTGTCCTTCCTTTAAGTGATTTTGAAAAACCTGAAGAGGTTAAAGTAGGGGATGAAGTGGATGTATTGATAGAGAGTAGGGAAGACATTGAAGGAATGGTTGTTCTTTCCTTGGAAAAAGCGGATATTCTCAAGCATTGGGAAAGATTGAGAGAAGCCTATCGGGCAGGCGAACCTGTAAAAGGGAAAATAATGAAGAGAATTAAAGGAGGATATGTGGTAGATGTGGGATTACCTGCTTTTCTTCCTTCTTCCCAATTAGCTTTGGATGAACTCAAGGATAGAGAAAATGTTATTGGCCAGGAGTTAAATTTCAAAATTCTTAAACTCACCCAATGGAAGAGGAATGTAGTTGTTTCCCACAAGGCTTATGTTGAAGAGGAGAGAGAAAGGCGAAAACAGGAATTACTTTCTACCTTAGAAAAGGGAAATTTGGTTAAAGGTAGAGTGAAGAATATTACTGATTTTGGAGCATTTATAGATCTTGGTGGATTGGATGGACTTCTTCATATTTCAGATATTTCCTGGGGAAGGCTCTCTCACCCCTCTGAAGTTTTAAAGGTGGGACAGGAGATAGAAGTAGTTGTCTTAGATGTGGATAGGGAAAAAGAAAGGATTTCCCTTGGATTGAAACAGAAAACACCCGATCCCTGGGAAAGTGTGGAAGAGAAGTATCCTCCAGGAAAAAAGGTGAGAGGGAAGGTGGTAAACATAACTCATTACGGTGTATTTGTGGAACTGGAAGAAGGTGTAGAAGGGTTAGTGCATATTTCGGAACTTTCTTGGCGACGGAAAGTCACCCATCCTTCTCAGGTGGTGGGGATGGGAGAAATGGTAGAGGCAGTGGTGCTTTCTGTGGATAAAGAAAATAAGAAGATGGCCCTAAGTATAAAACAGGTGGAGCCTGATCCCTGGTCTCAGGCCAAAGAGAAATACACTGTTGGATCCGTGGTTATAGGTAAGGTTAAGAATGTAACCGAAAGGGGTGTATATGTGGAAGTAGAGGATGGAGTGGAAGGGTTAATTCCCCTCTATGAAATTGCCTGGACACAGGGCCCTATTGACCCAGCTAAATATGTAAAGAAAGGGGAAAATGTAAAGACAATAGTAACAGATATTGACGAAGATAATAGGAGATTTATTTTAAGTCGAAGAAAACTCCTTCCGGACCCCTGGGAAAGTGTGGGTAAGAAATATAAAGTAGGAATGGAAATAGAGGGGAGGGTTACTAAAGTCACCGATTTTGGAGCATTTGTAGAAGTGGAGGAAGGTGTGGAGGGATTACTTCATGTTTCCCAGATAGGGGATGGAAAAATTAAAAATCCTCGGGAGATCCTTTCTGTGGGGGATAGGATAAAGGTGAAGATTATCCGCCTTTCACCTGAAGCACGACGGATGGGGCTCAGTATGAGAGGGGACCGGAAGGGGGTGGAGTGATTGGCCAAAATTTTAAAAAGTCTTCTTTACTGTTTGAGGTGTGAAAAGGAAACCCCTCACAGATTGGAGTATGTGGGGGGGATATTAAAGAGAATCAGTTGTGAGACCTGTAATTTTTCTCTTTCTCTCCCTCGGGATAAACTCATCAAGTATTATGCAGAAGAAGTTATTCATAGACTTTTTACTAAACCGGAGAAGATTTCCCACGAATTAAGAGAAGATTTTAATGCTTTCTTAAAATCCCTTCCCACACGTATTCTCACAAAACCTTTTCGTGTGGCAAAAGAGATAAAAGAAATTTTGGAAAAGGAATGAAAGAACTGGAAAGATATAAAATCCTTGAGAAAGCCCATGAAGGGGGAAGTTCTTTAATCTACAAAGCATGGGATGAAGAAAATAAGCGTCAGGTAGCTATTAAAATGTTAAAACCAGGATTGCAGTCTAATCGAAGTGCCTTAAAAGATTTTCTTAATGAGTGTGAAATTTTAAAGAGCATTGAGCATCAAAACATTGTGAAAGTTTATGAGATTGGCAAGACCCCTCATATGATAATGGAATGGATTGAAGGAAGGAATTTAAAAAATATAATTGTGAGAGAAAGGATAGACCTTTCACGGTATTTTTTCCCCCTCGCATGGAAAATTGGGGATGCTATTAATTACCTCCATAATAAGGGTATAATACATAATGATATAAAACCTGAAAATATTTTGGTCTCTTTAGAAGGTGAAGTAAAACTAATTGATTTTGCCTTAGCCATGCGGAAAGGTTTATTTCGTGGGAGAAAAAAAGTTAAAGGGACTCCAGTATATGTGGCTCCCGAAGTCCTTCTTAAGGGGGAAACTTCAGAAAAGTCTGACATTTTTTCCTATGGAATTCTTCTCTACGAGTTACTAACCGGTAGATTACCTTATAATGCTGAAAGTCCTAAACTTTTGCTTACAAAAAAAGCAGAAAGTAGATTGAGGATTCTTCCACCTTCTTATCATAATCCCTGGGTTTCACCATTCTTAGATAGATTGGTGCTTTCCTTAATTGATTTTTCTCCTTCCAGCAGACCTACTATCAGAGAGGTATTGGTAGAGCTGGGAAGAGAAGCATTGAGTGAAGTGGGTAGGAAAATAGAATGGAGGGAAGTATGAAAAAGAAAAAATTTCTCATAATTTTTCTGGTGATTATTGGGGTAGTTTCTCTATGGGGTTGGAAAAAAGGAGCTACTCAACGCAAGATTTTTAGACTGAAAGAAATTTTAGAAGAAGCAAATAATCTGTTTGAAAAAAACCAGTGGGAAGAGTCTCTCCGGCTGTTTGAGGAATTTCTAAATAATTATGATGTTCAAAACCCACCTTTCCCTGCAGATCTTTACCGCATCTATTATCGAATAGGCTATTGTTATGAAGAAAAAGGAGATCGAGAAAAGGCAGATAAATACTGGGATAAAACAAGTGATGAGTATAAACCCATAGTGGAATTCTATCAAGGGCTAAGATTATGGAAGGATGAAGACTACTTGAAGTGCAGGGAAAAGTTTCTTGCTCTTTTGGATAAGTATCCCAAGCATCCTATGAAAGAAAAGGTGGAAGATACTTTGATGCAGATCCATGACATGATGTTATATGGGGATCTTCCTTTCCCAGGAAGTATTGAGTATGAGGTAAAACCAGGTGACTCCCTTTATAGGATAGCTAAAAAATTTTCTACCACCATTGACCTTTTGATGCGGAAAAATCATCTTTCTACTGCTTTTCTCAAACCGGGGATGAAACTCACGGTTATCCCTTTAAAAGATTTTTCTCTCCTTGTGGATCTTGACCATAACCTTCTCTATCTTCAATTTAAAGGTAAATTCTTCAAAAAATATCCCATTGCTTCAGGTAAAGACAATCTCACACCTACGGGAAATTTTTCTGTAGTTAGCAAGCTGAAGAATCCGGTTTGGTATGTTAAGGGAAGGAAACCCATCCCACCGGGTAGCCCTGAGAATATTCTGGGCTCCAGATGGATTGGGATAGATGAGAAAAGGGGTATTGGAATTCATGAAGCAGTGAATCCCCAGGACATTGGTAAGTATGTCTCAAATGGGTGCATAAGAATGCTTAAAAGGGATGTTGAAGAACTCTATGACTTAGTGATAAAAGGCACTCCGGTGGAGATTGTGAGAGAAGGTAGTCAGATATGAATGGTGAGCTGGAATTTGAAAAACCCATTGTTGAACTTGAAAGGAAGTTAGAGGAACTTAAAAGATTCAGTGAAGAAAAGAAAATCGATCTTTCTGAAGAAATAGCAAAATTAGAAAAAGAAATAGAAACTACTCGAGAAAAGATTTTTCGAAACTTAAACCCTTGGCAGAGAACTCTATTAGCCAGACATCCTCGCAGACCCTATACTCTTGATTATGTAGGAATGATAATGAGGGATTTTGTAGCCCTGGCAGGCGATAGACTTTTTGGTGAGGATGAAGCTATTGTTGGAGGATTAGCCAGATTTGAAGGTAGAACCGTTGTAGTAATAGGACATCAGAAAGGGAGGAATACAAAGGAGAATTTAAGAAGGAATTTTGGTATGCCCCATCCGGAAGGGTATCGGAAGGCTATGAGACTGATGAAACTTGCAGAGAAGTTTCATTTTCCCGTGATTACCTTTATTGATACTCCGGGAGCCTATCCAGGAATTGGCGCAGAAGAAAGGGGACAAGCAGAAGCAATAGCCAGGAATCTTATGATTATGGCAAGGCTCAAGACCCCTATTATTTCCATAGTAATTGGAGAAGGAGGAAGTGGTGGTGCCTTAGGGATAGGGGTGGCAGACAGAATATATATGCTGGAAAATGCGGTTTATTATGTGTGCACTCCTGAAGCATGCAGTGCCATCCTCTGGAGAGATTCTTCTAAAGCACCCCAGGCAGCTCAGGTGCAAGGGATTACTTCTCTGGATTTGGAAAGATTGGGAGTGATTGATGGGATAATCCCAGAACCTTTGGGAGGAGCCCATCGTGATCCAGAGAAAACAGCCCAGAACATTAAAAAAGTATTGAAGCAGGCAATTGAAGAACTCATTTCAATTCCTGTAGAAGAACTTTTGGAGAGAAGATACGAGAAATATCGGAAAATGGGCAAATTTATTGAAACCTCAAGCTTTGAGGGATGAACTTTTCCGGTCCTGTTTGGTTGATGCAACCCATTCCTTATTTTGGGGAGAAGTTAAAAGGAGATTGGATTGTAGAACCCAAAATTGACGGTTGGCGAATGCAGATAATTTCCTATCCTTCCGGGAAGATAGAGTTTTGGGGGAGGAGACTTGAGAAAAAACCCAATTGGACAGAAAAACTCCTTTATTTAATTACCCCCCTTAAAAATCTATTACCACCGGGGACACTTCTTGATTGTGAACTCTATTCAGAAGGTGGAAGAAGATTTATCCCCTCACTATTTGCTCGAGATCCTAAGGTAAAACCTCTGGTATATGTATTTGATGTGATTTTCTGGGAAGGGGAATTTTTGGGAAGGAGACCGCTAAATGAAAGGAAGAGGATACTTTCTTCATTAAAATTTAATCCACCTTTTTATCAGATGGAGTTCCATTTTTGGGAAAAAGGGGATATCAAAGAAGAAGTAAAAAATGCTTTACAGAAAGGGTGGGAAGGTATAGTTTTGAAGAAGTGGGATTCCCTTTATAAACTCATTGAAGAAGGGCCAGTGGCTACCATAGACTGGAGGAAGGTTAAGTAAGGGGGTGAGGAGAATGGCAGTGGGAAGATTTCAGGTAATGGCAGTTCTTCAAGCTGCCAGAGCTTACAGATTGGGATTACCACTGGAGTCTGCCAAATCCTGGGGCCTTAACCGAGCAATTTTTTATGCTGCAGCAAAGAAAGGATTGTTTAAAAGAAAACTTACCCCGGGAGAAGTAACCCCACCTTTGATCAAAGGATGGACAGAAGAAAAAGTTAAAGAAGCTGTGGAAAAAACATTTAAAATAACTAACTTAGGTGATGAAATGGGATACTCAATTGAAATTGATGGAAAACCCTTTTTCGTGATTGGTGGAAAAGTCCAGACACCGGAAGATTTCCATAAACAGATAGAGGCTAAGTTTGGTGATAAGTTTGAGGAAGCTTGGAAAGAAGCACTGGAAATTGTGGGGAAATATGATGAGGGAATCCTGCGATCTCAGCGATATTTTTATGAACTCGTTTACAAACCCAGGAGAGATGAACTGGCAAAGAAATGGACAGAAATTGTAAGCAAATGATGGAAAAGAGTGCTTGAGAAAAAATGAGGGAAATTGAGATTGCTCCCAGTCTTTTTGGGTGTGATTTCAGGCGACTGGAGGAGGAAATAAGGAGAGCTGAGAAGGCAGGGGCTGATCGATTACACTTAGATGTGATGGATGGAGTTTTTGTTCCCAATATCTCTTTTGGCCAAGTAATTGTGGAATGGGTGAGGAAAGTTACCAATCTATATCTTGATGTCCATTTAATGATAGAAAAACCCCATCGATACTTTGAGTCATTTAAAAGGGTAGGGGTGGATCAGATTACCTTCCATGTGGAAGAATACGGCATTCCTCTTCCTCCACGCTATACTTATCCAAAAACTGTGAAGAAAGTGGATGAAGAAGAGTTGGAAAAAAGGGTGAAAGAGGTTAAGGAGCTGGGATTAAAAGTGGCCCTTGCTTTTAATCCAGGGACTCCCATCCTTGCAGAAAGAATATTTCCACTACTGGATGAAATACTCATAATGACTGTTAATCCAGGTTTCGGTGGCCAAAAACTTATTCCAGAAGCTTTGGAAAAGGTTAAAGAAGTAAGAAAAGTTTTCTCAAGGAAGATAGCCATAGATGGAGGGGTTAATCAGGATACTTTAAAAGAAGTGCTTGAGGCTGGAGTAGATGTCTTAGTTATGGGAACCTATTTTTTCCAAACGCCAGGGATTGAGGAAGTTATTCCTTTTCTTAAACATGGGATGCTTCCACAAGAGAAGAGATAAAATTCCTTACCTTACGGTAAATTTCTTTCTTTTCTGTCTCCATAATTAATTTAATAAGAGCACTTCCTACGACTATCCCCTCAGCATAAGGTGAAATTTCTTTTACCTGCTGGGGAGAGGAAATGCCAAATCCCACTGCTCTCGGAAGAGAGGTGACTTTTCTTAAAGATTTCAAATAATCCTTAAGATATTCAGGCAATTTTTCTCTCATACCTGTTACACCGGTTACTGAGATGCAGTAGAGGAAACCAGTGGTGAAGGAAGCAATAACTCTTGCCCTTTCCATACTTGTAGTAGGAGCAACAAGGAAAATTGTATCAATACTCTCCTTTTTCAATTTACTTGTCCAATCTTTAGCTTCCTCTACGGGAAGGTCAGGAACAATAAATCCTTTAATATCCGCTTCCTTAGCCAGTTTCATTAACTCATCTATTCCCATCTTGAAAAAAGGATTGTAATATCCCATTAATATGAGGGGAATATTAACTCGATGACGATTTTGGATAAGAAGGGACAGTATTTTTTTCAATCCCATACCCATTTCCAGAGCTTTCTGGGAAGATTCCTGAATAACTGGTCCATCTGCTACTGGATCAGAGAAAGGCACACCCACTTCAATCATACCCGCACCTGCTTCCTGGAGACACTCCAGAAGTTCCAGAAAGGTGCGAGGATCAGGGAAACCACCTGTGATATAAGGAATTATTACGCGTTTTCCTTTTCTTAAAGTTTCTTCAAAAACTTCTTTTATTTTCATCTTCCAGAATTATTCCCAGATCTTTATCTCCTCTTCCTGAAAGATTCACCACGATGATTTTCTCTTTTTCCAAGGTGGGGGCCAATTTTAGAGTATAGGCAAGAGCATGGGCGCTCTCTAATGCAGGGATAATTCCTTCAAGTCGCGAAAGTAAGTGAAAAGCTTCTTTTGCTTCTTCATCCGTTACGGAGGTGTATTCCACTATTCCGGTTTCCTTAAAATAGGAGTGTTCCGGGCCAACCCCAGGATAATCCAGTCCAGGAGCAATGGAATGGGTTTCTTTGATTTGTCCTTCTTCATCTTGAAGCAGGTAAGTATAAGCACCATGAAGAATCCCTGGAGTCCCTGCGTTAAGAGTGGCGGAATGTTTCCCAGTATGGATACCCATTCCCCCTGCTTCCACACCAATCATCTTTACCTTTTTTCCCACAAAAGGATAAAAAAGGCCCATAGAGTTGCTTCCACCACCTACACAGGCTATGAGATAATCGGGGATTCTCCCTTCTTTTTTCAAAATATCTCTTTTAACCTCTTTCCCTATGATGGATTGGAAATCTCTTACCATCATGGGATAGGGATGTGGCCCCACTACTGAACCAATTAAGTAATGGGTGGTTCGCACATTTGTAACCCAATCTCTAATAGCTTCGTTTATGGCATCCTTTAATGTTCGAGAACCAGTTTTAACTGGCCTAACTTCAGCTCCCAAGAGTTTCATCCGGAAAACATTCATTTTCTGTCTTTCCATATCCACTTCTCCCATATATACCACGCATTCCAGCCCAAGAAGTGCACAGGCAGTAGCTGTAGCTACACCATGTTGTCCTGCCCCAGTTTCCGCAATAATTCTTCTTTTGCCCATTCTTTTTGCCAGAAGTGCCTGTCCCAGAGTGTTGTTTATTTTATGGGCACCTGTATGGAGCAGATCTTCTCTTTTAAGGTAAATTCTTGCTCCACCCAGTTGGTGGGTAAGTCTTTTAGCATAATAGAGTGGGGTGGGTCTCCCTGCATATTCTTTAAGATAGTAAGTGAGCTCCCGCTGAAAATCTTTATCCTTTCGATAATAGAGATAAGCTTCCTCCAGTTCATGGAGAAGCGGTATTAAAGTTTCCGGGACAAATTTCCCACCGAATTTACCAAATTTTCCGCCCTTATCAGGAAATCTCATTCTCTACTTCCCTGACTCTTTCCACAAATTTCCTTAGCAAATACGGATCTTTCTTTCCTGGCTTTTCTTCCACACCAGAAGCAATATCCACTCCATAAGGCTTAACCTGTAAAATGGCTTCTTTAATATTATCAGGATTCAGTCCTCCTGCCAAAATTATGGGTTCACAAACTTCCTTTTTTATCTTAACCGCTATACTCCAGTTAAATGTTTCCCCTGTTCCTCCAGGTATATCTTCTTTGTAGGTATCCAGAAGAAAAGCCTTTACCTTCTCTTTATAAGGAAAGAGTGATGCAGGAGAAAAATCTTTTCCCACCCGAAAAGCTTTTATCACAGGAAGATTAAGAAGAGATATATACTCTGTGCCCTCATCCCCGTGAAGCTGAACACATTCAAGATAACAGTATCGGGCAATGTCTTCCACGACTTGAGGATGTTCATTAACAAACACTCCAACTCCGCTGAGGAAAGGTGGAAGGGAAAGGAGAATTTTCTTAGCTTCTTCCGGAGGAATATAGCGAGGACTTTCAGGATAAAAATTGAAACCAATAGCATCCACCCCAAGATCCGCAGCTTTCCATGCATCCTCTTTTGTAGTAATTCCGCATACTTTAATTCTAACCCTCATTTTACCTCCCCCCTTTTAACATCCTTAATTTTTTCCCAGGTGATGATGACTTAAGTAATGAAGTCCCCACAAGCACCGCATCAAAACCGCATTCCTCTATTCTTTTTATATCTTTTAAATTTTTAATTCCACTTTCACATACTTTAACACAATCAGGGGGAATAAGTCTTCCCAGGCGAAGTCCAACCTCCAAGTTGACTTTCATGGTTTCTAAGTTCCGGTTATTAACTCCAATAATTTTGGCTCCCGCCTGAAGAGCCATCTCCAACTCTTTTTCCTCATGAACCTCCACTAAGGCTTCCATCCCTTTTTCTTTGGTAAGAGAAAGGAGATCACGGAGTAGGGGAAGGTCAAGAATTTTAACAATCAAGAGTAGAGCATCTGCTCCCTTAATCCAGGATTCTTCGATCTCCTCCGGATAAATAATGAAATCCTTTCTCAAAACGGGAAGAGAAGTGGAGTTTTTGACTTTTTCCAATAGAGAAAGGTTTCCTTTGAAAAAGGAGGGTTCGGTAATGACAGAAATTGCATCTGCACCATTTTCCTCATATTCCTTAAGGATCCATAAAGGATCTTTTCCCACTATCAATTCACCTTCTGAAGGAGAGGAAATTTTAATTTCTGCAATAAAAGACAACCCTTTCCCCTTTTTCAGTGCTTTACTGAAAGAAAGAAGAGGAAGGGAGGAGAGCCTTTTCCCTGATATCTTCCTCCTTTTTTTATCCTTTAGTATTTCTTCAATAATCATTTGAGAGATTGGGTAAATTCGATAAAGGTTTCCAATTTTTCCTTCGCTTTACCGGAAAGAAGGGTGTCTTCAGCCATCTTTACCCCTTCTTTTAATGTTCCCGCCTTACCCGCAAGGTAAATCACTGCACCAGCATTTAAGAGCACCACATCCCTTTTTGGCCCGGAAATTGTTCCGTTAAGGATGCCTTTCATGATTTTCGCATTTTCCTCCGCAGTTCCTCCTTCCAGATCACAGGGTGAACATTTTTCAAATCCCAAGTTTTCCGGGTTAAGGAAATAACTACGAATATCCCCATTTTTCAATTCGTATACTTGAGTGAGGGAAGTCAGGGTTATTTCATCGTATCCATCCTGGGAATGAACCACCATTGCAGAAAGATGCCCTAAATTTTTCAACACATGAATAAGTGGTAAAAGCAAAGAAGGATCATACACTCCCATAAGTTGAATATTTACTTTAGCAGGGTTAGATAGTGGCCCAAGAATGTTAAATATACTTCTCATCCCTAATTCCCTTCTCACTGGAGTGGCATATTTCATTGCTGGATGAAAGCAGGGTGCAAAGATGAAACCTATACCTATTTCTTCAATACATTTTTTCACATCTTCTGGAGTGAGGTCAATTTTTACCCCCAATTTTTCCAGAACATCTGCACTTCCACAGGATGAGGAAACTCCCCTATTTCCATGTTTAGCCACTTTTATTCCTGCCCCTGCCACCACAAAGGCTGTTGCTGTGGAAATGTTGAAAGTATTTTTCCCATCCCCACCCGTGCCACAGGTATCTACAATTCCTTCTTCCCGGTTTTCCACGCAGACCCTCAATGCCTTTTCCTGCATAACTCTTACACCTTCAGTAATTTCTTCCACAGTTTCTCCTTTACTTTTAAGACCCATAAGAAAAGCACCAATTTGAGCAGGGGTAGCTTTCCCTTCCATGATGAGTTCCATAGCTGTTCTCATCTCCTGGGGAGTAAGATTTTCCCGATGGCTCAATTTTTCAAGGATTTCCTTCATTATTTTCTCACCTCCTTACCTATCTTGAGAAAATTTTTAAGCAGTTTCATCCCTTCCTTTGTAAGGATTGATTCAGGATGAAATTGCACACCTTCAAGCACAAATTCCCGATGTCTTATACCCATGATTTCACCATCTTCAGCTCTTGCACTAACCTCAAACTCTCCAGGAAGACTCTTTTCATCCACCGCAAGAGAATGGTAACGGGTTGCTTCAAATGGGTTGGGAAGTCCTTTAAATATAGTTTTTCCATCATGGAAGATTTGCGAGGTTTTACCATGCATAAGTCTTCGAGCTGAAACTATCTTCCCTCCGAAAGCATAAGCAATGGATTGATGCCCAAGACATACTCCAAGGATGGGAATCTTCCCGCAAAATACTTTTATTACTTCCACAGAAATTCCTGCTTCACGAGGAGTGCAGGGTCCCGGGGAAATTACAATATAATCAGGCGAAAGTTTTTCAATCTCCTCTATGCTCAAGGCATTATTCCTATACACTAACACCTCCTCTCCCAGAACCTCAAAATACTGAACCAGGTTATAGGTGAAAGAGTCAAAGTTATCTATCATTAAAATCATTTAATCAAGTCCTCCTTTTGACCATTCCAGAGCTACAAGCATGGCTTTAGCTTTATTCACCGTCTCTTCATATTCCCTCTCAGGTTGAGAGTCAGCCACAATACCTGCACCTGTTTGGAGGTAGAGATTATTTTTAAAAAAGGTTAGACTCCTTATGGTTATACAGAAATCCGCATTCCCGGAGAAACCGAAGTATCCAACTGCACCTGCATAGGGCCCTCTCCTTGTAGGTTCAAGTTCCTCGATTATCTCCATAGCTCTTATCTTAGGTGCTCCTGTCACTGTGCCTGCAGGGAAGGTGGCTTTTACTGTGGAAAAAGCATTTTCTCCTTTATCAATCAATCCTCTAACATGGGAGACTATATGCATAACATGAGAGTATCTTTCCACAACCATCAACTGAGTTACTACCACACTTCCTTTCCTCGCCACTCTTCCCACATCGTTTCTTGCTAAATCCACAAGCATGATATGTTCAGCTCTTTCCTTTTCGTCTTGCAGAAGTTCTTTTTCCAGAGCAACATCTTCCTCAGGGGTTTTTCCCCTTCTTCGTGTTCCTGCAATAGGTCGGACCTCAATAACTTCTCCTTCTTTCCTCACCAAGACTTCGGGTGAAGCACCCAGAAGTTTTAGTTCTCCAAAATCAAGGTAAAACATGTAGGGAGAAGGATTTATACTTCTCAAAGCCCGATAAATAGAGAAAGGGTCACCACTTGCTTTAGCCTCCCATCTCTGGGAGATAACCACCTGAATTACATCACCTTTTCGGATGTATTCACGGGATTTTTCTACAGCTTTTTCAAAATCATACTTACAGAAATTGGAGTGAAGAGAAGATAAGCTGAACTCACAAGTTTTGGGAATATCATTCGTGAACAGATATTCTCGAAGTTCCTCTCCCTTTTCTTTTCCCTTTTTAATCCCCTCATCAAGACTTTCCTGTTTTAAATCAATGAAGGTTATTATTTTTAAACGATGGGTAACATGGTCATAAATTAAAAGGTGTTCCGGAATCATAAACATTGCTTCAGGAACCGGAATATCTTTCTGGGTAAACTCAGGTAATTTCTCCCAGCACCTGATCATATCATAGGAAAGGTATCCCACCATTCCTCCAGGGAAACGAGGTAATTCCTTTAGTTCGGGTAGGGAGAAAGAATTCATAAAATTGCTGAGTTCAGGGAAGGGGTCTTCAGTAATACCTGTTTTTTTATACCCTTCTTTTCCTTCTATCTTCAGAACCCCATTTTTATAGGTGATGGTGTAAAGGGGAGAAAATCCAATAAATGAGTATCTCCCCCATTTTTCGCCACCTTCTGCACTTTCAAGTAAGAAAGAAGGTGAGAATTCTCTGATTTTTAAATACGCACTCACAGGGGTAAAAGTATCCGCTAAAAACTCCTGATAGTAGGGAAGAATATTTCCTTCCCGAGAAAGTCGCTGGAGCTGGTAAGTGCTTACTTCCATCATCATTTTCTCCTCCCCAAAACAAAAATAAAAAAAACCGCGGGAAAAATTCCCACGGTTTCTCCGTGGGGCCGCCATGGGGTAGCCCCACTTACCTAACCGGGTTCCTACCCCATAGCGACTATGGGGTAGGCCACCACCAATAACCTAATTTAACCATTTTTTAAAAAATATCACAGATGGAGCTATCTGTCAAACTCACCTTTGACACCCCGATTTCTGAAAAGGGTATGAATAAAGGGATTGGGAGATTAAGGGAGAAACGTGTCATTACAGGCGAGAATTCGGGGAGGAAAACCTATTTTGAGTTCTGGAAAGGTTGCGCATCCCCCTTTATCCCTCCTTAATTTCACTACACTTAGCCTATCCATTTCTCTGATTGTCTCTCTTTCTCCTCCTCGTTTTCGGAAATTCCCTTTAAGAATTTTTAGAGGAAACTGTCAGAGTTGAGGATAGAATTATAATAGAATGATTCTTTCTTCTTTAATTGATTTTTTAATCGCTAATGCTAATTTTAAAGAGTTTATCCCATCTTCTCCGTTTGCAAGAGGTTCCTTGTTTTCTTTAATACACTTTATAAAATGTTCAATTTCTTCTTTAAAACCAGCTGGATTTGAAAATCTTTTCCTATAAATTTTTTCAGGCTCTTTCCTAAAGACATATTGTAAAATATTTGGAAAATCAAACCTACCTTTCACTTTACCAGCAACCTTCTCATTAGCAAAACAAATCTCTTCCTCTGCAATACTCCATTCTGAAGCATATCCTGCTCCAATCGATGCTATGGAGCCATTTTTAAATTTAATCGTAATTAGTGCTCCATCTATTTGATCATACTTTTCCTGAAATAATTTTCCACCTTCTGCATAAACTCTTTCTGGTAAACCCAGGAAAAATATCAAAAGATCTAACACATGAATTGTATTTTCAATTATTGCACCTCCACCGTTATTTTCTTCCCAGAACCAATCTTTATCAACTTTACCAAGTGCAAACTTTATAAATAACCAATTAGGTTTTCCAAACTCATTTTCAAAACATTTTTTTAAAAATCTATAGGTAGGAGAAAACCTTTTCTTAAATCCTATCATCAATTTGACACCATTATTTTTGCATACTTCAACAATTCTTAAAGCCTCCTCCATATTTGAAGCCATTGGTTTTTCACATAAAATATTTATTTTATTTTCAGCAGCAATTTGGATA
>JAGGYA010000009.1 GCA_021162785.1 Candidatus Calescibacteriota bacterium
ATACAGGAAAAAGAACAAGAGGCACCAAAGGAAATGGGGGTGAAGGATGATGGACAATAGGAATGAACTAAAAACCGTGTCCTTAAAACTTGCAGAGGCCATTCTGTTACATAGAGGTGAAATATCTTTGGAAGAATTGAAGGCTTTGCCATTCATAGACGAGGAAGATTCAGAATTATTGGCAAGATATCTCTCGAGCAAATTTAACTTAAGAAGATATATACGGAAATTCAAAAATGAAGAATGGGAGGAAGTTCTTTCAATGAAATGATCATTATCGGCGAGTCGCACAACAGGCGGGTATGCGGCTCGCTCACTCCGCTCACTTCGCCCAAATGCTACCGCCGAGTTTATATTTTTCCAAAATATTACCTAACATTGATGGGAGAAGGTGGCACTTCGCATACCCGCCAAACGTTAGGCGAAATTGTCTGCCGTCCTATGAGACATCAAGACAAAGAGTGTAGAGGGAAACCATGATAAAATCACAAGAAGAAAAAATAAAAGAAGAAGTTAAACAAAAATATAGAACAAAAGTAACTTTTGATTTAATTGAGAACTTTCTTGAGAAACAATCCCAATTTAGTTCAATCAAGAAAATTTCTTTTGAAAAGGAATTAAAAGAAAAAACTAAAGATATTTTTGCTAAGGAAAGAGAACTCGGCATAATAGCGATTAGCCTTTGCAGGCTAAAAAATCAATATCTCTTTCTAAATCGAGTAATAGAAACAAAACTTTTTTATTTGATGCAGTCAATGATTTTTGGCTTAAACAATGACAACCATCTACTTCTTGCCTTATCTTCCAGATCACTTATCGAACATGTAGCATCCCTTGTCTATCTGATTGAATGGACGCGTAAAATCTTAGAAAAAACGAAAGGAAGCACAGAATATAAATCAATAAATGAAAATCTCAAGGAACTTTACACTATCTATAGAAAAATATTTTATGGAACCCGGTTTTTTAAGAATGAAGGATTGGTAGAAGCCATGAATGTACTAACTTTAATTGATAAATATTTGTCTTCAGAAATTAGAGACATTAGAAAATATTATGATTATCTTTCTGATTTTGTTCATCCTAATTTTGGTAGCAATGTGTTGGTTTCAAGTGGCGCGTTAGGAGAAGGTATCATAGATCCTCCTATTGAAGAGAAAAAAGAAATAGTTGAAAATATTCTTCGGATAACGGGCATCATTATTAAATATCTTAATATTAAAGTATGGGAGTTTGCCTTATTAGGTATAATGATCGATAATTATCTCCAAAAAGCGCTCCATCCACAGACTACACTATCAACGCTTTTTGTTGAACCGCCACTTGAATATATAGGTGATGGGTCAACTAAAGAAACAGCTATATTTTTCACTAAGGCTACTACAAAAATGGAGCATATTATGATGCAATACGAATTTATGCGACAAAAGAGGATTAAATCAACCATGCGATATATAGGAGCCTTAGAGGATGATTATATATATGATGTTCATAAAACCTCAAGAGGAGAAGTATGGTTCAAAGTTCCAAAAGAGTAATGATTATAAAATTAATAAGACAAATAGAAGGTATTGACGGTGACAGTCGGCAGGCAACTCTTCGCAATCCTCCGGTTGCTCGGTGCTCTCGCCTCCACTTAACAAGTGTATATCCCACTTCGCTACCGCTCCGTCCAAATTCTTCGCTTCGCTTGGAACCTCGGATATGTCCCCGAACGTTAAGTGAAATGCCCGCCGTTGCCTTGGAAAGATTTAAAATATCAAAAGTCATTAACTATTATAGGAGACGAAAATGGGAGAAAAATATAGGAAAATGAAGGAAATTACTCACAAGGATTATCTGAAATTTATCAAAGATAAAACATCTGTAATAATCGAAGATGTTGAAATAAAACTCCAAAAGAAGTGGAACATAAAGTCTTATGGTCCTCCAGAGGAGTATACTTCAGAACGCACAACTGTTTGGAGTTTTCCTGACCGCGGGGATTGGGCAACTCATAAAGGAAATTATAGAGGGAACTGGTCTCCATACATTCCAAGAAATCTTATTTTAAAATATACCCAGAAAGGCGATTGGGTTCTTGATCAGATGATGGGAAGCGGTACAACCTTGGTTGAAGCAAAACTGCTAGAAAGAAACGCCATCGGTGTGGATATAAATCTCGATGCTGTTATGGTGGCACAAGACCGTTTAAATTTCTCATATAACTCGCTTTTCTCTGAATACAAAGAGCCAATAATAAAAACATATTGGGGTGATGCGAGAAATCTTGATAAAATTGATGATGAAAGTATCGACCTTATAGCGACTCATCCACCTTATGCCAGTATAATTTCATATACAAAAAACAAAAAGCTTGGTGATGACCTATCACAGCTACCATTTGAGGAATATTTAAAAGAAATGCGAAAAGTGGCAGATGAATCATTCAGGGTTTTAAAACCAGGGAAAATTTGTGCAATTTTAATAGGTGATACAAGAAAACACAAGCATTATGTACCTATTGCGTTTAGGGTTATAAGGTGGTGCGCATGAAAACACCAAATTATTTCCTTATATCTGTTTCAAATCGTAAAAATCTTGAATTATGTATGAAATATGCATTAGCAGGATTTACTAACAGTATAAATGGCTTATGGACATATTTTGATATAGCAGAGGGGGATTATATTTCTTTTCTTTATGGAGCAAGGGTGAGAAACCTGTATAAAGTCATTAAAAAAGTAGCTTACAAGAATGCAGAAAATCTTCCACCTTGGCCACCGGTGACTTTTAGGATGTCAGGAAATACCTATTACTTCCCTTTTAGACTATTCCTAAAACAAGAAAGAGAATTTGATGAACCTATGGTTAGACCAGAATTCTCTTATGTTGCTGAAAATTTACTATTAAGAGGTGGTTATAGAAAAACACATTTTCAAGCAGATACAATAACTTTTTATAATGTATCTGAAATGGGTAAGCCATTTGATGGTAAAACTGACTCGCTTGACTTAAAGGCTGAAACTTTTGAGCCTGAAATAACATTCCGACGAGAACTCCAAAATATTCCAGAAATATTTTACTTCAAAGAGCTAATACTTCAGTCACTCCTAAGAAAAAAGATTCGTGATTTGATATTTAATGAAATCTTAGATCATTTTAATATTGATAATAAACCCGATGAATTTGAAATATTGGGAGAAAAAGCGCTTCCTGAAGGGTTTGTTGATATATTTATTAAATTAAAACATCCAACAGGTAGGAACAAATATATATTAGTTGAGATTAAAACAGGTAGAGCTCAAAAAAGAGATATAGTCCAATTAAAAAATTATTTGAGAGAATTTAACGATGAGGCGGCCGGAGGAGTGCTAATTGCCAGAGATTTTCCTAAACATTTGCCAGATGAATCTAAAGTTTTACCAGTGAAATATAATTTTAGTCAATTGAATGAGGATTCTAAATTTACTTATAAAGAGTTACTCAATCTATTACATTTGGAGGTGATTACATGAAAAAACGGTTGTTCCTTTTTCTCACGCCAGATGGGGTTACATATTCCTCGCCCAGAAAAATATATCCTGACGTTGATAACTTTCAAATATTAGGAGATAGTGAAGGTATTGATGAAGAAGAAGCTTTCGAGTCCTTTCTTCGTGAGAATAAATGGGTCTTAGATACCGATTTTAAAGAAATAATTTGTATAGAGGTGAGGATGAAAATTTCCCAAGGAAAAAGATTTGTTCTAAAGAGGTAATAATAATATTTCTCATAGCAGAAAGAGTTAAAAATGGAAGGATTGATATCTTCGATCCGGAACTGGAGCAATTCCTGATCTTTGAATTCAAACGCTCGAAAGTTAATAAAAATACAATCCCTCTCATCATAGAATTTTGCATTAAAACAGGAATTATGGACTTATTCCAAGAAGTTAAAGATATACATGATTATCTCGTTGGTGTTGAAGTAGGCATAGACACGAACGCCAGAAAAAATAGAAGTGGAGAGATTTTTGAAAGGATGTGTCAGAAAAAGATTGAACGATTAATTGGAAAGAATTACAATATTGTAAACAATGATCCAGACTTCTCGTTATATCCCATAATCACAAAAGGAAGGAGTAAAGGGAAAACACACGATATTGTAATTTACAAGGACAATAAACCCGTCCTCATTGTTGAGTGTAATTTCTATAATGTAACTGGAAGTAAACCTATTTCAATAGCAGAGAGTTACATCGAAATGTACAGGATAGCAAAACAGCATAGAGTTGAATTTTTATGGGTAACAGACGGTCCCGCATGGCATAAAATGAGAGAGCCTCTAATTAGAAGCATGAAAGAAATAGACTGGATTCTTAACTTTAGAATGTTAAATCTCATTGGGGGGATCTTAAAATGATTGAGATCTACCGCGACGGCGGGCACTCTGCGGTGCTTCGCACCTTGGTCTTCGGGTCTGCTAACAAGAGGATAAGTGGCTCGCTCACACTCGCCCAAATCCCGACTATCGTCCGGACTTCGCATATCCCCGGAATGTTATATGGAAAATGCAAAAAGCCCATATCTTCATAAATACCAAAATTCCCGGCCCTCAAACTTTCGGTTTTTTATAAAATTCAAAATCAAGATACCTGTAATCTTTTTCATCCTGATTCCCCAAACAAACCTGCTTTTATAGGGTATAACCACAAATTATAACCCTATCTTCTTTAATCAACTTCTCTAAGATTGAAGCCTCTGTTGTGTTTCCTTTTCCAAATATCCCTTGTTTCATAAATTTTTCCCTCTCACTTTCCCCACAATTCTTGAAGCTTCCTCTTATTAAAAGTAAAATAAATAAAGAAATTGGTGGAGGGATGGCCGAGCGGTCGAAGGCGGGTGACTTGAAATCACCTGTCCGGCGGTAAGCCGGACCGGGGGTTCGAATCCCTCTCCCTCCGCTAATTTTTTAAAAGGGAGGAGGAATAATGAGAGCAAGTAGGAAGAGATACTGGATTTTAAAGAGTATTGGGGTAGCCTCCGTTTTCAAAATGTTTGGAGGGACTTTTTTTCAATTTGGACTGATAGTGGGGCTGATCCTTTCACTGCTCTTCCCTGAAGAGCTTTATCTTCCAATAATTGGCACAATCCCCTCAGGAATTATTGGTGCGTTCCTTTATGCAGTATTTTGGGGTCTTGCAGTAGGACTTATTGCAGGCCTTCTCGGAGCTATTTACAATATTTTTGCTTTGCTCTTTGGTGGTATCGTTTTAGCGGTGGAAGAAAAGGAGATAAGGGAATGAAAAGAATCTTTTTACTCACATTTGTTTTACTTCTTACCTTCACTTTTTTGGGAGAAGAGCGAATACTTAAAAAAGTAATTGCAGTAATGGAGTTGGAGAATAAAACAGGCTGGAGGGGGAGAGAACTTGGAGAAGGACTGACTGAGATGCTCATCACTTCCCTTCAGGAGACGGGAAGGTTCATCATTGTGGAAAGAAAAGCATTGAAGGATATACTCCAGGAACAGAAACTGGGAGAAGAAAAAAGACTCACTCCCCAAACTGCTCCCAAGAGGGGTAGGCTCCTGGGTGCCCAGATACTGGTAAGAGGTGCTATCACCGAATTTGAGCAGAAAAAGGGTGGAGGTGGGATTGGTTTAATGTACAAAGGTATTGGAATTGGTGGTGGGAAGTTGAGAGCCCATGTAGCATTGGATATTCGCCTTTACGATACCGCAACAGGTGAAATCATTAGCTCAAAAAGAGCAGAAGCTGAAGCTGTAAGTAAGGGATTGGCAGGAGGAGTGAGTATTGAAGGGATAACCATTGGCGGAGCAGAATTTGAGAAGACCCCTTTGGGAAAAGCAGCAAGGGAAGCCATAGAGAAAGCAGTGGAATATATCGTTGAGGAAATGGAAAAACAACCCTGGGTGAGTAGAATAATAAAAGTTAAGGATAATCTGGTTTACATGGTTGGGGGTGAGGATATGGGGATAAAAGAGGGGGATATTTTCTATGTATATTCTCTTGGTGAAGAACTTATAGATCCAGCCACAGGTCTATCCTTAGGCAGGGAAGAGGAGAAGGTGGGGAAGATCCGGGTGAAAGAAGTAAAGGAAAAGTATTCCAAGGCGGAGATTATAGAGGGGAAGGGATTTAAATCAGGGGACCTAATCCGGGATCGATAATCTTTCCACTCTCAGAAACTTCTCCTTTAAGAAGAGAGTTAAAGGGAAATTATTGTTTTTAAAGAACTTTTCCACTTCCCTGCAGGGCATAACCCCAGCCAAAGAGGAGGTAAAGAAGATCTCCTCACATTGTTTCAAATCCTCAAGATGAAGTTTTGCCTCTTTCACCTTAATCCCTTCTCTTTCAGCGATTTCCAGAACCTTCTTCCTTACTATACCGGGTAAAGCACCACTTTCTACCGGTGGGGTCAGGAGTATGCCATTTTTAACAATGAAAATATTGGAATAAGCTCCCTCAGCCACTTCCCCCCGGGTATTGAGAAGTATGGCTTCATCGTAACCTTTCTCCTCTGCTTCTCTCCTGGCCAGGCGGTTTTCATAGAAATTCATCACCTTGTGACGGGTAAGAGGCGAGAATTCATTTCTCCGGAAAGAAGAGATAATTGCACGGAAAGCATCTCTGTCTCCATAAGGCAGGGAAGGTTTCACACTGAGATATAGAGAAATAGGGGTGAGGTAAAAATGGAGGACACCTTCCCGGATGCTGTTCCTTTTAATGAGTTCTTTCACTGCTTCCTTTACTTCCTCCTTTTCGAAACGCAAGGGAATAGAGAGTCTCAAAGCAGAAGAGGAGAGTCTTTCCCAGTGTTCTTCAAGAAAACAGGGTCCACCATCGATTACTTTAATAGTTTCGAAAAGGCCTTCTCCATAAAGGAAGGCAGGGTCCTCTACAAAAACCCTGATTTCCTCATATGGATGGAATTTCCCGTTCCACCAGATTTTTCTCATCCTTAAGCACCTCAAAAGTTCTCATTATCCCCAGCCCCTTATCCAGTGTCTCCTGATATTCCTTTTCTGGAGATGAGTCAGCTACAATTCCCCCTCCCACCTGGAAATAGGCATAACCCTCTTTGAAAATGATTGTTCTTATAGCAATGTTGAAATCCATTCTCCCATGAAAACTTATGTAACCTATGGAACCTGTGTAAACACTCCTTCGTGTGGGTTCAAGCTCTTCTATAATCTGCATGGCTCTTATCTTGGGTGCACCAGTTATGGAACCCCCAGGGAAACAGGCACGAAGGATATCCAGAGGGGTCAGTTCTTTCTTCACTTCCCCTTCGATTGTTGCCACAGTATGGAAAACAGTGGGATGAGCTTCAATTTCCCTCAGGCTTTTTACCCGAACAGTGCCTTTTTTGCTTATCTTTCCCAGGTCATTTCTTTCCAGATCCACAATCATCACCAGTTCTGCCTTATCCTTTTCGCTTTCTTCCAGTTCTCTCTTGAAGAACTCATCTTCTTCTTTATTTCTCCCCCGGGGACGGGTCCCCTTAATGGGACGGGTTTGAATAACATTGTTTTCCAGATAAAGGAATCTTTCCGGGGAGCAGGATACCACGGTTAGGGGTGGGAAGTTAAGATAGGCGGAGAAGAAAGAAGGGTTGATGCGGGAAAGCAGAAGGAAGTAGAGTAAGGGAGAGTAAGAGCATTTGATGGAGAATCTCTGGGATAGATTTACCTGGTAAATATCTCCCTGTCTGATATATTCCTTTGCTCTCCGAATGGCTTCCATATACCCTTCCTTCGTGAAGTTGCTTTTAAAATCTCCCAATTTCCCTTGAGGAGATATCCACTTCTCTTTACTTAATGCTTCCCATAAGAATTCTTTTTCCCTTTCCTCCCTGTAAATTACCCAGGCTTTTTTCTCAATATGATCCCATACAATCACATTCTCGTAGAATCCCAGAAGGATATCCGGCAGGTTAAGATCATCCAGAGATAAGGAAGGGATATCTTCCAGTATAAGTCCCGCATCATAAGCAAAGTATCCCACCATTCCCTGGATGAAAGGAAGGGGAGAGAAAGAAGGTAAGGAATTTTCCCGGTAAATTCTGCTGAGGAACTGGAAGGGGTCACCACCTCTCCTCTCCCCATTCCACCAAAACTCCCATCCCTTGCTGGAAAAGACTCTGCTGGGATGCCATCCACCTATGGAATATCTTCCCCATTGTGGATGAAACATGCTTGAATGAAGAAGAAAAGAGAAGGGGATATCACCCAGTTTGAAGATAAAGTAAAGAGGATTAATCTCGTAAGGGAAATCTTCTATTTTTCTCACAGGAGGAAGAGGAAAAAATCACCACCTGTAGCGAGCCTGATAGAGTATTTTTTCTTCCTTATCCGGTTTTACTCTTACCTTGAAACTTGCGGTTTTTGCATCCAACTTTTCCCAGGGATGAGTGGAAGTTAGTATTTCCCACTCTCCCCAGAATCTTTCCTTTACCTCTATTTCCACAGGTTCCTTTTTATGATTCCTTAAAGAAATTTCCACTTTAATCTCCCATGCCCGTGCCCCTACCTTTTTCCTTTCCACCACCTTCCTTTCCCCCACCAGGTCAAAGGCTTTCCCCACGAAGAGTTTTATCTCCTCATCTTTTGGGGTATGATCAATTTTATCCTCACCAATAAATTCCATTCCCCCTTCCCTTTCCTTGTAAATTCTCACTTTCCCCTTAGGAAGAGGCATACCCATGTTATAAGAAGATGAATTCTTAAAATTCACATAAACCGCTACCTTTTTTGGATCCCGGGCTGCATCGTATTCATAGTACTTCTTGAAGGGGACTTCATGAGCCTCCATAAGTGAAATCTGTTTGATTTCCCTGTCCCGAATATCTGTGGTTCTCTTAAGGCTGTAAAGATGGTATTCAAAGAAAGGTTTTTCCTCAAATTGAGGTGGTGCAGCTTCAACCGCCTTTGCAAACATCTCCCGGTAAATGGGAGGTTTCTTCTCCACCCGGTGCACTTCCCCAGCAATGAGATTTACTTTAGCATTGAAATAGCTTGCTCCTGACCGATTTTCTATGGTTACCCACCCTTTCCAGTCGATGAACTTTTCATCCTTATCCAGAACACACACATAATCCGCCCTCCAGTTAATCCCCTTGGTGATATAGGAGACTACTGCTGTCACCTTACCCTTATTCTGGCTGTCAATCAGCCACACCAGCGTAGGTTGGATCATAAGCCCTTCGGGTAGAGAAGGGAATTCTATACTCCTGAGATCCTCCCTCCTTACCATCACCAGACGGCCCTTCTCCTTTTCCAGCACAAGGTAAACCTTTTCAAAATTCAAGAGTTTCCCCTCAATAACTTCTTCATTCTTAACCATCACTTTAATCTTTTTCCCCAGATACTTTTCCAGAATCTTATCCGGACGGACAAGGTCAAACTGGTAATTCTGTTCAAGGAGATACACAGGAAACTTAACTTCCGGTGTTTGAAACAGCACACTCTCCGGTTCAAGGAGAGAAGGAACCTCACTGAACTCCACACGATTGATCCCTTTCTTTAAGGGAATAACTCTTACATCCTTAACCAGGGCAAAATTCTGATTGTAGATGCTTAAAGAAACTTCCTTTTGAGTTAATCCAGAAAGAGAAGAAACTCTAATCAAAAAGAGAAGTAGAAGTATCAGACGAAAAATTCTCATCAGACTATTATAACAGGAATTTAGTAAAAAGGATAAATTCAAGATTCCCTATGGAATGAAAGATTATGGGAGCGAGAAGGGAACCTGACTTCTCCCTCAGGAAGGCAAAAACTATTCCTCCCAAGAAAGGAAGTAAAAGTGAAATCCCACTCCAGAAATGGAAGATGGCAAAGATCAGTGAAGAGAGAAGAATCCCCCAGCTTACTCCCCATCTTTCTTTTAAAAAGGGATAAAGAACCCCTCTGAAAACAATTTCCTCCACCACCACAGGAAGAAGAAGGAGAATAATAATCTCAGAAAAGGAGACTTCTGGAAGAGGGAATTTAAGGAATTGTTTGAGTTCTGGATAGGGAAGGAAGTGGATGATGGAGAGAAAGAAAAATAAGACTAACGATGTTCCCACTCCCCATCCAGCTCCCCTCAAGTTTCTCCCTTCTCCCCATACCCACTTCCATTTCTCTCTTACAAAAAAGAAGAGAACAAAGAGATCCACCCCCCTTAAGGAAAGAGTAACTCTAAGTGGATGAGCAGTAAAAAATTCCTTCCCAATATAGACACCTACCAGCTCAATCCCTATGAGTAAGAGAAAAAGAAAAAGGATTTCTTTAAGTTCCCACTGAAATTCTCTTTCCATCCCATCCACGCTTTTTAAGCTCTTTCCAGACCACAAGTCTGGGGAACCACCTCATCTCCATTCTAAGATATTCTTTTAAATAAGATGTGCTTCCTTCAAGGGATGATAGTTTTTCAATGGCTTTCAGGGATAAAAAGACTTTTTCTCTCAGTGCTTTAGCTATAAGCTCCTCTGGTGAGGAAGGAAGGGGAGGTGCGCTTCTTAAAGGCAGAAAGAGAGTTAAAAGCGAAAGATTGAGAAGGAAAGTAAGGTAAAACTTGAGCCTTTTTCTTCCCCAGTAACGGATGGGGAAACTGAGAAGCGAGACCACCAGCAACAGGAAATAAAGGGGGAAAAAGAGGAAAAGGGAAAGGGAGAGTAGGGTTCTCAGTATTTTGAGATAAAAGGGCATCCTCAGAAGAGCTTCCCTCTCCCTTTTGGAAAGAGGAAATTTGAAGAAGGCATCTATCCCTTTCCTCCTCCCTTCCACAACCAGAATTCCTTCCCTTTTAGCCCACTGCATAAACTCCTGAGGGACATTTCCTGATACACCTACAACTTTTATTTCTTTCTCCCAGAAATCTTTTATCCCTTCCGCTGCCAGAGGAGAGTAAAGGTAATACCAGTTAGTGATTTCTTGACCAAGAAAGGAAGGGAAAAGGAACTTCTCCCTTGCCACCCTAAAGAAATCCGGAAACTCTTTCAGTTTACCCGATAAATGGAGTAAGGGGAGGGGAAAGAGAAGGAGGAGAGAAGTTAGCCAGAGAAGGAGTTTCTTATCCTTCATCCCCTTAACCACAATCCAGATTACCCATATCAGTGTTCCCAGTAGAAGCCCCAGGGTAAGAGAATAAAAGAAGGAGGAATTAAAAATATAGAAATGTCCAATCCCCCTCAAAACCAGCCCATCCATTATAGGCTCAAAACCCTTCTCTTTCACAATATCCATCTTGAAAGTAAAGTGGGCAAGGCACTTCTCAAGATAAATATGAAAGAAAGGGGTAAGAAAGAAAATAATAATTGCCACCAGACTCCACCATTTATCCAGAACCTTTGTCCACCTCATCCTATGAGTATACCTCAAAAATGATGAGTTTCCCTTAGTTTATCTCCATCTTTGTTATCACTGCTCTTTTTGGGTATAATTAAAAGTGGAGTTGGGTAGGTTTCTTTTCTATTCAGCTTCATCTAAGGGAGGGAAAAAATGTGTGTTAGATTGGAAAGAGGGGTAATTTTTATATTTTTACTCCTTACTGCTTCTTTTACCTTCGCCCAGCCACAATTCAACTGGGGAAGTGAAGGTGTGATTGTCTCTGCTGAGTCAGAATGGGAAGTATTTCCTCAGCTTGTCTCGGATAATCATGGAGGAGCTATAATCGTCTGGATGAAGCAGGTAGAGGAAGGAATATTTGACATTTATGCCCAAAGAATCGACACTAATGGGAATCTTTGCTGGGATGAGAGTGTGGCTATCTGCACTGCAGTTAATAATCAGAGTATTGAACCACCTCCTCCGGATGAATTCACCTATCCCATACACTCCATAATCCCGGATGGTGAAGAAGGAGCCATAATTGTCTGGATGGACTATAGAAACGGTCCAGAACAAGGTGATATTTATGCCCAGAGAGTTGATAGTCAGGGTAACATTCTCTGGGGAGATAATGGCGTTCCGGTATGCACTGCAGATGGAGACCAGATTTATCCTCAAATTGTTCCTGATACGCATGGAGGAGCAATAATTGTCTGGCTTGATTACAGAAATAACCCTGATGAAGGTGATATATACGCCCAGAGGATTAATTCTCACGGTGAAAGGGTCTGGGGAGAAGACCTTCCCATTTGCACAGCAAACGGAGACCAGGGTTATCCTCAAATAATTCCTGACGGTGAAGGAGGAGCAATAATAACCTGGCATGATCCAAGAGATGGGACCTGGGACATTTATGCCCAGAGGATAACCGCTGGAGGAGATATATTGTGGGGTGAAAATGGGAAATGCATCTGTGCAGGGTATGATGAACAGCCAAACAATGGTTGCTGGTATCCCGTGATTGCTCCCTATCCAGGTGGTGGTGCAGTAATTGCCTGGTATGACAACCGTCGTGCTGTAGAATCAGGTTTTGATCTGGACTGGGATGTATTTGTCCAGAGAGTGGATGAGAATGGTAATCTCCTATGGGATGAAGGTATCCCCATCACTTATGAAACCGGCCGTCAGGAAGATGCGCGTGTCTATGTGGATGCAGAGGGTAATACCTATATCTTCTGGGTAAGCGATCCAACAGAAGAAGCAGGTGGTGACGATGATGAGGCTAATGATTACTTTGATCTCTATGTCCAGAAACTCGATGCAGAAGGTAACAAACTCTGGGGAGAAAATGGTATTCCCCTATGCACTGCTCCCCTTGAACAATCACTTCTGGATGCTGTGTTGGTACCTTCGGGAGGTGTGGTAGCAGTATGGGCAGATGGGAGGAATGGTGTACCACTTATTTATGGTCAATGGCTTTCTTCTGCTGGTACCTCACTATGGGGAACAAATGGTTATCCTCTGGAGCCCTTAGAAGGTGTGAGTGGATTCCCACGAATAATAACTGCTTCCCCTCAGGTTATAATCACCTGGATGCATTCTCCTACGGTTCCTGAAGGAGATAATCCTCCGGAAGATCTTAATATCCATGCCCAGAAGATAACCCTTGTCCCTCCCTCTGAAGAAGAAGAGGAAGGTGGAGGTGGCGGGGGAGATGGGGGTTGTTTCATACACTTGCTGAAGCTATAAATCCCCAATACTTCCACTTTCACACTCTTAGAGTTAAAATCATAGAATATTGTTTTGCTGAAAGAAGGAGGTAAAAAATGGAGAAGGAAGTGTTTCGTCTTGACCCACTGGAAGGAGAAATTCCCTATCCTGGAGAAGAGGAAATAAGTAAATGGTTAAGGGCACTTGTCCGAGGAGAGATTTCCATTTCCTTTGCACCAGGCCGGTCAGTTATAAAACCCTCTGATCCTCTGGTTGTAGGACAGACCTATGATTTTGAATTCATCTACTATCCAGAAGAGGTTGAACTTAAGGAAGGTTGTGAAATAAAGTTTTCCATTCCCCGCACCTGGACTCAACCCAAATTCAAAGAGGGGGAACCTGGTTATGTGAAAGCAATTACCTCCTCTGGAGCAAAAACAGAAATTTACCTCACTCAGAATGAAAATCTCACCTGGTGGGTGAATGTGAGAATTGTAGAAGGTCTTGTCCCCCCAGATGGTTTTGTAAAGATTGAGTATAGAAATGTAACCATTCAGCGTTTCCCCCAGAAAGAATGGATCAACTGGAGGAATTCCTTAAGGGTTATCCTGGACTTTAAAGGAGAGAGAAATTACAGGGAATTCAAAGTGGTGAAGTCAGAAAAACAGATAAAGCCTGTGATTATTTCTTCTCCTCCTGCCAGGTTTCTTGTTGCCTGTCATCCAGTGGTAAAACCTGGTGAGAAGCTCCTTTTAAGATTCTCCACCCTGGACATCTACAACAATCCTGCCTATCCTCCCCCTGAAGGAAGAATATTCGTGGCGGAAGTAACCGACCCTTATAAGCCTATAGCTATGAAGTATCTGAAGAGAGAAGAAAATGGAAGAGGCAGGATAGAACTTAAAGCACCGGAAGAAGAAAAAATATGGAGAATTTCTCTTTCCAATATAAAGACCACACTTATTGGATTTGCCCCTCCCATAGTGGTTACCAGCAGGAAGGAAAGATTCAATGTTTACTTTGGTGATACCCATGCAAAAACTGGTTTAACCGATGGCCTGGGGACACCTGAGGAATACTTCACCTATGCCAGAGATCATGCTCTACTTGATTTCGCTGCCATTGCTGACCACAATTGCACAGAAGCAAGTTACATAGAAGGCCCTTTCTACACAGAACTGCCCGATGAAGCTTTTGAAAAAATAAAGGAAGCCTGTGAAAAGTTCAATGAGCCAGGAAGATTTGTTACTTTACATGGATTTGAACAAAACCTAATTGAAGGATACCCTGGTCACAGAAACATCTACTTCCGTGGTATTCCAGATAAAATCTTTCGGGGAAGAACACTGGAAGAACTCTACGCCTACCTGGAAGGGAAGGAAGCTCTGGTAATACCCCATCACACGGTCATCTGGGGTAGTCGCCCCCATCTGGATAATCCAAAATATGAGAGAGTCCTTGAAATCTACTCCCAGCATTGTTCTTCAGAAATAAAAGGTTCCCCAATTAACAATCCTCAAACTCTTAAAAATAAAGCGGAGACAGGTATGAGTGCTCAGGAAATACTGGCAAAAGGTTATCGGGTGGGATTTATTGCCAGTTCCGATAACCATCACGGTGCTCCAGGAGTCCATGCCTATCCTTCCCGATTCACCAATCTCACCTATCATGGAGGACTGGCTGCAGTAATTGCTCCTGAACTCACTCGTGAGGCCATCTTTGATGCTCTCTATGAAAGAAGATGTTATGCTACCACAGGAGTGAGGATCTATCTGGATTTCAGAATCAATGGGGAGTTGATGGGTTCAGAATTGAAGGTTGAGAAAGGAGAAAAAATAATATTGGAAGTCTTTGCCCTGGGAACATCCCCCATTGCTAAAGTGGAAGTATTGAAAAACAATCGAGTAATCTCAGTCTTCCCCAACGGAGTATCTGACCAGATAGAATTTACCCTGGAGGATAAAGTAAATCAAAATTCCTTCTACTATATCCGGCTCACTCAGGTAGATAGAAATATGGCCTGGTCAAGTCCCATCTGGGTGGATATAAAATAAATTTGCCAGATTTTAATGCTCCTCTATTCTTCTCAGAAAAGGAAGTTGTCTCCTTTTATATCCAGAATTCTATATTTACCATTGACCTTCTTCAAAAGAACCTCCGCTTCCCCTTTTGCTTTCTTTACCTTCCCCTTTTTATCCTGATACACCTTCCTCCATTTCAACTTCACCGAGTACATATCCTCCTTTTTAAGCACTTGATTTATGGTAAAGTCAACATCCAGAACACTCTCAGGTAACTTTTCCCTTTCATATCTGGCAATGGTCTCCTGGATATCTTTCAGGTAGTCCTGAGAAAAATGGGAGAAAACCTTGCTGTAATCCTTGCTTTTCATACCCTCCTTTAAACTATTCAACTCCTTCCTTATCTCCTCCCTCTCCCCTCTTTCAATATTCCCTCCTGTCTTGCATCCAGAGAGGAGAAGAAGAATTACCAATACACCCGCCAGAATTTTCCCAATTCTCATCTTTCATCTCCTCCAGAAAGCACCTTCTAAGGTTTTCAAAATTTTAAAACTTCCTCCCTCTTTCCCCACAATCTCCACCACCTTGTAAGATTCCCGATGCACCAAGTTCTGAGAGTAAATATAACCCTTTATTTCATTGGTGTAGGTAACCCTGTATCTCCCCTTCCCCTGGGGTTCAACTTTGAGATTGCTTATCTTGTAATTTATCCTGTCAAACATATCAAAACTCTCAGAAAGCGTCTCCTCTACATCATCCACGGTTGTCCCGTCGTATGCCTCCCAGTCATCGGAAAGGAGATTTAGCAAAGCTCCCAGATTCTTTGACTCATAATAGTAGGCAAAGGAATGGTAGAGATTTTTGATCTTAAACACCGCCCTTTCCGTTTCCGATTTCTCCTTTATTTCCTCAAACAATCTATCTGCCCATCCCTTCAGGTTCACCAGTTCATCCATTAACTTCTCCACCTTTGAAGAGTTATACTTATTCAGGAAATTCTCCACCTTATCCATAAGATGATCAATTTTCATTATGAACTTCTCAATCATCTCCATGGCCCTATCCAGTGAAAGATTCTGAAGAGAACCTTCAAGTTTTCTCTTCTCCTCTTTTAATCCTTTCACAAGCGGGCTGATTCGAGCGATGAGTTCTTCCTCCTTTTCTTCCCTTTCAAACTCCTGGAATTTTTCATTTATCTTTTCCCCAATTTTCTTCACCATTTCCTTGATACTCTGGTATAAAGGGTAGGGGAAATCCTCTTTAAAGAGAGGAGTAATCTTATTTACATAATCTGCCCAGAGATTCCCCAGTCTACTCCGATTTTTGGCTTCATCCACTTTTTTCAGAAAATCCTGAAGATAAGAGAGTTTCTCATTTAAAACCTTCTTGAGTTGGGGTGCAAGAGAAGAAAGGAATTTTAATGCCTTCTCTTTAATCTCCTTAAGAAGAGAGCTTTCTGTCTTCAACGCTTTAAAGTAACTATCCACTTCAAGTATAGACTTCCAGTTATTCTCCAAATTCTTGCTTAAACTTTCCAGCTCCCGGTATTTAGAACCTGCCTCAGCAAGTTTTGAGAAATACTTCTTTTCTTTAAGATAAATCTTCACCATATCCTTTGTTTCATTCCTCACCTTGTTGATAATCTCATCTAAAACAAAAGGAGGATAGAGAGGTTGATCATCCAGAGCCAGCCGGTAAGAGAAAAATTCCTCCACCAGACTCTTAGCTTCCCCTTTAAGAACCACATGTCGCTGATAAGCAGTAAGGGAGTTATATCTTCTAACCTTCTCCAGGAAAGATGCTTCCGCTTTAAGAGGCCCCACGATATTTTCTATAGAATCAAGCAGAGAAATGAACTCTTCCATACTCTTTTCCACCTGGTAAATTTCCCAGTCTTCATGTGTTTTCTTCCACCAGACAATTCGGTCTTTAAGGCTTTCCAGCCGTTTGAGTTTCTCTATATTGGGTTGGAGCTTTTTAATTCGTGGGAGATTCTTCTTGCACCAGGCATAGAGCTGGGAAGGATAAATACCGTTGTAAAGAGAATAAAGATACCTCTCATTCTCATATAGTCTTTCCCATTGAGCCCCATAAAGATCCCAGAAACTTGCCATTCCCCTCCTTTCTTCAAGAAAAGAAACAGGTGGCCCCCAGAAATTACCGAACTTCTTTACCCAGACAGTTCTAAGCCTTTCCTCGGGAGCATTCCAGATTCTCTGTTCATAAAAAGCCACAGCTTCTTCAATGAATTCAAAGGAAGTGTCCATACTTAGAATTCCCACATTACTTTCTAAAACTTTAAGAGCATTTTCTCTCCATTTATCCATCACTAAGGAGAGACTATCCTGCGTTACCTGAATAATATCCTGAATCTCCAAACACAGATTGTAGGCTTTCTCTGCTATCTCAAATCTTTCACACTCTTCTCCCTCTCCATACTTTTTCTCAAATTTTTTAAGCTCAGCCATCCTCTCATTGTATTTCCTTACATAATCCTTAAGAATCTCCTCAATCTTCTCATCCAGCTTCTTGTAATTAAGATCGTAGCTTTCAATAATTTCTTCCTTTTTCTTTTTCAGTTCTTCCAGATCATCCTCGTGCCTTTCTCGAAAAGCCTTCTTCCATTCTTCCCACTGTTTCCTCCTTGGTTCCGCTATTTGCTCATACTTTTTCTTTATCTCCTTATATTTTTGAAAATAATCCTCCTCACTTGGTTCCTTCCCCATTTCTCTCATTTTCTCTATATATTCTGAGTAGCTCCCCAGATAAATCTTCTCCTCTTCTGTAGGATGGGGGGCAATCCCATACTTGGGATAAAACTTCTTAAAAATCTCATCGTAAGCATTCTCGAAAGCCTTAAAAGTAATCCTCCCCTTCTTTAAATCCTCAAGATTTTTCTCATACTCTCTTATCAGCATCTCCTTGTAAGCTACAGTTTTAGGCCAGGGATCCCTTCCAGCCAGTTCTTCCATTTCCTTCCGTTTCTCCTCAGCAAGCCTCCTCAGTTCCTCCTCTTCTCTCTTCTTCCTTTCCTCTTCCAGTTTCTTGAGATACTCCTTATATTCCTGGGTGGGTTCCAGTTCTATGCTAAACTTCTTGTAAACCATTGACATTACCTTATTTGCAAGTGGAATATCCTGAGCATTAAGCTTTACAGATCCAGCCTTAAAAAACTTTTTCCTGTAGGGAGTGTAAGCAAATTCGTATTCTTCTCCCTCCCTGAGCCTCTTCACTTTAAAAACCAGCACACTACCTCTTCTTTCCCCTATTTTCTTCCCATTCTTCTTTATCTCCAGAACCACATCTTCATACTCACCAGTCTCTTTATCCGTAAAAGAAAAAATACATGTTGCATATAGCCGGACATTCATTATCCTCCGGGCTCTTTTCCTGAGTCTTTCAAATGCCCTTTTCTGCTTTTCTTCCTTTCTCAAGAAATCAATAAGCGCATTTTCAATTTGTTCTTTACGAGAAGCCCAGGTAAAAAAGACATGTGACAGGAACCCCTGATCCTCACCAAGAGCCAAAGTAACATTCTCATATAACGCATCCTTATCCCCGGCAAGAATTTTCTTCTTCACACCAGGAGGGAGAGATCGGTAAATCTCAATCATCTTCTCAAACACTGCCTGATCAAGTTTTTTCTGATAGTAATTTATGAGGTAATACTCCAGCTTTCCTGCGGTGAGAATCACACTCGCTTTCCCCAGAATGTCAGATATCTTATCTTCAATCTTACTCTGGGCTGCTATGGCCATTGCTCCATCATAATCTCCGTTATAAATCGCCACCAGAATATCCTTTATTGTTTTTAAATCACCTATTCCCGGAAGCAAACCAGCCAGATCCTCCATAAACTGTTTTTCCACCTCAGGAGAAACAAAAAGATCCTGCCCCAAAAGATAGGGTAAGAAAATAAGGAGGAATAAGAAAACAAAAAGGCCTCTTGACTTAATCATCCCACATTAATGAGCAAACTGGCGAGTGTCACTGATATAGTATTCGATCGTGAGTTCACCGTTAACTGCAAGAATTTTAAACTTCACATACTTCCCATCATCCGTCCAAACACAGAAACATTCTCCCACAGAGACTGGCCATACCTCAGGTTCATAACCTGACTCAGGTGCCTCTTTAATATCCTCAAGATTCGTATAGGGCACCCTTTGAATACCATGAGGTGGCCCACCACCCCAATAGAGAATACCAGGCCAGGCTACATAACTTATATCAATGGAAGGATCCCCTGCTGGATGCTTTGTCTCCGTGGAGAAATCAAATCCCTCATCCTCTGCCAGGGTCACCTCAGCATACTCAAACCCCCCACCTTCCATTTCTTCCATCGTATCCTCCACAGTCCCCTCCAGCTCCACCGTGGTAGCATTCCCTTCCTCATCCACCATAATCACATCATCTCCCACTGCATCCTCATACACCGAAGTAGCTACCTCTCCCGTTTCTGAAACGCCAAAGATTAAGGGCGCTGACATCTCCACCAGCTTTATCCCATCCCTTTCCTGAGCAAAAAGCATGCTTGAAGATGAAGAATCCTGTAAGATTTTTCCCGTCTTAACACTGGTCATTCTCCTCTGGAAATCAAAGGCCAGTTCAAACTCCTTCCCTTTTCTTACAACCCTTCTCACATGCGCATTTATACGAATATTGTCAAAGAAACGAAAATCCTTCTCCAGCCCATCTTCTAAAGCATTGAGATCCCCGTAGAAATCCTCCGACACATACCGCATAAACTCTGAAAAATTCTCGTTCATATAGGCTTCCAGCATCTTCCGGAACACTTTTATAACCTCTGCCTTGGTAGCAGAAGGCTTATAAAAAATGGTCATTTCCCACTCCTCAGGATCACTCTTCCTCCCCGCTGTGTCTACAGCATAAACAAGGAAATGATACTCACGATTTTCTTCAGGTTTAAACTCATAATAAAAACTCCCTTCCTTAACCTTTGCCTCCACCCAGTTCTCTCCACCATCAAAACTTATCTTAACCTTCCCTATCTCCCCTTTGGAGACTTCCGCTTTCCCCCATATTTTCAAAGCCCCTCCTTCCAGGTCCTCTGGATTGATAATCAACTCCTCTTCCACATCTTCCGCATTTATTTTTCCCAGATAAAGAGAAGTAATCCTTGGCCCCTCTGCCCTTTTCCCAAACTTCCACCACTGAGCATCTATAGAGAAACAAAACATAAGGATGAGTATACTCAATAAAATAAGACTTCTCATCCCCATGATTCTCCTCCTTTAAAAACTCTTTTTAAAAGAAATCTTGAAAAGATTTTCAATATAATCTGAGGAAGACTCACTGAAATGATAGTCATTATGGGAATAATCAAACTTAATCTGGAAATCCTTTATCCTGGGAGGCACATAAACCACATAGGTATGAACCCTCTTCCGGTCAGAATCAATCCCTCCCGTAGTATCTACCTCTCCAAGTTCCAGATTTAAACCTCCCATCCAGCACTTCCCATACCGGAAATTAAGTCCTGTCCGATAACTCTGGGTTAAAGTATCCACATCCCCTTTTTCATAGTGCGCATCATCGTAAGAAACTTCAAAGTAAGGTTTAAGAGTCAACTCTTCCTTAATCCTCCTCCTCGTATTAACCATAAAACTGTAAAAAACCTTATCCGAATCACTTTCTCCCACCCGGTCATTCTTGAAGAGCCACTCCACCTTACCCCGGAAATTCACCTTCCCAAACCGGTCACTCAACCCCAGCTTAATCCTTTCCGTATACCACTTCACACTCTCATCTCTTGCCTTAACCTCCCTCAACCTGTAAGCAATGGTAGTGGACTGCCTCTTCCTCTGGAAGAAAAGCCCCTTAACCCGTGTGCCCACCTCCCCCACCTGAGTTACCGTGGTAGTTGTCTTTTGATTATCCAGATTATCCCTGTACCACTCATAATTCATATAAAACTTCCACTTCCTTGAAACCCTCCAGTCAAACTTATTTTTGAACCTCTCCCTGTCCGGGGTGTAAGCTCCTCCCAGGGTCATGAATTCAGGATCCGTCTTCTCAAACTGGAACCTCCAGCTAAGATTTCGGTTAAATCTCTTATACACCCTCAACTTATTGCTTAACCCCTTCAAAGTATCATCATCCCCATCCAGAACAAACTTCCGGGTATAGGAAGAAGCATGTTCCCCTTCGAGGTCAAATCCACCCAAAAGCCATTTCCAGTTCAAACTCACCACATTTTGTTTGTAAGCATCCTCAGTTCCCCGGTTATCATCATCTTTATCATCCACAATCTCAACAAAATTAAGCCCCACTTCATTACTTTCTCTCTTCCACCCCAACCGCAAACCACCCCCTTTCCTCTCCATAGGTTCCCCCTCCACCTCCTTATAAAGATACTCCCACTGGGGAGCAAAATAACCTGCAAAAGTTTCTAAGAAAAATCCCCCTTCCTCATCCCACTTGTGGGAATACCCCAATCCCTTAACTGCCCGGTTTATCGTATACTGGGAGAAATTGGCAAAATAATCACCTACCGTAATCTCATCAAGTTTACTCTTTGCAATGAACTTAAGACTCTCCACTGAAGACTTCTCCCGGTCTATATTCCGGGAGTCCGTCCACCTCAAAAGAGTGTTGAAATTATAATCCCACGCCGAAGACATCTTCCCCTGACTGAAAATCTCCACTTCCTGCAGGTAATGGGAGTACTTCTCATAAATACTGTTTTCCTTCCCAGGTCCCTTAATCTCATTGTAATAAAACTCTGTAAGAAGATTCACTCTCACTTCACCTGCCTGAAGATAATAAGGAAGGAAGAAAAACAAAAAGATGGAGATAAACTTCATTATTCTACTCTTCTCCATCTCAACCCTCCCTTATTTATTTTCTTCAACTTTACCCTTAAGACTTAATTGTTATTTATGAAATTTAATTTTAAGCCTTTCCCCCCAGATTTTCAACTGCACAACCATCCACTTCGGCCTCAAATCATTCCTCCCCTTACCCCAATCCAGAAAACCCTTATATGCTATAATTCCTGGATGGAAAAATTACCACAAGAATTTGCCCGATTAAAAGATATAGAAAATCCCTTATTCAAAAAACTCTACTTCCTGGGAATCCTTACCAAATACCTGGAAAGAAAAAATATAAAACCCATAATAGTTGGAGGATATGCAGTAGAGTTTTACACACTCGGCTCCTATTCCACAGGTGATATTGATATAGTAACCGAAGACTACCATGAAATAACCAACACCTTGCAAAATTGGGGTTTCCACAAAATAGGAAGAATTTGGGTAAATCCTCACTTGGATATAGAAATAGATATAGTGGGGGAGACATTAGCAGGAGATTATTCAAAAATCTCACAAGTAGAAGTAGAGGGCCTCAAAGTATATCTCATTGGTATTGAAGACTTAATAATAGATAGACTCAACGCATGGGTATGGTGGAAATCTGAAGAAGATAAACAGTGGGCTAAACAGCTCTGGAAATTGCACCAGGGAGAAATAGATAAAGATTACCTGAAAAAAAGAGCAAAAGAGGAAAATATCGTTAAAGCCCTGGAGGAGTTAGAAAAATGAGGAAATACAACTTAAGAGAATACTTAAAACAAAACACCCCAATTTTTGCAATTAAAAGAGCAGAGTCCAACCGCCCCCGCACCTTGCGAAGAAAACCTCGCCCACCTCAAGAATGGGAAGTTTTCCTCCTTCTCACCAGAACCCGCTGGGAAAAATGGGAAAAAGAAGGAAAAATCAAAAAACTCGGTAAAAGAAAATACAGAATAACCCTTCAACCCTCCTAATAAAACTCAAACCCCTGAAAACCTCATTCCCTAAACCCCAGCAAAAATCTTTCAAATCACAAGATAAAATAAACCCTCCTTCAAAAATACTAAGATAATTTCCCGATTTGGTATAAAATGATACCAAATATGGAAACTATCACCAAAGAAAAAGCTATAAAAATTCTCCTAAGGAATATCAACACTTATATATGCTATCAAAAAGAACTGCTACTAATGATTTGGAGAAAATCGTGCAGAAAGGGATATTTGAGAAAATTGGAACCAGGGGTAAAGGGAGATTCTATACAATCAAAAGGGCAATAATTGGGCAAAAGAGTAAGGAATTCTCACCTGAATTCCCACCAAAAAGCACACGATTTATTTTCAAAAATCTCAGAAAAACAAAGCCAATTTAGTCTCCTTAAGGAAGAAAGCATTTTAAAATGCTATAAAGAAAGACTATTTTGAGATTCCTCAAGGGTGGAAAGATTTAGCAGAAGAAAATTACGAACAAATCTAAAAAACAAAATAAATCTCAAGCAAATCCCTCTTTTTAATGATGAATTGCCAAAATAACTTGCATTTCTAAAATTTTTATTGTAAGCTTTACTACCGAGGGGGATAGAACTATGAAAACAGCGGTAACAAAAAGGGGACAGACAGTAATCCCTGCTCCACTCAGAAAAAAATATGGAATAAACCAAAACACCTGGCTTCAATGGCTGGATACAGGAGAAGGAATAAAAGTAGAGCCAATTCCCAGGGATGTAATCACCGCTTTAAGGGGAATGGGAAAAGGAAAAAAGCTTGTAGAAAGAATCATAAAAGAGAGAAAATTTGATGCTGAAAGAGAGTGAACAGAAATATCTTCTTGATACCTCTGCTCTTCTCACCCTTATAGAATAGGAAGAAATAACTTCCAAACCCACCACACCTCAAATTTCCTTACTAAATTTCGCATTGACACCAAAATTAGTAATGCTAAAATTAGTATAGATGCCAAAAATGGAAAGATTGATAGAAAGAGACCTTTTCCCGGAGATTTTTCATCATCTTTTTCAGCCCGAAATAACCCTCCTTGTAGGAGCAAGACAGGTGGGAAAAACCGTTCTTTTAAGAATGTTAAAGGATGCCTTAATAAAAAAAGGAATTCCAGAAACCAACCTCCTTTACTTCAACCTGGATATAATCTCAGACTGGGAATTTTTTCAGGATCAACGGAAATTCATCCAATTCCTGCAAGAGCGTTCCAGCAAAGGGAAAATCTTTGTATTCGTGGATGAAGCCCAACGAGTCCCTGACAGCGCGAGATTTTTCAAAGGAGTTTATGATTCCAATCTTAATGTTAAACTTGTCCTTACAGGTTCAGCCTCCTTAGAATTAAAAACCAGATTCAAAGAATCCTTAACCGGAAGAAAAAGAATTTTCCATCTTCACTCCTTCTCTTTTAAAGAATATCTCAAAGCAAAAGACCCTACCCTGATCGAAACATTAGACTCTTCTTCTCCCTCCTCACTTACCCAGAAAAAATTCCTCACCCTATTAGAAGAATACTGTAGATGGGGTGGCTACCCCCGAGTAGTATTCTCTGAAGATTCTGAAGAAAAAATCCATCTACTCACCGAAATATATACAAGTTACATTGATAAAGACATTGTAGGATTTCTTCAGATAAAAAACAGATTAGCATTCTCCCGATTAGTCAAATTACTCTCTGCACAAATTGGTCAACTCGTTAATATTACTGAACTCTCCAGTTCTTTAAACCTTGACAGGGGAACCGTAGAAAGATACCTTCACGCACTTCAAGAAACTTACATCATCACACCCCTCTATCCTTACTTCAGCAACCCTCGGCAAGAAATAGTCAAACAATACAAAATATATTTCAATGACATGGGATTAAGAAATTATGCCCTGGAGAATTCCTCTCCTTTCCCTGAAAGATTTGATAAGGGGCAGGTATTAGAAAACACAGTTTTCAGAGAAATACTACTTTCCCTTACCCATTTTCAAAAAATCAGATTCTGGAAGACCAAAGCAGGAGCAGAAGTAGACTTTCTGCTTATCCAGGGTGAGGAAATACTCCCCATAGAAGTTAAAACCACTCTCAAAAAACCTCAAATATCCAAAAGTCTACGCAATTTCATCCAGAAATATTCACCTCCCGAAGCCTGGATGGTAAATCTCACAATTACCCACGAAAAAATAACAATAGACCAAACTGAGATCCTCTTCCTTCACCCTTACCAGCTTTCGCCCTTTCTGAAGTCAAGGAGAAAAAAATACCCATAAAGAAAGAGAAGAGAAACCCTGCAATACCCTTCTCTAAAATCCTTGACCCCTATAAGCGACATCCCCTACTAAGGGTAAATTTTTTACTAAAAGAGCCACTTGCAACTCTGGCCTTCTGGGAGCTTCACGGAAAATTATGACGGAAGGAACTCTCTCTTTCTGAAATGCTAAGATAGTGCCAAAATCTGTATCCGCAGATATCAAAATCCTTTCTTCTTTTTTAGCCAATTCCAGAATCTCTTCGTCTGAAGCCCTCTGCATTCCGTAATCTCGAATATGTTTGGCATCATAACCTTTTTCGAGTAATCTTTTGGCAACTTGGGGAGAAAGAGCATTGTCAATGAGAAACTTCATCCTGACTTTATCAAGGGAATCTCTCGCTCCTTCACTACCTCTGCTGCATAAAGGAGAGCCTCTTTGATATCCTCAGGTTCCAGGTCAGGATATGCTTCAAGAATCTCCTATACCTTCATTCCTTCTGCCACCATGCCTACGATTGTAGCTACCGGTATTCTTAAACCCCGGATACAGGGAACTCCTCCCATTTGCTTAGGATTTGTAGTAATACGGGTAAATTTCATCTTTTTCACCTCGTAAGGTATTATACCATTTTTGATTACCTCCCAATCCTTCTTTCTTAAAGGCTATTCTCACCTTGACCCACCCTCGCAAAATCCCCTATAATGAAAAAAATGAAACTCCTCCTCAAAGACGGGATAAAATATCTCCCCTACAACTACTCATCTGAAGATGAACTTATTAACTTCATCCTTGAACACCCCGAAGAAATTTTTGGAGAAGATACTATCTTTTTCCCTGGCAAGAAAATTAAGGCAAAATCAGGAATAGGTGCAATTCCCGATGGCTTCCTTCTGTCTTTAAAAGATAAAAAATGGTATATATTTGAAGCGGAACTAAGCACACATCCACTCGATAAACATATAATCCCGCAAATTATTAACTTTACAGCTGCTCTTTCCTCCGAGTCTACCCGGAATAAACTCTCAGAGTTTTTCTTTCAGGAGATCCAGAAAAATCCAGACCTGAGAATTAAATTTGAAAAACTTGGTATTACTCAGGAGAAATTTAAATTCATTGCAGATTTTCTAAAACAACCACCCAAAATTTTAATTGTTATAGACCAAATCACACCACATCTGGAAGAAATCATAAAAAAACTACCATTCCCGTGCGAAGTTCGGGAATTTAAAACCTTCCATCGTGAAAATACCGGCCCTGAAGTCCACATCCATTTGGTTGATACTCTTTATGAAATTGAAGGAGTGAAAGAACAACCATCTCCTCCTTTGCCCTTTACCTCCCCTAAGGTGGAAATTACTGTAACATCTCCAAGTTTTAGGAAATACGGATATATTCCCGTGAGTAAACAAGTAAGAAGTTTCTTCCCGGGTTATAAAATTCCTTTTGTTCTTGAGACAGATATAGGGGTACTTAAAGCCTGGGTAACTGGTGCACCCAAGGGAACTAAAATTGGAGACCCAAACAAAGGCCAGGTTATAATGGGAGGTCTAAAAAATTGGTACCGCGCTCATCCAGAAGTTACCATAGGCACAAAACTCATAATCACTGAAATCAAACCCAAGGAAAGATACAGGTTAGAAGTGGGCCGGGAAGAAAAAGGGTGAGGAATTAATGTAAAAAGGGGTGTAAAGTGACAGGCGGAGTCTGTAAAAGAGTTACCAAGCATTCTCATTTATGCAGCATGGAATTCAATAGCTTGGGAAAGACCCTGGAGAAGTTTTGAGAAACTGGGTGTGACCGTAAAAAAAAGAATGGGTGAACCTCCCATAAGATTGTATTGAAGGGGTCTTTTAAATCAAAATTAACTCCTCAAATATTAATTAATTACTTTATCAACCTTCCGGCTCTTGTCACAAGAAGGCAGGAAGACTTTTTAAACAATATTGTAATTTTTTGTTTTATTGAAAATAAAAAATCTGGAGGTTTATAATTAGTAAAGAAGAGGAAATATTCATTTAAGAGAAAAAGAGGTGGAGAAAGAGAATAAAAGCAGGAAAGTTTCACAGATTAAAGATTACTCAAAATTCAATATTGATGAATTATTCATTTATGCACTCTACCATCTCATCCAGCGGAAGAAAAATTGGTCAATAGAGGACTTAATAGCAGAATGTTTTCAGTTGTTCCCCAAGAAATTTGGAATGCATCTTTACCCTCAATGGCCCGATTCCCGTCGAGTCGAAAAAAGTTGGAGAAGGTGTAGAAGCGACAAAAAGTGGTTAATTGGGAAGCCCGGTAGTGGCTTTAAATTGACTCCGATAGGTGAAAAAATCGCAAGAGAGATAGAAAGGAAACTTTTCCAACATAAGAAAGTCGCAAAGAAAGAAAGTTACAGGCGACCAAGAGATAGAGAAGATGCATTAATAAAACACATTCGCCAAAATCCAGTTTTTAAGAGATATCAAGAGAACCCTAAAGAATTCACCCTTAATGAGATGGAATTTAGATTCCTTTTAAATACAACAATGGAGACACCTCCGGAAGTAGTTAAAGAAAATTTTCAATATTGTTTGGGAATTGCAAAAACTGTAGAGGATCGGGAAGTAGAAACGTTCTTAATAAGGTGTGGAGAGTTTATGAAGGAGGTGATAAAGGGTGAGTGAATTCTCTTTGCCTCCTGAGGGTCATGAAGGAAAGTTGGAGGTGGTTCATCGGGTAATCAAGCATTCTGCAGACCTAACTATAAGATCACCTCTTGAAGCAATTGTGGAACTCGTAACCAATAGTGATGACAGTTATAAGAGGTTAGAAGCAAAAGGTATAAAGGTTAAGGGAGATATACACATTAGGATTAGAAGAAAAAAGAATGGAAAATGTGAATTCATACAAGTAATAGATCATGCAGAAGGAATGGATTCCTCCACCCTTTATCGAGCCTTGAGATTTGGTGGCGCAACGAGTGGATTATTAGAAGGACAGAGTGTGAGAGGATTCTTTGGCCGAGGCCTTAAAGAAGCTATTATTGGGCTGGGTAAAGGGACAATTGCAACTTACAAAGATGGAAAAGAATCCGCCGTAGAAATCTGGTGGGAGAAAGGAGAAGCAAAATTTAAAGTCCTTACTCGTGAAAGACCTACAAATATGCCAAATGGTACATCCGTATTCATTGAAGTTCATAAAGAGGTATCGCTCCCTACCTTTAAAACTCTGCGACGGATGATCGAAAACCATTATTCTTTACGAAAAATCTGTGAAAATCCTCACAGAAAAGTTAAGTTTACAATGGAGGGATTTGGAGCACTGAAAGCTCGAAGTGGAGAAGGTGGAAGGACCGAATTTCTCTCTTTTATACCACCTTCAAGCGTATTAAAAAAGGCGGGAAAATTTACACTTTCAAAGGCTGGAGAAATTACTATAAAAATTTATGAATCAAAGGAAAAGCTGAATTTCTCTCCATCTGACCCTTCTTCTTTAGCAGGGATTGTTATTACTACGGAAGGAATCCCCTTGGATTTGCAACTGTTTGGATTCGACAGTGATGAAACTGCTTATTATTTTTGGGGAGAACTCGATTGGCCCTTATTGGGAGAATTACTTAGGCAGGATGATCCCTCTCTTTTGAACCCACATCGTTGTGGAATCAATTGGCGACATCAAATATGTCAGGAAGTTTATCAGGCGGTTCACACAATATTGAAAAAATTAGTGGAAGCCAAAAGTAAAGAATTAGAAGCAAAAGAGGAAATATCTCCTGCTCATCAACAAAAGATACACAAAATCTGTAGAATGTTAAACAAACTTGCAAGAAAAGAGCTTTCGATATCTGAAGAAGGAGATTCATTAAAGGAGGAAGAGGAGGCAAGTATTGAAAGCCTTACTATTCGCCCCGAAATCGGATATGGGAGACCAAGTGTACCCCGCCAATTTACAGTATATCTTCCAAAAGAAATTTGTAAAGGAAAGAATCCTCCTATCGTAAAGATTGAAGTAGATTCTCAAGATAATGTCATAGTCAAACCCAAGTCTGTAACTTTGTATACCCATCCTAAATATGTGTCCTTGTTGTACGGAAGTTTCGAAGTGACTGGTTTTCACGAAGGGGACGAAGCCTATGTTTACGCAAAATGGAAAAATCTCGAGGATATGGCCCATTTTCTGGTTAAAAAATCCGAAAGTAGCAGGAAAAGAGGTAAATTAAGCGGAATACGGAAGGGGTTGTTTAAAAACATTACTCGTGATTACACTCCTAATCCACAGCAGAGAGTGGGGTTAGTGGATGGTGAAATCAAGATATATATGAATTTCCCGTGTATAAAGAATTACTTGGGACCCAAGTTAGAAAAAATAGAAGAACCACGTGGAAGCGTACTCTTTGCTGAATTAATTTGTGAAGCCTTTTGCAAATTTATCGCACGTAGGCGTTTAGATCTGGGTTTGGAACCCTCAGGTCCATCCCCTATAGATGCATTCAACAGTGTTTATAACCGCCTTTTGAGAAATTATTACAGTGTAATCCACCGCACAGTAGTGTCTGGATGAGATATTTTTTTCCGAAATTTCTTAAAGTGAAATTTTTTTCGGAAAGAGATATGGTTTTATTTATGTTTTTTCACTACGAACTTTTCCTTCTTCTCTAAACCCTTACCCTACTCTCGTAAACTCCCTTCTACTCTAAGTCCCCTATGGCTACAGAAATAGTAATGCTAAAATTAGTATAGAGGTTAAAAATGGGAAGAGTGAGAGAGAATTTTTTTGGAATTTGAAAGAGAAGCTTTGAGTGTAGAGCTAATAGAATTGAAAATTCGAAGGTTTAATTGTTATGGTAATTGGAGACTATAGAGTCAGATTTGAAAGCGAAGAAGAAAATTTTTGAAATTATGAACTCTGTCATGGAAATTAAACCTTTGAGGAATTCTTCCTCAATCCATAAAGACAACCCTAAAATAATAAGAGTGAACAGAGAGAAGCTAAATCATTATCCTCCCTATTTGGATAGCCTGGGAGAGAATTTTTCTGAATTAGGTGAAAAATTTTAAGATGTTGAAAATGAGGGAAGATCTTTATATAGTGTGTTACTTGGACGTTTGGGGTTACCGGGGGATAGTCAAAAAAATTTCGGGTGACAAAAAGATAATAAAAGAAGTTGGAGATATCTTTAGAGGCATTACTCGTATACTTAACCAGCTCAAGACAGTCTCTAAAGAAGGTAAATATTCGGAAACAGAGAAACAGCTTTTGCAAAAAATAAGATTTACTTTCTTCTCAGATTCTTTTCTTTTCGCTCTCCCCTTGTTTGGATTACGCTATCCTAATATGGAGATTTCCGAGAAGGAACAGATTCTGGAGTGTATCACTGCCTATCTTAGAATAATTTCTGCATTTTGTTGGATTTTTATGGGGAAATTATGTCTATTAAGAGGGGGAATAGCCGTAGGACAATATTATGAAAAAATTTTTAATTCACCCCCAGCGCTTTTCATTATAAGTGAAGCATGGATTGAGGCGGTGGAGTTAGAGAAAAAAGCGAACTTCCCGCGTATAGTTTTAGGAAATAGTGTAATTGAGTTCCTTAAAGAAATAAATGAAGGAACACTTCCGCCTTGTGTTAGTTGGTTCCTTTGTCGGTTAACTCCTTCTGATTATTATTTCTTGGATATTTATAAGGACTTTACCTTCCTGGAGAAAGAAAAAGCCTTTCAGATTCTGAAAGATATAAAAAGACTTATTGAAACTCTTCTCGAACACTACGCTAAGGACTTTGAGAAGTTAGGAAAATTGTACTGGTTTGCTAGATATCATAACCAAAAAGTTAAAGAAATAAATTTTCCTGAATTGTGTATTCCTGGCTTTTATATACCCATCGAGTAAGAAATCCAGAGTATAAAATAGGCTTGAGGATCTTTGCATGTGGGTGGCTTTTTAAGTTCTGCATGTTGAAGATTTTATTCACTTCCTCAACTTCTCAATGATCAACTCATAAAGAGGCTTTCCTTCCTCAATTGCTTGAATTTTTAACTTTTTCCACAGATCCTCAGGCATAGTGATTGTGGTTTTTATCATTTTTTCTTTCTTTTCTTCTTTGGTTTTTTCCTTCTTTTTTTCTTTCATTTTTTCACCCCCTTATTTTTCAGTTTTGGTTATTAAATTCAGTAATATACCCTATCACTGCTCATTTAATTAATTCACTTAACTCTATATATAACTACATAACACATCGCTTAACTAATTTATTCATTTCTATTCTATACACTCAACTTAATTATCATACTAACTGTTCTATTCACTACATTACTATTATACTACTATGCTAGTTTACATACTATCATAACTATTTAACTATATCAACTATTCAACATTTAAACTTTTCCCTCCCTCTTGACTTTTTTCCGTAAATATGGTATATATAGGGTGATGGGTTCAAACGGCGAAATAGCGGGAATTTAAGGGTGTCAAAAAGAAGGAGGTAAAAAAATGGCGAATCAAGATATTCTGCATAGACTTTGGATTGAGGGAAAAATGCCGATGAAAGAAGTGTCCTTGAGGGAAATTGGTTATTTTGCAGAAAGAAATAAAAGTAAACTGCGGTCCAAAAGAGGCCAAGTTACACAGAGTGGGCTTAACTATGCAGTGTTAAAATTTATTTTAGAATACTGTTCTCCCTCTAATTGGCCACCTTCTCTTTGGACAGAATTTGAAAGAGCTAAACATCCTTATAAAGGTAATTATGCTATCTGGCAGAAGTACCCTAATTTAAAAGTTAATATTAAGGAACAACCAAATAAAGGAGTTACTAATATTACTGGCATAGATATTTTTACCGTAGAAAATATACTTCAAACCATTGAGAAAGAAGAAAAGCGAGACGGAAGCTATACCTTTTCTACTTCTCACCAAATTTCAAAAGAAGAATTTTTGGATCAGCCGATGAGAAAATTCGCAGAGTATATCGTAGATATTGTGGAGAGAAATACTATTTCAGGACGAAGGGGATGGACAGAACAGTTAAAGGCTTATGATTGGCCACCTCATAAAGGGGATGTAGAAGCAGGAGTAAAAGTGAGGAGAAATTTTAGTTATTTAGTCAATTGTGCCTTAGAAGCAGAGGGAAGAGGTAAAGAGCTTTTTAGAGTGGGAATTTGTAACGCAGTGGCAGGATGGGCAGGTCTCAAGGCAGTGGCGCAAGAAGAGTGTTACCAGATTTTTTCTACCATTAATTATTTAAAACATCTTCCAGATGATGCTCCCATTGACTGTAGTCAAATATATGGGAGGAGAATAGCGTTGTCTTCTAAATTATATTGCTTTAGTGATTTAAAGAAATGGACAATCTACGACTCACGGGTAGCATTTTCTCTTTCACAATTTGTTTCTAAGTTTCGAGAAGACCATAAAGATATTTTTGATGAGATTTGGGAGAATATAAAATTCCCAATTCCACCAACTCGAATGCAACGATATCATCCTTTAAACGTGCCTTGGAAAGAAGGAGAAGCTTCTCTTTGGTTTGTGAGGGCAAGTTTACTTCTTAGGGAAATCGCGAACATCTTAAACTCCCGTGGGACAAAATTACCTGAGGAAATTGTTCCTTTCTCTAAAACTTGGGAAGTTTATCTTGTTGAGATGGTATTTTTTACTCTTGGAGCCTAATAAAGGGGTGAGGATATATGAGAAAGGGAGGGAGATATGATAGAGAAACATGGGGGTGAAGTTCGTTTATCTCATTCTTTTGAAGAAGTATGGAGCCTTCTTAAAGCGAAAGGGCCTGTGAAATTAGCTACTTCCACAGGAAAAGAATTTACCGCGGAAGCAGGAATTACTAAGGACGGGCGAAAAGTTATAAGGTTCTTTCAGGCAGGGCGAGAATACGCAAGAGCTTATGAATGTTGTTGGGGCCATTACTACAACTGTAATAGAACCCGATTTGGGATGTATGCAAAAGCTTTAGATGCATGGATGGGAGAAAGTGGGCCATCTGTGATGGCTTCATCACAGGGTGAAGGCAGACAAAGGACACAAGGCTGCTTTATTGCTACAGCAGTTTTCGATACCGAGCAATCTTCAGAAGTGGAAATTTTATGTAGGTTTAGAGATACCGTTCTTCTGCGGAATATTTACGGTAGAGTTTTTGTAAAGTTTTATTATGTTTTCTCCCCACCTGTAGCCCAGATTTTAAGGAAAAACAATGCTTTAAAGAAGGTAGTGAGAAAATTGGTAAGAATAGGGAGTGTTATATGTAGTAAATTCGTGGATAATACAAATGCATTGTGATTTTGGTTTTTATTTAAATTAAAGGGAGTAGATTAATTTTTCGACACCCGGATTTGAGTGTTGCATTTTTGGGAGCGTTAATCTTTGGTTGAGAAACATGAACAAGTTCGGTGATTTGAAAAGCTTTAAAAAATTTAATTGGATGTATCGGGAGATCAAAAGATGGGAAAAATTTGCCTACTCAGGGGTATTTAGAATAATAGTAGCTTTCCTACTATTAATTACCTATCTTTCTTCATTGTATAAAAAAAATTATCCTTTCCCGAGATCTACTCTTCTGGACCTTCAGTACAGTGATGCAGAGTTTTATGGCACTCGGAGCTCTTTTAGGAATGGTAGCAGTCTTCAGACTTCAAGTTATTAATAGCAGAAAGGAAAAAATTGTAGCAGAATGGAA
>JAGGYA010000006.1 GCA_021162785.1 Candidatus Calescibacteriota bacterium
AATTAATACACTGGCTCTTTTTCTTTATAAATTGAGGGTAAAAAGGTAAAATTTTAGCGAGGAAGAATGAGGAAAGTTAAAATTTCACATAAACAGCCCAGGCTTTTCTGGTATCTCAAGAAGGGAACTGAACTGGATCTGGATAAACCTGAAGAGCTTGACCTTTATGTTCAGGAAATCCTCACCCATGGAAAAGCAGAAGATGTAAAGGAGCTCCTTCAAATCCTTCCTTTTCCCTCTCTCAAGTCTTCCTTTCAGCGGATTAAAAATTTCCTTCCTCGAGAAGTAAAAAGCTTCTGGGAGAAGAACCTTGGAGATACTTAATTCCCTTCAAAAGGAAGTTCTTAATATTTTCCAGTATTTACCTCCAGAGAAAGAACAATTTTACTTTACGGGTGGGACCTGTCTTTCCCTCATATATCTTCAGCACCGGAAAAGTCTGGATCTGGATTTCTTCACTCCACATCCTCTATTTATTCAATCCTTTAGCCTGAGTGTGGAAGAAAAATTAAAAGAAAGAGGATTTGAAGTAGAAAGGAAAAGGAGTATTCATTCCTTTGTGGAATTATTAGTGAGTTTCAAAAATGAAACTACCATTATCCATTTCGCTCAGGATAGCCCATTTCGTCTGGAACCTGTAAAAGAACATCCGGAATATCCTGGAGTAAAAATTGATAGCTTCCAAGATATCTCAGCCAATAAAATTCTTGCCCTCTTCGGCAGGGCTTTACCCAGAGATTTTCTGGATATTTACTTCATTTCCCAGAAAATAGAAAAAGACAGCCTTCTCAACTTAGCGAGAAAAAAGGATCCAGGATTCGACCTCTACTGGTTTGGGATAGCACTGGAACAAATTCACCGCTATACTTCAGAAACTTTTGAAATGCATCTTCTCCTAAAAAAGGTTTCCTTTCTCCAAATCAGGAATTTCTTTGAGGAATGGCAGAAAGAGATCTTTTCCCAACTGAAAGGGAAAAACACTTAAATCCTCTCTACTTCTCTTAAAAAATTCATTTTTCAGCTCAAGTCATAAGGAGGGTTAGAAAAAAACAAGCAGAAAGGCTCAAGGATAAATTTTTCTCTATGGTTAATTACCCCCCCCACTAAAAATAAGTAGCTACTCAATTTATTCATGCTCTTTTCAGAAATTAGGGTGTCGAACTTGAGCCTAATGCTTTATTCCTTGTAAGAAAAATCCATTGCTTGCCCCAATTAACCGAAAAGGCGTATCTATTAAGTAAAACAGAGGATAGAGTATGTTCAGTATTCTATTTAATAACCTCCACTTAAGAGGAGGAGGTATAGCAAGCTGTGGGTTTTTGGGGTTGAATATGGAAGGTGGACTTTTCTTAATCTTACCCTTACGGCGGTATTGCAGGATTAAATAAAGCAATTCATTAAAAGCCAAAGTAAAAAAGGTATCAAAATAAGTGATTTTTAATTTTGTCATTCCTTTGGTTTCCAAGAGTTTTTTTACTTCATTGGCATCAAGAAACTTCTCCGGGTCGTGGTCATCCAAGTGACCTTTATCTACTCCCAGTCTGCGGAAAGTTATGAGCCTCAGGAAACAGTGCCAGGTAAAGAGTTGTTTTTTGTTCAGAGTATAAACAAGGAGTTTACCACCGGGTTTAAGCACTCGCACCATCTCTTCTAAGGCAGTTAAAGGATTTGAGAGATGCTCCAGGGTATCCAGTGAAATAACCAGGTCAAAAGAATTGTCCCGAAATGGTAAAGATTCTGCATCGCCTACCCAATACTCATTAGTCAGGGGATTATAGCAACGGGCTATTTTTATTGCTTCTATGGATATATCGAGACCTACTCCTTTCATATCATAATGGGCACAAATTTTATTCAGGATTTCTCCTCTCCCGCATCCTACATCCAGAACTTTCCCTTTCCTCTCAATCAATGCATCCAGCAAATTTCTCAGGGCAATGACCTTGAGGTTACCGGCAATTTTTAGCCCCCAATTGTCTGTAGCTACTATTTGTGGAAGGGAAGGGTTGAGGGAAAATTCTCTCATAAATCGGTCATAAGTTTCTTTCTGATGTCGTTTCCAGGGGTCATCTATCTCTTTATGAAGGATGGGAATGCCATCCTCAATGGGGAAGATATTTCCACAATTTTCACATATGAGGGAGTCTTCTTCCTCCTTTAAATCCCCCTTGCAACAGGGAGAAACTAAGTATTCTGGCAGATTCATTCTCCCAATGCTTTTTCTTTATCCATTACTCTAAAAGATTACCAATTTTTTATCAAACTCAAAACCAACAAGCTGCAGGACCATTATAAACCAATACTTACACCTTATTCCATCCTGAAAGAGATGCATTACTCCGTAAGACATAGGATCTTCTGCATTCCCCTACCATAAACAATTTTTTCCGTTTACATAAAGTCCACTTCATCATTTTTAAAAAATAGGTAGCTACCATTTTTAAAATTTCTCTTCATCCTTGAGGGGGGATTAGGAGTGGTATATTATATTGTGATTGTAAAGATGAGGAGTGAAAAATGAAGAAAGATATTTTTCTTCCCCTTTTACTAATCCTTTCCTTCTCTCTACTGGCCGATGTCTCCCTTGTGCGGAAGATCAAGCTTCCCTGTCTTCAATTTGAGAAGTTTTTCTTTAACTGGAGGGAAAAATTAAAAGGAGGTATTTCAAAATGGGATTTTTGCGTTTTCCTTTGAAGAAACCAAAACCTGATGCGAAGTATTTTCTTGATGTATTACTGAAAAGGCGTGAACCAGCTTATGTGCCTTTGTTTGAATACATTGTGAATGAGCCGGTTATGAAACGATTGGTTGAAGAAGTTCTTGGACGAAAATGGGTTCCTTTTGGCCCTGATCGGGAATCGCAAATGCGTTACTTAGATAACTACATTGAAGTTTTTTATCGTCTGGGATTTGACCAGATTCGTTTTGAGTATGGAGTGGTCTTCCCCCAAAAATTTGCACGAATCGGTGAGGATGGTAGAAGCTGGGTGAATGACCACACGGGTGCCATTAGTTCATGGGAAGATTTTGAAAATTATCCCTGGCCATCGGGAAAAGATGTGGACCTTTTCCCATACGAATATTTATCAAAAAATTTACCAGAAGGGATGGGACTTATTGCCAGTTCATGTGGGGGAGTATTTGAAGCAGTGAAAAATAGTCTTTTAGGTTTTGAAAAACTGGCCTATATGCTCTATGATGACCCTAAACTGGTTGAAGCAGTCTTTGAACGGGCAGGACAGGCTATCTATGAGTTTTACCAGCAAATAGTGGGTTTACCCCGCCTTATAGGATTCTGTCAGGGAGATGATATGGGTTTCAAAACGCAAACTCTCATCTCTCCTGATGCTCTCAGAAAGTATGTATTACCCTGGCATAAGAAATTTGCTGAATTAGCGCATAAACATGGACTGGTTTACTTCCTCCATTCCTGTGGAAATATTGAGGCAGTGATGGAGGATCTTATCGAAGATGTGAAGATCGATGGTAAACATTCGTTTGAGGACGCCATTATGCCTGTATGGGAGTTTAAGAAAAAGTATGGGGATAAAATTGCTGTGCTTGGTGGAGTGGACATGGATAAACTTGCAAGATTACCTGAGAAGGAGTTACGGGCATATGTGCGATATATTCTTGAGGAATGTTCGCCAAGGGGTGGTTTTGCCATTGGTTCGGGTAATTCAATACCGGATTATGTATCCATGGAGAACTATCTCATCATGCTTGATGAAGCACTTGCCTGGGGAGAGAGGTAAAAAACTCTACCATATCTTATGCAGAAAAACTTCTAATTAAAGAGGTTCTATTGAAAGATTTTATGCGAAAAAGGAGGGAAATGTGATTTTATGGGTTCTTGGTATCCTGCTAATTTTAATTGTGGGTATTTCCTGTCTCATTGCTGAGCGGGAAAAGAAAGAGGAAATAACCACTGAGGAACTTGCTCGAAAGGTAGATGAATTTCTTCGAAGTTCCCCAAAAATTAAAGAGGAAGTGGAGGATGAAGAAGATGAAGAGGATAATGAAGATTCTGAACAAAACACTCCTTTCCCCTTCTGACCCTGACTGGATTAAAAGCGTTTGTGCCAAAAATCGATTATCTCGGGTATTACTGGGAAGGGGACAATCTCAATTTAACTCTTTCCACTACTCAAGCAAAAAACGCTTTAAAAATTATCCACTTAAGCAGAAGATATGAAAGAAAAACGCTTTTTCCACTTTTATTTCTCCAAAAAAGAAAGAATTAAAATTGCATTATCATTAAAAACTTAGGAAAAGAGAACATTTTTTCTATAAGATAATAAATCTTTGGTTTTAAAAAGGATTGGGCAAATATTTTTAACTTTTCTTTTTATATACTCTTCTCACCTAAATTTAATTTTGGTAAAATTCACTAACTGCACCTGTATTGGATATTGAGTGATATCAAATATGATATAATGGGGAGGTGTGAGTGGCGAAGATAGAGAGGTTGGTCCGAAAAATGCTGAACAAACCTGCAGAAATGTTGTTCACTGAAGTAGAGTATGTACTTAATTATTTTGGATTTATCAAAAACACTCCCAAAGGTGGGAGTCATTTTATTTTTAGAAAAGGGGAGGAGTACATTACGGTGCCAAGAAAGAAGAAAAAGGTAAAAAGAGGTTATATATTGAGGATTATTGAAATGTTAAATCTGGAGGAGTGGTATGAGAACCTCAAAAAAGAGGGAAGAATTAATTAATTATTACCTGAGTCTACCCTATACGGTAAAAATAATGGAAGAAGAGACTGGTGGGTTCCATGTAGAAATTGAGGAGCTCCCGGGATGCATGAGTTACGGAGATACTTTAGAAGAAGCTTACAAAAATATAAAGGATGCCCAGAAGCTCTGGATTAAGACTGCACTTGAGAATGGTAAAGAAATTCCTCTACCTCGGATAAAGGAGGAGTATTCGGGCAGAATCCTCATCCGAATACCTAAGAGTTTGCATAAAAAACTTGTGAAGGAAGCCAGGAAAGAGGGGATAAGTCTTAATCAGTACATCCTTTACCTTCTTTCGGAAAGGCACACTATTAAATCCGAGAAAAAATGGGAGGAGGTTAGTAAAGAATTGTATAAAGAAAAGGGGGGTAAAATAATACCCTTCCCTGTCACGAAGCTGGGAGTATAAGGGAATGGAGAAAAAAGAAAGTGATTATCTGGAACTGATTAAAAACCTCAAAATTAAAAATTTAAGGATTACCTCTTTGAATGCATGGATAGCGGAAGATTTTTCCCCTCCTGCAGAAATAAGAACCAAGGATAAAGCAGAATTAATAACCGGTGAAGGCAATGGTTTTAAAGTGCTTCACCTTTACCAAATAAGAGGGAAAAAAGAGGGAGAAAAAGAAGTGAAATTCAAAATCGATGTAACTTTTGAAATCACATATGAATCAAATCTGCAAATAACACCTGAAGAGTTTGAAATCTTTCGAAAAGCAAATTTATACCTTCATACATGGCCATATCTCAGAGAGCTTGTTCAGGAAGTAACTTTAAAAATGGGTTTACCTCCCTTAATTCTCTCTCCTTATTTAATAAAACCTTGACTCAGGCTTTCCATTGTTTTTCCCTGAGAATAGTATCTGTGATAGTAAAATTTTTCAGAGGAAGTAGGAAATAGAAAAGGGTTAAAATAAAGTGAATAATTGAAAAGGTATAAGTATGACAGCAGGGAAAGTAAAAAGGGATTTCTCTGAAATTTCTTTAATTTTTATTCTTTTTCTCCTTTCCAGACTCCTTTTTATTTTCTTTACTCCCTTAAGCAACTACTGCGAAGAAGCGAAAATTGGGAGTCTTGGGCATGATTTCCTTTTTGAGGGTGGGCTAAAACTCCCTTTCTGGTGTTACATGGATTCCCCTCATGCTGGGGGAAGTATTTTCTCCAGTTTGATAGCTATTCCTTTTTATTGGATAGTAGGTGATCGTTATCTGGCACTGAAGATTCCTGCATTGATTTTTTCTTTTTTAACCATACTTCTCTGGTATAAATTACTTGCTAAGGAAATGGGGAGAGAAACCCACATATTCTTCCCTTTCCTTTTCTTTTTTGTGTTTTCAACACCCCATTTTCTCCAGAAATCAGTGATCTGGGAAGGGAACTGTGTAGAGTTAATGTTTTTTAATGTAGCCACCACTTACTACTTCTGGAAATACATCTTTTGTGAGACAAAGGCTGTGCCATTAAAAAGGTTTTTTCTTCTGGGATGGTTAATGGGGTTCACCTGCTGGATACAGTTTATAGGTTTTTACCTTTTTCTTACAATTTTTATCTTTCTTCTCACTTTAAACCATAAAAGAATTAACTGGAAAGGCTGGGGGAATCTTTTTGGAGGATGCTTAGCTGGGCTTTTACCTTTATGGATTTACAATTTTCTGTATGAGTGGGCTACTTTCACTTCTGATGCAAGAGGTAGGTTGATATTTAACTTTAGTTTTAAAAAACTCAAGTCTCTACTCTTTTCCTATCTCCCAGCATCTTTCCATTTCCTGGATTTGGGGCCGGTTAAAGCAATCTTTCTGGACTTTTTGCTTTACTTCTCTTTTATCGGGGTTGTAATTCTGCACCTTGTAAATCTTCGGAAAAGGGAAGCAAAATTAAACAGCTTTATTACTTTCCTATTGGGCTATCTTGCTATTTCTATTCTTTTTACTTCATTCACTAATTTTCCTGTAAGCGGCAGGGAAGAACCTGGATGGAATACCATGGATTTCCATGCAGAATATTACCTTATTTCCCTCCAACCCGTAATTCTTGCTCTTTTCCTTTTTATTCTGAAATACAGGCACAAGTTAATTAATCTTTTTGTAGGTTTAATCTCTGTTTTATTCTTTATCAGTTACCTTAATCTTTTTAACCTTCCTTTCTTCAATGAATATATCTTACATCCTAACCACAGCACTTCCATGAATGTTCTTGAGTGTGGGTTCAACTTCGTAAAAAACCCGCATCTCTTTTTAAGGGTCTTACCAAAAATACCCCCTGAGTTTCGCGAGTTTTACTGGAAAGGGGCAGGAATGGAAGTGGGTTATCTTGTGGATAGAGGCAGAATATCGGAAGTGGAAAAAATCTTAGAACAGTTAATCCAGGAAATGAAGGAAGGGAAATATCTTCAAGTTTTTGTTGAGGGTGTGAAGGAAAGTGAGGGACAATCTGGTAAAGAGAAAAGGCTACAAGAAATATTTTATCTTCTCAAAAAGTCAGGATTAACTCATATAGACATTATCAGTGCAAGTTCACAGAGGTCGGCATCTATAGGTTTCTTCTTCTCCCATGTTTCTGGCAGAGGAGTGATTTTTAAAGCATTGTTAACCCATCCCACAGCAACTCCGCCTTTCCCTTCTTTGAGTATTTCCACTGCTCCTGACCCGAGACGGGTAGCTAAGATTCTATCTATAGCGGTGGGTGAACCTCCTCTTTGCAGGTGTCCAAGAATGAGCACTCGTGTTTCATAACCTACCTTATCTCTTATTTTCCTTGCTATATCCAGAGCTCCTCCCTCCTCTTCCCCTTCTGCAACTACAAGAATACTGGAAACTTTCCCTTTCTTCTTTCCTTCCTCCAGTCTTTTAATAATCTCATTTAAATGGGTGGGTGTTTCGGGAATTAGGATATCCTCTGCTCCACCGGCTACTCCTGCATAAAGGGCAATAAATCCGCTGGTCCTTCCCATCACTTCTATTATGAAGAGTCTTTCATGGGAAGTGGCAGTATCTCTAATTCTGTCTATAGCTTCCAGAGCAATATTTACTGCAGTATCAAATCCAATGGTTAAATCTGTTCCCCATAGGTCATTATCTATGGTTCCAGGGACACCCACCGTGGGTATACCCCAGTTTTTGTAAAGTGCATATGCTCCCCTATAGGAACCATCACCTCCTATCACCACCAATCCTTCTATCCCCCATTTTTTCATGTTCTCCACTGCTATTTTCTGTCCTTCCAGTGTTTTAAATTTTTCTGATCTGGAAGAGAGGAGTATGGTTCCACCTCGGTTCACTATTCCGGATACAGACCGGGCATCCATTTCTATGAAGTCTCCCTCTATAAGCCCTTTAAACCCTCTTTTTATCCCCACCACTTCCATTCCTTCATAGATTGCTCTTCTTACCACTGCTCTTATTGCCGGGTTCATTCCCGGAGAATCACCGCCTGAAGTGAGAACTCCTATCCTTTTCATCAGATAAGCCTCCTTTCCCGAAAACTCACATAACCATCTCTGGCAATAATTATGTGGTCAAGGATTTCTACACCTATAATTTCTGCTACTTGTTTAAGTCTTTTAGTTATGAGTATATCTTGTTCACTGGGTTCAGGATTACCTGAAGGATGGTTGTGAGCAAGAATTATGGAGGAAGCGGGGATAGTAAAGATGGGACGAAAGACTTCTCTGGGATGGACTAAGCTTTCTTCAAGTGTCCCTACACTTACCTCTTCTTTTCCCACCAGTTCATTACGCGCATTGAGATAGAGAGCAATAAAGTATTCTTTTTTCCTATCCCTGAATTCCCAGAGGAGATCTACAACTTTACGGGGTGAATCAAGGACAGGTAAAGTGTTTTCTTTTCTATTCATTCTCTTAGCTATCTCAAAAAGAGCTTTTATAGTGGCAGCTTTTACCTTACCCATCCCCTTTATCCTTGTGAGGTCTTCTATGGAAAGTCTGGAAAGTCCCTCCCATCCATATCGGGAAAGGAGATAACGAGCCAATTCCAGCACATTTTTACCCCGATACCCTGCTCTCAAGACTATGGCCAGGAGTTCCTCATCTTTTAGACTTTCCTCTCCCATTTCCTCCAGTTTCTCCCTGGGTTTACGGTGGGAGGGCAAATCTTTTATTCTGTAAGTGGATCTCCTCACCTTATCACCCATTCCACCATCTCCTTGAGGATTTTTCCTCTCTCTCCAAATTGACGAACAGCCTCAATGGCCTTCTTTCCATATTCTCTCCCTTTATTTCTTGCTCCCTCTATACTTAGAAGGGCAGGAAAATCTGGATAAGGAGGTTCTTTCCCTTCCTCTGCTTCTCTCACATCGTCCATGATTTGAAAAGCAAGACCCAGGTTTTCTCCATAACTACCCAGTAAAGCAAGTTCTTCTTCATTTGCATCTCCAATTACTCCTCCACTGAGAACAGAAGCTTTGATTAGTGCACCAGTTTTGAGGCTATAAATTTTCTTCAATTTTTCAATGTTTTCCTCCTTACCCATATGTATATCCATTACCTGCCCTTCAATTACCCCTCCTATTCCTAAGGAAGAGGAGATTAACTGAAATATTTTTTCTTTCTTCTCTGCAGGAAGGGAAGCAAAGGATAGGGTCTGGAAAGCAAGATTAAATAGAGCATCCCCCACAAGAACCGCCATTCCTTCTCCAAATTTTTTATGCACTGTAGGTTTACCCCGTCGAAAATCATCATTATCTATACAGGGGAGATCATCATGGACAAGTGTGAAATTGTGAATGAGTTCTATAGCTACAGCAGTTTCCAGAGAATCTTCTACCTTCCCATTTACCGCATAGGTGGAAGCCATCACCAGTAATGGACGGAATCTCTTTCCTCCCGGGAAAAGTGCATAACGCATTGCTTCTTGAAGTTCACCTTTACCTTCTATTTTTCTTTCCAGGATTCTTTCAAATGGGGGGAGATAAAGGGAAATGAAGTCTTTAAGATTCATAGTTTTTTCTTTTCCAGAAGAAGTTCCGCAATCTGGACTGCATTTAGTGCAGCCCCTTTTCTCAAGTTATCCGAGACTATCCAGAGGTTAAGACCCCGGCAGATACTTTCATCCTTCCTTATTCTTCCCACAAATACTTCATCTTTACCATCAGCTACAAGTGGGAGGGGATAAAGGTTTTCTTCCAGATTATCCATTACCTTTACACCCGGAGCTTTACTGAGGACCTCTCTCACCTCTTCCAGTTCAAAATCCTCTTCCAGCTCAATATTCACTGCCTCAGCATGGCCACGAAAAACAGGGACTCTGACAGTTGTAGCAGTCACCGCAAGATCAGGTATCCCCATTATTTTCCGGGTTTCATTCACCATCTTCATTTCTTCTTTTGAATAAAGATTGGGAAGGAAAATATCTATATGGGGAAGAACATTGAAGGCTATCTGATGAGGAAGGACGCGGGAAGAACTCTTTACCTGGTAAATGGAAGGATCCAGATCCATCCAGGAACTCACACCCTTCTCCTCCGCTTTGTGGACAACCTCTTTAACCTCCTGCCAGAGCTGATCCACTGCTTCTTTACCCCATCCCGAAACCGACTGATAGGTGGATACTACAACCCTTTTTATTTTCCACCGGTCATGGATGGGCTTTAATACAACCACCATCTGAATTGTGGAACAGTTTGGGTTGGCTATTATACCTCTGTGCCAGTTCACATCCTGAGGATTAACTTCTGGAACTACAAGCGGAACATCTTCTTCCATCCTCCAGGCACTGGAATTATCTATCACCACACACCCATCTTTTACCGCAATTGGAGCAAATTCTCTGGATACCTTTGCTCCTGCAGAGAATAGAGCAAGTTTCACTCCCTGGAAGGAATTCTCATCCAGAACCTGCACAGGTATTTCTTCTCCCCTGAATCTCACCACTTCCCCACGGGATCTTTCCGAAGCAAGGGGGAGAAGTTCACTTACAGGGAAGTTTCTCTCCTCCAGAACTTTAATCATCTCCCTTCCTACCATTCCCGTGGCACCTACAACTGCGACTCTCATTTTTCCTCCCCTGTTTCTGGATCAATAATCAATCTGCCCACCCAGATTATCTTCAAATCGTCAAAATTTTTCAAGGGAGTAAATATTTTTACTTTCCCCTTTTCCACTCCCATCCACAAACCCAATCCCAGAAGAAACCCTTTTTCTTCCAGTAAGCCTACGAGTTGTCCCCTTTGGATAACCTTGGTATGGGAAACAAAACCCAGGCCCTTTAAAGAAAACTCTTTTACTTCACCACCTTCAAAATACCGTTTAAACTTCTCTTTTCGAAAGTTAATCCTATCCTGTCGTGTTTTCACCTTTACAAAATCACCCACCTTGAGTTTCTCCACCCTAAATCCCCCACTAAGTAAAAGACTATGAATTTCTTCCATTTCATCCTCTCTTTCCAAGATAACTACAAGATCCGGTTGAAATACCAGCGATTTCATGTACTTCAACCTCTTCCCTTCCTCACCTTTTATAAGTCCTGAGGTATCCATCACTGCAGGAGGATTCCCTTTCTCTTCAAGGACTTGAACAAAGGAGTGGACCCCTAAAATCACTTCACTGAAAAATCCACTGGGAGAATTTGAGCCTATAAACCACTGATAATCTGGGAGAACCGTCTCCAATTGTGAAGGAAATCGCTTAAGGAAGGACATACTCAAGGTAGCAGGAGGACCCAGGATTGCCTGACCAACATCTGCGTTGATGTAGGCAACCTCTTCCTTTTTCTCAATTAAAATTTTGAGAATATACCGTGCATAGGTAGTTTTACCACAATCTACACCCCCTACCAGCATTATCCTCCAGTCCTGGGAAGAAATCTCTTCTGCAAGTTTTTTCCAGGCTGGTGGGAATTCCCACTCCATTTTTTAAATTTTACCTGAAAAAGACTGGGAAAAGTGGGAAATGGAAATAATGGTATAATACCCTGCATGAGATCATACTGGGCAGTTACTCTGGTCTCTTTAAGGGAACTTATCAGACAGCCCTTTTTTACCATCACTCTTTTTGGTGGTGCATTTTTTATTCTTGCCAGTCCTGTTTTCACGATGTTTACTTTTCTAACCTCTTCAGTGATGGTTATGGATATGGGACTCTCCACTATTCTGGTTGTAGCATTGAGTTTGGGAGTCCTATTTGCAGTGCTTATGGTCGCCCGTGAAGTTGAAGAGAAAACTACTGTAAGTATCCTTAGTAAACCCATATCTCGTTTTACCTTTCTCACTGCCAAATTAACTGCTATTTGTATAGCCATATTGCTGGCTATTATCCCTCTTATTTCCATCCTTATAATGACCCTGAGACTGGGTGTTCCCGAAGCAGCTTATTCAGAAGTTGAGTATCCAGTCCTCTGGATGGAATTTGGCCCTCTTGTAATTGCCTGTATAATCGGTGCACTGGGTAACTATTATGCGGATAAAAATTTTACCTCACTCTTTGTGATTTCCCTCAACATTCTCTATATTCTTTTCCTTTTCTTTTTAGCTTTGGTAGATGAGGAATTTAAATTTAACCCCTTTAAGGTCAAAATGCATTTTGAACTTATTAAACCAGCCCTCCTAATCTGGTGGGGTGGGAGTCTCTTTGCAGCACTTGCCCTTTTATTTTCTCTTTCTGGGAGAATGATGTTAGCACTTACACTCTCTCTCCTCATTGCCCTTGTTGGTCTTTCTGCTGATTTTCTCTTTACTAAAATGGGGAAAGGAAACTGGTGGGCAAAAGCTCTATATGCATTAATTCCGAATTTACAAATTTTCTGGGCACAGGAATTCTGGGAAAGAGAAAAAGAAGTGCCTCTTTCTTACCTTTTTAATGTTTTGAGGTATACTATTCTATATATTGCGGGTATTGTTTTCATAGCCTGGGGAGTTTGGGAAAGAAAAGAGGTGGGAGTTGGAAGAAAAGGCTAAATTCAGACAGGGTTTCCAAATATCTATTGGAGGTATAGGAGTCTTATTTGTCTTTGCTCCCCTTTATTACTTCTTCTATACCCGGGTAAAAGCTGCTACTCTGGCTATTACTGCCCTATTTGAAGGGGTTGGTATCATAGTATTTCTGGGACTTTTCCTGCTTTATTATCAGAGATTCAAACTGGAAAGGGAAAAAGAAGAATTAGAGGAAATTTCTCGCCAAAGGGGAAGAATCTTTGAAGATAGAGAAACAGGTGTTTTAATCAACGAAATCAGACTTCAACAAACAGAAAAATGGACACTCCCTTTTCTCTCTCTTATTGTGGCCGGTCTTCTCATAAGTGGGATAATAAACCTCTGGAAAAACTTTGCCGGAAAATATCAAACTCTCCCCTACTCTCCACTTACTCCTCTCTTCCTCATAGCCACCTCCATAATGTTCTTCCTTTACTCTCGATACATTCTGGGAATGAGCAAGGAAAAAGTATGGAGAGAGCTGCGTGCAGGGGCTTCCTGGCTGGGAATGACTGCAATATTCTCCTTCCTATCCGGTATTTCCATTACTTTGAATCATTTCCGTCTCATAAAAATTGATACTTTTCTATTCTATATTTATTCTGCTATTGGTGGATTAACTGCAATAGAAATAATCCTCAATCTTATAGGTCTTTTCTATAGAGTTAAGGGGGCAGAGTTCCGTATACCTTTTGATTCAAGGCTTTTATACATGTTCTCCTGTCCAGAAGAAGTATTTCCTTCTTTTGCAGAACTTCTGGATTACCAGTTTGGTTTCCGAATTACCCAAACCTGGTTTTATCAATTTTTGAAAGCAAGGCTTATACCTCTAATTCTTCTTCAAATTTTGTTCCTTTATCTTCTAACCTGCATAGTAATTATCCGACCCTATGAAATGGGATTTATTGAGTTTCTGGGAAAACCAGTAGGGGGAGGAAAAATATTTAAACCTGGTCTACACTTTAAGTTCCCTTATCCCATTGGAAAGGCAAGAATCTATCCTGTAGGAAGAATTATGGGCATAAGGGTAGGAGCAAAAGGGAAGGAGGGAGAAAGAATACTCTGGACTGAACAACACTACGAGGAGGAGTACAACTGGATCATTGCCAGTCGAGAAGCAGTAATAGGGGGAGGAGAATATAGAACTGTGCCGGTAAACTTTCTCTCAGGGGTAATCTGGGTTTATTATCGGATAAAACCTGAAGAACTCTACAATTATGTTTATCTACATAAAGATGGAGAGAAACTACTGGAAAGCATAGCCTATAACCAGTTCTTACGTTTAGCAATTAATGTAGATTTCTTTGAGATTATGAATGTGAAAAGGCTTAAGTTCGCTGAATTACTCAAGGAAAAAATACAGAAAGAAGCAGATAAAAGGAAACTGGGGGTAAAAATTGAAGAAGTTACCTTAGAAAATATTCACCCTCCTGTAAATGTGGCTCATGCATTTGAAAAAGTAGTGGGAGCGCTGGAAAAGAAGGAGGCTTCTATTCTTGGAGCAGAGGCTTACTATAACAAAGAAGTTACTCTTGCTAAGTATACTGCTTCCACTTTATTAACTGAAGCAGAAACTTACCGGGATACTCGTAAAATGCTCTCAAAAGCAGAAGCAGAAAGTTTCCTTAAGAGGCTTGAGGCTTACAATAAAAATCCACGAATTTTCAAATACCGCCATTATTTAAGGATATTAGAAGAAAGTCTTTCCTATCCGAGAAAGTTTGTGGTCTTGTCACCCCGGGTGGATCGGGATGTCACCATCCTTAATTTGGAAGAGGTCTTGAGTCCGGATGTTCTTTCACTGGCTCTTGAGGCGGAATTAGAAAAGGAGAAGAAATGATGAGGAAAGTAGGTAGTCCCCAGTATCTTCTCGTTGGTATCCTCCTCTTTATCATCCTTATACTTTACCTGGTGGCTTTCCAGGTAAGGGTGGATGAAACTGCTGTAGTAACCACTTTTGGTAAACCCGTAAGAGTTATCACTTCTCCCGGTCTTTACTGGAAGGCTCCCTGGCCGATACAGGAAGTGTATCGTTTCGATTCAAGGATTCAGGTTCTGGAAGGAAAAATGGAGGAAGTATTTACCAAAGATGGGAAAAATATAATTCTGGTAACCTCCACACTCTGGCGAATAAAGGATCCTTTAAAGTTCTTTGTAAGTGTAGGAGGAATGGATGAAGCTAAGAAGAAATTAAGTGCCCTGGTAAGAAATTATGTTAATGGAATAATTGGGACATATGAACTCTCCCATTTAGTAAATGTGAAAAAGGAGGAACTAAAATTTGATGAAATTCAATCTAAAATAACTCAACTTGCCCGTGTAGAAAGCGAAAAAACTTATGGAATTACTATTGAAGATGTATTAATTAAACGACTGCAATTCCCTCAAGATGTTACAGAGGATGTATTTGAGAGAATGAGAAAGGAAAGGGAAAGAATTGCAGAGAAATACATTGCTGAGGGAGAAGGACTGGCAAGCGATATAAAAGCAAAGGCTGACGCAGAGAAAGAAAGAATCTTAGCAGAAGCTAAAGCAAAGGCGAAGAGAATAAGAGGTGAGGGAGATGCAGAAGCAGCTAAGTATTACGATGTTTTCACTAAGAATGAAGACCTTGCCATTTTCCTGAGAAAACTTGAAGCACTGGAGAATACACTTAAAGAAAAATCAACCGTGATACTGGATTATCGAACACCTCCTTATGACCTTTTCTTAGGCAAGTATCTTGAGACATCTTCCAGTGAGGAGACTTCAAAAGAGGAAGAGAAGGATAAAAATGAAAGATAAGCCTGCTTCAACTCCAGCGCTGGAATATTTTGCCCGAGCCTTAAAAATTAGTTTTGGGTTCCTCAAGTTTTTTATCCTCCTCATCCTTTTTTATTATCTCTTTTCGGGCATTTTTTCCGTAAAACAGGATGAAGTGGCGGTAATTCTCCGATTTGGGAAAATTGCGGGTGTGGGAGAAAAAAGAGTATTAAAACCTGGTTTCCACTGGGCATTCCCAGAACCCATTGATAAAGTTATTAAAATACCCATTAAAAAAATTAAGACACTTACCATTGAAGATTTCTGGAATCCTGACCTTGACGCAAAAGAAAAACCCAAAACTCAACCTTTCCTTATCCCCTGGAGGGAAGGATATGCTATTACAGGTGATATTAATCTTATCCATATGAAATGGCAGGTGGAATACAAAATTACCGACCCTATTTCATATATAGTGAATGTAAAAGACGAAGAAAAAATTGTTAAAGATGCTCTCTGTCAGGCCATTATACGAACTACTGCTACTTTCAATGTGGATGAAGCCTTACGAGCAAAACTGGAAAGGCTTGTGGAAAAAACAAAAGTCTATGCTAATAAAAAACTTAAAGAACTGGATGTAGGGCTGGAAATTGTCTCTCTTTATCTGGCAAGATCCCAGCCACCTTTGCAAGTTAGCGAAGCTTTCAATAAAGTAATTCGAGCTGAACAGATAAAAAGCGCAAAAATAAACGAAGCTAAAGGTTATGCTAATCGGGTAATCAATACTGCAAAGGGAGAAGCAGCAAAAATTATAGCTTCTGCTTTAACTTACAAAAATGAGGTGGTAAATCAGGCAAAAGCAGATGCAGAATATATTTTGAAATTGACCCGCAGATACAGTGAAGGAAAAGATTTAGATACTTACCTTGACTATTTCTATCAGGAAAAAATGGAGGAAATTTTATCCAGAATAAAAGGGAAATTTATCCTGAGAGAACCTGTTCCTGGAAGAGAAAATGAATTAAGGCTTATCATTAGTAGAGAAAAATGGGGAGGGAAGTGAAATGGAAAAGGAAGCGGAAATCTATCCTACTGTGGAACACATTCACCACGAGGAAGAAGAGGTCTCCCATCGTCTAATCAGTGCATTAATTGGGGGAATTTTAGTATTTAACGCTTTTCTCGCCAGCTGGATATTTCCTGAAAGACCGGAAATTTCCGGATTAAGTGCTTTAATTGGTGCTATCTTGCTTGGACTCCCCATTATAAAAGAGTCTCTACGAGGCTTCTATGAAGGTCAATTGCATATGGTTCAACTTGCCTCCATAGCCATCCTTGCCTGTATAGCACTTGGTGATTACAAGACAGCTGGTGTAGTGGCTTTCATAATACTTCTCGGGCATCTCCTTGAACACAGAACCGCCCTTGGAGCAAGGGAAGCTATTGAATCTCTTTTAAGACTCACACCTCCCACAGCACATCTTATCACCCCTCAAGGGGAAAAGGAAGTAATGGTAAGTGAACTGAAACCAGGAGATCTTATTAGAGTAAAACCAGGAGAAAACATACCTGCAGATGGAATAATCAAAAAGGAGACCACCACCATAAATGAGGCATCCATTACTGGAGAATCCTTGCCCGTGGATAAGGGGCCAGGTGACCCAGTGTATGAAGGGACAACCAATCTTACGGGAGCTATCATTGTGGAAGTAACCAAAGTGGGTAAAGACACTACCCTGGGGAAAGTGAAAGAGCTCATTCTTCAGGCAGAGAGAACAAAAATCCCCATTGTTTCCATAATAGAAAAGTATTTTCACTGGTATATTCCCGTAATAATAATGGTGGCAGGTCTCATCCTCTTCTTCACTAAGGAAGCCAATAGAGCAATCTCAGCACTAATAGTTGGTGCTCCCTGTGCCCTGCTTCTGGCCACTCCTACTGCCATAATAGCTGCTCTTTCCTGTGCAGCAAGAGCTGGAATAATGATTAAAGATACCCTAAAAATTGAAACTGGTTCCCAGGTCAATGCAGTTGTTTTTGACAAAACAGGCACCCTTACAACAGGCGAACTTGCAGTTACAGGAATTCATCCAGTAGAAGAAATCTCTCCGGATCGTTTCCTTTTCTATGTTGCCTCTGTGGAAAAGCATTCTCAACACCCTACTGCTAAAGCAGTAAAGGAACTGGCCAGGAGAGCAAGAGTTAAATTTGTGGAACCTGAAAACTTTGAGGAAATAGGAGGTAAAGGAGTAAGGGGTAAAGTTGAGGGTAGAGAAGTTATAGTGGGCAGGGAAACATGGCTTGAGGAAAATGGGGTTAAAGTTCCAACTAAGGTTAAGAAGGAAAAAGCATTGAGTGTGCTTCATGTAGCCATTGATAAAAGATACTATGGATGGCTGGAACTGGAAGACCAGATGAGAATGGAGGCAAAAGAAACCACGGAAATTTTAAAGAAAATGGGTATAAAGAAACTGGTTATGTTAACCGGAGATAAGAAAGAAGTTGCTGAAAGAGTGGCCAAGGAAAGTGGTTTTGAGGAAGTAGTGGCTGAGTGTCTGCCCGAAACAAAGCTGGATATTGTAGAGAAACTAAAAAACGAGGGGTATACTCTGGCAGTGATTGGAGATGGGATAAATGATGCACCCGCTCTGGCTGCTGGAGATGTGGGTATTGCACTGGGAGCTATGGGAAGCGATGTGGCTATCAGCAGTGCATCGGTAGCCTTAATGTCCAATGATTTGAGGAGAGTTCCTTATTTCCTGGCATTAGCAAGAACCAGTCGAGGAGTAATTTATCAAAATCTGGTATTGGGCGGGATATTTGTAATTATTGGCCTTTTCCTTTCAGGTGCAGGATTTTTCTCCCCCATCATTGCTGCTCTTTACCATGAGCTGGGTTCTCTTATTGTAATTTTCAACAGTGCAAGAATAATCAAGTTTGAATTATGAGTGAAATCGTAAGTCTATTCGGGGTTACAAAAATATTTAAAGATTTCTGGGGTAAACCAAAGGTTAAAGCTGTAGATAATCTTGATTTGCAAATAAATGAGGGTGAGATATTTGGCCTTTTGGGTCCCAACGGTAGTGGGAAGACCACCACGCTAAAACTTATTTTGGGTCTTCTCTATCCTACGCGAGGGAGGATCTCGGTTTTTAACAGACCACCCGGGGACAACCTAATCAAAAGGCTAATTGGCTATCTTCCTGAAGAAGATTACCTCTATCCCTATCTAACAGCAAGAGAGATAATGGATTTCTATGGAAGAATTTTTAATCTTAGCACACGAGTAAGAAAGGAGAGAGCAGATTATCTTCTTCAATTGCTGGGGATAAAAGGATACGAAAACAGACCTATAGGAGAGTACTCCAAAGGTATGGCCAGAAGAATTGGTCTTGCACAGGCACTGATCAATGACCCTCAACTTTTGATTTTAGATGAACCAACCAGTGGTATGGATCCCATAGGAGCTCGGGAAGTGAAAGATCTTCTTCTGGAACTCAAGAAGAAAGGGAAAACCATTTTAATCTCTTCCCATCTTCTTGCAGATATTGAAGATATCTGTGATCGGATAGGCATTTTATATGAGGGGAAACTCATAGCTACAGGTGAAGTAAAAAAACTTCTTTCACCCTTTAAAGGAGAAAGTAATCGATTAGAAAAGTTTTTCCTTCAAGTAGTGGGAAAGGCTAAAGAGGAGAAAGGGGAGAGGGAGAAAAAAGTTGCTCCTAAGAAGAAGGAAAAGAAAGAAGTTAAAATAATTGAGGAAGGCCCCGATATGGAACTTTTGAAGAAACTTACTAAAAAATAAATGTTTCACAGAATACTTGCTATTACTCGAAAAACCTTTTTTTATTACTTTCTTTCTCCCGCTTATGGAATAATTATCTTTCTCCTTTTACTTCTACCCTTCTGGTGTTTGAGACTGGAAGGAGATGGAACTGCTTTAGGAAAATTTAAAATTTATTCCACTTACACCTTCCTTCTTGCCACTATAATCCTTGTAGGAACCAATATATTTACTTCTTGCACTGTATTAACCAGAGATTGGCGAAGAAAAAGCATTTTCCTCTTAGATGTTAAACCTGTAAAACGATGGGAGATTCTGGCAGGTAAATGGTTGGGGATAATCTTTCTAAACATCACTTTTTTGGCCATCCTCTTCTTTTCTATCTATCTTTCTTCAAAATTTCTTTCTCGCTACTATCTCCCTGAACTACGGGGCGAGAAAAATGTCTTTCTCACCTACCAAAAAATTCTTCCTTCTTCAAGAAAATCTCTACCTTCTTCAGAAGTGCATTCTCTTCTCCCTGGAGTGGAGAAAGAAAGACCTGCTGAAGAAAGAAAAGCCTCTTACTCTGTTTTGCCTGGTGCTCATGTTACCTGGCTTTTTCAGGGTATTGCTCCCACAGAAACTACCTTAATCCTAAATTACAAATTCTTTACTGCTAAAAAGGAAGAGACAAAAGTTATAGGATTCTGGATTATTGGAGATCCATCCACCAAAAATCTTTTCCGATACCAAAGTGAGGTTAAAGCAGGAGAAACCCATAAGATTCGTATACCACCCTGGACTTTAAACGATAAGGGAGAGTTATGGGTAACTTATTTTAACATTGATCCCTTGGAAAGAAGTGTAGTCTTCCCAAAGGAAGAAATTACTCTTTTGGCTCCCTGGGGGAACTATTGGTTAAACTTAATTTTTGGAGAATTTCTTCTTTTACTCATCATCTCCTTTGTTGTATTTTTGGGCATAACCCTAACCACTATGACTTCCACAATAACTGGAATAATAGGGACTCTTGTTTTCACAAGCATTTCTTTTGCTCGGGATATCCTGGGAGCATTTGTTCATTTTTTTGTAGAAACTACTGGGAAGAAAACTGCTGGTGTTAGTATTTATGCTCATTTCACTAACGGATTACTGACCCTCCTCAAGCATCTTCTCCCTCCCTTAGGCGAATGTCTTTCCCATAATTATGTAGGGAATGGAATTGTGCCTCCCCTCCTTCTTTTGGGAAAGTTATTTGTGGAAGTCTTTTTACTCAAAGGTTTAGGAGTATTCCTAATAGGAGTCCTTTACTTCACCCGGAGAGAATTGGGAATTCCCAATGAATAAAAGTCTAAAGGCATTGATTTTGGTGGTATCGGGTATCCTTATAATTTACCCTTCTTTTATCTGGCTGGAGAAGGTGCATCAAGTTAAAAAGCAACATATCCCTCAACCTAAGTATGAAGCATGGAGAAAACTCCCACCCGAACTTATCTTCACCACCACACTTCTGGGAGGATTCCGGGGAATAATAGTGGATATTCTCTGGCTGAGATCCATGAAATTAAAAGAGGAAGGTAAGTATTTTGAGTTGGTTCAGTTAAGTAAGTGGATTGGTTTGCTTCAACCCGATATACCTTATGCCTGGACATTTAATGCCTGGAACCTTGCATACAATGTCTCTGTGGAGTTTCCCACAGGTGAGGAAAGATGGAATTGGATATACTTAGGTATAAAACTCTTAAGGGACAAAGCATTGATTTACTGCCCTACTGGAGCAGATATTTATAAAGAACTTTCTTGGATATATCTCAACAAAATTGGTGGAACAATTGATGAGTTCAGCGCGTTTTACAAACAAAAATGGGCTCAAATTATGGATGATGCTCTGGGAGGAGCAAAAGTGGAAGATTTGGCAAAAATAATTGAAGAAAAGGGGAAAGAAAAGAAATTTAAGGAAATTTTGAAAAAATTGAAGGATGAAGGAATCAACCCTCTTTTAAATCCAGAGATTCTTAAGAGTGAGGAAGTGAAGAAAAGAATCCCTCAATCCTTAAGAAAAGATTTCCACCTGTGGATCAGGGCTAAATACCTTAAAGAAACCCTAAAACTTGACCCTAAAATAATGAAAGAGCTAAATGAGAAATTTGTCCCTTTCGATTGGAGAGTGCCAGGGCCACATGCTATATATTGGGTTTATCTTGGACACAAAAAAGCGGAACTTGATGAGGTTACATATAAAAGATTCATTTATTATGCAATGAACAACATCTTAAAATGGGGAAGGGTAAGGATAAGTTATCTCCCTGCTGGTAAAGTTTTTCTGATTAACCCTAACTTTGCTGTAGTGCCTATTCTCAATAATTTCTATGAAGAAACAATTAAATCCTTAGAAAAACATTTTATAACTCCTACCCAGGCTTCCCATGCTAACTTCCTGAAAGATGTAATTCTAAATGCATTCATTTACAATGATTTGAAAACTGCTCACAAATACTTCAAATATCTTAAAGAGCATTATCCTCAGGAAGTTGGACACCGGAACTTTGAAGAATTCATACTCCATGAATATTCTTACATTCTAAGGGAAGGAAGTATCCAAGAAATCAGGTCATTACTCTTTGGTATCCTTTATCAGTATTACTGGTCATTAGCTGTGGGTGAAGATGATAGAGCTTATGGACTGGACCATTTAGCCCATCTATTACATAAAAAAATTAAGAGCTTTGGTAAGTTCAGAGATGTTATTCCTGAGTATGATGAATTAAAAGAATTTGTGCTTTCCAGAGTATATCAAACTTTTCCCTCCGCATTGGTGGAGAGTTTAAAAATTAGGTTGAAAAAAATTCCTGAGGAGAAAAAATGAGGAAATTGTTTATACTCTTTCTCTTACTTCTCCCTTTCTCTTGCTCGTCCTATGAAGTCTTCACCCTTGAAAACGGGCTAAAAATAATTTTTGAACCTGGCCTTTCCAACCAGGTATATTTCCAAGTATGGGTGAGGACGGGAAGTGCATTAGAAAGAGGATACTATGGCTCAGGAATATCGCACTTTATTGAACATATGATTTTTAAGGGGAGAGAAGGGGAAGAACCTGGAGAACTTGCTAAAAGAGTAAGAGAACTGGGTGGTGATATGGGAGCCTATACATCTCTTGATCACACTGTTTACTACATGACATTACCCCGAGAATACCTGGAGGAAGGGTTGAAACTCCTTTCCAAGGCTATTTTTTACCCTTCTTTTCCCGAAAAAGAGATGAAAAAAGAAAGAGAGGTAATCTTGAGGGAAATGGATATGAAAGAAGATAATCCCGATAGTTACCTTTCCTGCAAGATGTTTGAATATTTCTTCTCAAATCACCCTTACCGCTTCCCCATCATTGGTTATCGCAATCTTTTCCTCAAACTTAAAAGGGAAGACCTTCTCAAATACCACAGAAAAATGTATGTCCCTGGGAATATCATTCTGGGAATTGCAGGGAATTATGAAGTAAAAAAGGTAAAAAAATATGTGGAAAAGTATTTCTCCCCTATTCCTCCTCAACCCATCCCTGAAATAAGAGTCCCTCAACTTTTTGGGGAAAGGGGTAGAACAGAATATAAGTTCTTTAAAGATGTGAAAATGGAAAGAGTCTTCCTCGCCTTCCCTATACCGGGATTAGGTCATCCGGATACCTATTCCTTGGATTTATTATCTCTGACTCTTACGGATGGAGAATCCAGTATTTTGGTAGAAAACCTCCAGAAAGAAAAAGACCTTGTTTCAAGTGTGGTTTCTTTCTCCTATACTCCTCCAGGAACAGGAATTTTCGCTATAAAACTTCTCCTCAAAAAAGATAAGAGAGAGAAGGCTCTCGATGAACTCTGGAGAATTCTCACTAACCTAAAAAATTACCTTTCAGAGAAAGATATAGAAAGAGCAAAAAACAGGCTCCTTCTTCGATTTGCTAAGGAAAGAGAATCTTTAAGTAGCCGATTGGAAAGTATGGTATCTGACCTATTTTACACAGGTAATCCCGAATACTATTCCTTCTACATAAAGAAAATAGAATCCCTTAAGAAAAAAGACTTAATTTATTCTGCAAGGAAATATCTCAAAAAAGAATTAGTCTCAACTTTTATCCTCACTTCCCCTGAGAAAAAGGTAGAAAAGAAGAAAGAAGAGGAAAAAGTAAAAGTGGAAAAGATTACTCTTCCAAATGGTGTAAGAATACTAATTTGGAAAAAGGATATTCCATACCTGAATTTAAGAGTCATCATGAAAGGAGGGGTGATTCTGGAAAGTCCTGATAACAATGGTGCTACTTCCTTTATCTCCCGCCTCCTGGTAAAGAGTAAGCCAGGAAAAAAGTGGGTAAAGGTTGTTGAAGGGAAGGGTGGCAAAATATCCTCAGGTTCAGGGAACAATACGCTTTCACTCTCCCTTACCCTCCCCTCAAATTACAGTGGGCTGGGAGCCCGAGCCTTCATAGATATCCTTCTTCACCCTCAATGGGAAGAAAAAGATTTTGCCAGAATAAAAAGGATAATTCTCAAAGATATAGAAATGAGAGAGGAAACCCCTTTCTCCTACGCTTTTTACCATCTCAAAAAGAACTTCTATGAAGATCACCCTTATGCCTTTCCTATCATAGGAGAGAAAGAAAGTGTGAAAAAGCTTACTTTAAAAGATCTCAAGAAATTTTACCTACGCACACTTTTAAACCCTGGAAACATGGTTGTGGGAATTGGGGGTGGTGGAATAGATAATTCCCTATTAAAAGAGGTCCGCTCATCTTTGAGAAAATTAAAACCCCTTCCCTCACCCTCTACTCCACCCTTGCCCAAATTTAAACGAAAAAGGGTGGAAAAGAAAAAAGAGTTCCGAGAATCCTTTATCCTTATGTCTTTCCCTATCCCTCCTTTTAACCATCCGGAAAACCCTGCCATGGAAATACTCTCCTCCTTCCTTACCGGCCAGGCTTCTCCTCTCTTCATTCATTTAAGAGATGAAAAGGCTCTGGGTTACCTGGTGGGGAGTTTCACTGTTCAGGGCTGGGATACGGGAATGCTTGTTTTTTACATTGGAACACAAAGGGGGAGAGTGAAAGAAGCGGAAGAAGGGTTAAAGGAAGAAATTTCTCAAATTAAAAAAGAAGGTATCCCTGAACCAGAATTTCTGGGATGTGCCAAAAAAGTCATAAGATGGAAAAACGAACGCATGGAAATACTGGAGGATGCACTTGCTGAACTGATGATTTATGAATTATACGGTCTTGGATACAGGAAACCACTTGAGTGGGATAAAGTAATTGAAAAAGTCTCCCTTCAGGATGTTAATAGACTTTTAAAAGAGTACCTGGATTTCTCCAAATCTTGCACATTTATTTTAGTGGGGGAAGGGGAGTAAAATGAGGAATAGGGGGTGGGTAAAATGAAAAGATTTGTCTTTTTCCTTCTTTCCCTCTTCCTTCTTTCTCAACTTCAAAGCGAGGATTGGGAGAAACTGAGAAGGGAAATGGTGGAAAAACAGATAATTGCTCGAGGGGTGAAAGATCCTCGCCTAATTCAAGCAATGCTTAAGGTGGAAAGACATCTTTTTGTGCCTCCAGCCTATCGGCACCTTGCCTATACTGACCAGCCTTTACCCATTGGTGAAGGGCAAACCATTTCTCAACCCTATATAGTCGCTCTTATGACTGAGCTCCTGGAGCTTAAAGGTGATGAAAAGGTTCTGGAAATCGGCACGGGTTCAGGGTATCAGGCAGCCATACTGGCAGAACTTGCTCAGGAGGTTTACACAATTGAGATAATCCCAAAATTAGCAGAGTCAGCAAGAAAAAGATTGGAAAAACTGGGTTATAAAAACATCAAGGTAAAATGTGGTGATGGTTATATGGGATGGGAAGAATATGCTCCTTTTGATGCTATAATCGTCACCTGTGCACCTGACCATATTCCCAAACCTTTACTTGAACAACTTAAAGAAGGGGGGAGAATGGTAATTCCAGTGGGGGAATATTACCAGGAACTAATACTGGTGAGAAAAAAAGAGGGGAAGATCATTAAGAGAAGCATAATCCCGGTGAGATTCGTTCCCATGACAGGTGAAGGAGTGAAAAGAGGAAGAAAATGAAGAAAGTTCTTATTGTAGAAGATGAAGAGAGGATGAGAGAACTCCTCACGGATCACCTCACCTCCTGGGGATACGAAGTCACGGGAGTATCAGATGGGGAAACTGCCCTCAAGAAACTCAAAGAGCATCATTTCCCCATTGCCATTATTGACCTTAGACTTCCGGGGATGGATGGATTGAAGCTTCTGGAAAAAATAAAGGAAATCGATCCTTCAACGGAAAGTATTGTGATAACTGCCTATGCTACGGTTGAATCCGCTATAAATGCATTAAAGAAAGGTGCTCGTGATTACCTCACCAAACCTTTCAAAATGGAGGAACTCAGAGTTGTTATAGAAAAAGCAATGGAGGAAAAGTTAAGGGAAGAAGAGAATCGTTACCTTAAAGACCATCACAGAGAAAAAGTCACCTTCACGGATCTGGTTTACAGAAGCAGAAAAATGAAGGAAGTGGTGGAAAAGATAAAGAAGGTGTTAAAAAGCGAAGTGACGGTTCTTGTTACAGGAGAAAGCGGTACCGGCAAGGAACTTGTGGCCAGAATTATCCATTATGAGAGTCCCAGGAAGGAAAAACCTTTTGTGGTGGTGAACTGCGCTGCGCTTCCCGAAACACTTCTTGAAAGCGAACTTTTTGGCCATGAGAAAGGAGCTTTCACTGGAGCAAATACTCGAAAAATAGGGAAGTTTGAATTTGCTGATGGTGGAAGTGTGTTTCTGGATGAAATTGGTGAAATGCCCCTTCCCCTCCAGGCTAAACTTTTGAGATTCCTCCAGTATAAAGAATTCCAGAGAGTGGGAGGGAATGAAACCATTCGGGTGGATGTCAGAATAATTGCTGCTACAAATAAAGATCTTAAAGAAGAGGTGAAAAAAGGAAATTTCCGGGAGGATTTGTATTATCGTCTTGATGTTTTCCCCATCCATTTACCCTCTTTAAGAGAGAGGAAAGAAGATATACCCTTACTGTGTGAAAACTATCTGGCACGGCGATACCCTCATAAAAAAATATCTCCAGAAGCAATGGATTTACTCTTAAATTATTCCTGGCCTGGAAATGTGAGAGAACTGGAGAATGTCCTGGAACGTGCCTGTCTTCTGAGTGAGGGAGAAACAATCCTTCCTTCCCATATATCTCTCCCCTTCCCTCGAGGAGCGAAAGAGTTAAGCACACTGGAAGAAATGGAAAAAAATCTTATTCAGGAAGCCCTGAAACTCACACGGGGTAACCAGACCCGTGCTTCTGAACTTCTGGGTATTACCCGAAGAACACTCATTTATCGGATGAAAAAGTATGGGATAAATCCAAAGGAGTTCAGTTGAAAAGATCACTTTATGCCGGCATTTTCAAAGAAATCTTTGTTCTCGCAAAGAATGGGTAATTTCTGGTAATATAAAAGATGAAAATAATCTGTGGAATAGATGCTGGATCAACAACCACAAAAATTGTCCTGAGAGAAGGTGAAAAAATCCTCTCCTATACCATTTTCCCCACCGGGACAAAAGTGAAGGAAGAAATAGAAAAAAGACTTAAGGAGTGTCTGGAAAAGGCGGGTAGGAAACTCTCCGATGTTTCGGTTGTAATATCCACTGGCTACGGGAGGAGACTTATCCAATTCGCGGATAAAACAATCAGCGAAATCACAGCCAATGCCAAAGGAGCAATATGGCTATCCAGGGAAAAAATCAGAACAATCATTGACATCGGTGGACAGGATAGCAAAGCTATTTCCTTAGATGAAGAGGGAAAAATTGTCAATTTCGCCATGAACGATAAATGTGCAGCCGGAACAGGGAGATTCCTTGAAGTAATGGCAAGGGTTCTGGAAGTGGGAATAGAAAAGATGGGGGAAGTCTCCCTCAAAGCGGAAAAAGCGGTGAATATAAGCAGTCTGTGTACCGTCTTTGCTGAATCAGAAGTAATTTCCCTTCTGGCCAGAGGTTATCCTGTTCCGGAAATAATTGCGGGGCTACATCGGTCTATTGCCAGAAGAGTTGGACAACTGGCAAGGAAAGTAGGTATCAGGGAAAAAGTCTTCTTCAATGGTGGTGGTGCCCTCAATCCCGGACTGCGTAAGGCACTGGAGGAGGAACTTCAAACCAAACTCATAGTTCCAGAAATCCCCCAAATTGTCTCCGCCTTAGGTGCCACTTTGGTTAACGAAACTCAATCGTGAAGAAATTAATTTTTCTCCTCCTGGTAGTTCTTACGATTTCTGGGTGTGCAAAAAGAGAAAAGGAAGACCTTACAGTTATCTTTGGCACCAGGCTGGGAGATTCTGGAATAGCCTTTTTCATACAGGAAGAATTTGAAAAAAGATACGGAATTAAAATCAAGCCGAGATACCGATGTATGGAAATGGCTGTAAAAGAAATCAAGGAAGCAGATGTTCTTGTACATGCTCACCCCAATATAAAAATCCTGGAGGAAGAAGGTTGGGTGATGGGAAGAAAACCGGTTATGGAGAGTCAATGGGTTCTGGTAGGCCCTCCATCAGACCCTGCAGGTGTAGGAAATACAAAGAATATCTTTGAAGCATTACGAAAAATTTATAAGTGTAAAGCTCCCTTCCTCTCAAGAGGCGACCTATCCTGCCAGAACACCAAAGAGAAACAACTCTGGGAAAACCTAAGAATTAAGCCGGAGGGAGAATGGTATGTAATCTCCCAGTTGAGTAACCTTCCTTCCCTTCGTATGGCGTCACAAATGGAATGTTATTATCTGGCTGATGAACCTACTTTTTTAGCGGAGAGAGATTTCCTCCACTTAAAAGTTTTCATAAAAGGAGAGGATATCCTCAAGGATAGATGGGAGGTGATGATAATAAATCCAGAAAATTTCTCTGTTAACTATAGAAAAGCCAAAAAGTTTGTGGAGTTTCTCACTTCACCTGATTTTCAGCAAAGACTGAAAGAATGGGGCAAGGACAGGTTTGGTGTGGCACCTTACTCTCCAGTTTTTCAGGTAAAAACCGCTGAAGAGGGATGAAAAAATTTATTTTATTTACCTTCATCTTCGGTCTTCTCCTTTTAATTTCTGGTTGCAGTAAGAAATCAACTGTTCACTCGCATGAAGAAGGAGTCTGTCAATGCACAACTGGGCTGGATGCAAAACTGGCTCAGAAAATGGCAAGAGATTATGCCTGTGACCACAAGAAACTGGGTGATAGATACTTTAGAAGTTGTAAGTACCCAGAAGCAAAATTATCCTATCATAGAGCAATAGCTATTGATCCTACTTATGCTGAAGCATATTACATGCTGGGCTTGACATATATAAAACTTGGAGAGAAACAAAAAGCTATAGAAATCTTTGAGGAAGGATTAAAGATGAATCCTGGGCACAGAAAACTTAAAAAGATGATAAGAAAAATTAAGAAGAATGCATCTGGAGATTAAAACTTCCTGGATATTTAAAATTTTAAAACCATTCCTTTTTCTCATTCTCTTCTTTTCTCCTTTGAATTTTAAAGCAGATGATACTCAATATTTCCGAATTTATAAACTCTTTAACCGGGGAGATTATGGAAGGAAAAATTTTGAGAAGGAGGTTAAACTGTTAACTCAGGCAATTAAAGAGGAACCCCGATACTTCCCCTATTACTCACTCCTTTCCAAAATATACAGGATACAGGGTGAAACGGGAAAAGCCATAGAACTCTGGAGTAAACTTCTTTCTCTTAACCCTCCCAGGAAATGGAAGATTATAGCTACCCAGCATCTGTCTGCTTTAAAGGAGAGAAAAAAATTTAAAGTTAAAGTATCGGAGGAGGGATTCCTTGATCTCGTGGAGGTTTATAACTGCCAGGGAATTACCAGAGATAATGTAAGATATGTCAATGACTTCTCTCTAACTCCTCAAGGAATTACTTTTGAAGAAAAACATTTACCAAATATACTGGCCTGTCCCCGGAATGTAAGAATTAAATTCCAATTGCCATGTTTACCCTATATTGATAAAAGGGAAGACCTTGACTTTTTTCTCACCGCTATCAAGTGCAGAGGACAGGAACTGGAAATAGAACCCTCCCAAATTTACCGTTCTCTCCATATACTTGGTTTCTCCGTGAGCGGAGATAAAGAAGAAGGTGTCATCACCCTGATTTACACGGATGAATCCCAAAAAATTGAAGTGGAATTTTCTGACTGGATTAATCGTGAACCATCCCATGAACCGGTATACCGGGATTCAGAAAAACATTTTTGTAATGGGGAAGAAATTTCAGACCTGCAAAAACCTCTCTGGATGTTCCACTACTCCATCCTACTTAAAGAAAAAATCCTTAAAAAAATTGTCCTTCCTAAAAAGAGAGGGGTAAGAATAATAGCCCTAACTCTGAAATGAAGTTGAAGATTTCCTACCTCAGATTCACCGTGCAACTTCTCTCATTAACTCTCCTAACATATGGTGGCTACTGGTTTGGCTGGAAAAGGTTAAATTTGAGAGGCATCACTCTCCAGGCACCTATCCTTTCCTGTCACTTTAATGAAAAAGGCTGGTTTATCTGCTTTCTCTATGATTTTCAGCGGTTTCTCACCTCTCAACCTAAGGAAACTTTCTGGGTTTTCCTTTCCTTTTTTATCTTAGCCATATTTCTGGGAAGAATCTGGTGTGGTTGGATATGTCCCTTAGTAACCATACAGGAGATTTTTATCAAACTGCGTTCACTTGTGGGTATGCCTTACTTAAGAATTCCAAGAATTGGAAAAACCCTGCTTAAAGTGGTAGCATCACTTTTCCTGGGAACCGTAGTAGTCTTCTCTTTCCTCTTGGGAAGACCCTTCTGTCCCCTTTATCGTTTCTCTCTGGATTTGGAAACCCCTTTTTGCAAAATCTGTCCGGGAAGGCTTCTCATCTATCTTTTACAGGGTAAGGGGAACGAGTTTCTCTATGTGGATAGGTTCTCTCCTATTACCCTTGCTTTTTCCTACGCTTCTTTCACTATCTTTTCCATATTTTTGGCTGGTATCACTGCAATACGAAAATTCTGGTGCAGAGTATGCCCTTTAGGATTGCTTCTAAACCTCCTCCATGTAAACAGGCTTTCTCCCTTTTCTCTTGAGAAAAATACACAAAAATGCACATCCTGTGGTGTCTGCAAAAGAGTCTGTCCACTGGATCTGGATACTGTGTATAAAGAAAAAAGGAAAGCAAATGTCCTGGGGAGAGACTGTATTCTGTGCCTTAAATGTGTGGAAGCTTGCCCAGAAAAGGATGCCCTTAAATTCACCATATTTAAAATACCCATAATCAGGTCGGGATTGATGTTGTGATGGAATGAGAATTCCTATAGAATTAACTCGAATGAAAAAAATCTATTTAATTTTACCCCTTCCCATCTTAATAGGAATTCTTCTTCTTATTTACTTAAACAACCGCAATCCTTATTCACGAGAATTCACTGGCCATATCTGTGATTGCTGGAGAAAGGTGAAAATCCCCTATGTGAAAGGTTCAAAACCTTTTGAAGGTGTATTCCCCCGAGCCAATTTTGTAGATAAGGAGAAACTTTACCTAATCGATATCCGGAAAATGAATAAAGAAATGAGATTCCTGGCCAGAGTTTTTGCTGGACTCTCTAACCGGAAACTCCCTCCCTCCTTCCTCATTCTTGACGAAAACGAGAAGTTTTACCATCTCTTCATCAAGGATATTAAAAGAAAGCAGTTGATAAATGGGGATACCCTTCTTTCCTTGGTAAGGGAATACTTCCAGAAAGGTTATATCCATGGTTGCATTCTTTATGATGGAAGACTTTGGTGGACTTCATCACATATCCTCAATGTGGTTAGAACCCTCTGTGCAGTGGAAGATGCAGTCCCTCTCACACCCACCCTGAATAAAAGACTAAATCTCCCTGTGATTGTGAATACTTTGGAAAAAAGGATCTGGAAAAAAGATGCCACTATGAGTTATCCTGAATACCAGTGGGCCTTCCATAATTTATGGAAAGAGTGTTATCATCATGTCCTTGCTTATATTCCACCTGGCGAAGACTCTCCTTTAACCGATTATATAGTGCAGTTCAAATTATTTACTTTTTATTTACCTTCCCAGGATAAGAGAACAGAAAAACTTTTTGAATACATTCTCTCACATTCCCCTCCCAACACAGCTGTAATAGGAGTCATCACGAGAAAAAAGGGGTGGGAAGGGAAAATGGAGAAAATTAGGACAATGAGAATAATGAGTAAATTCGGTAAGTTCTTTTTCACCGTTTCTTCTACTCCCAATTTGAGTTATTACACTGGACTCAGGGATGAGAAAAGACCTGTCCTTAAACAGAAAAAACAGAAAAAGAAAGAAGTAGAGAAGAAAAGATACATAAGTTTTGTTCTCACCACTGGAAACAGTCTTGATGTAATGATTAAGGAGAGATGGTTCCACTGGAACAGCAAGCCAAGAGGTAAAATTCCCATAGGCTGGTCAATACCTCTTGGGATTATTGACCTTTTCCCTTCACTTATCCAGTATTACTATCATACCGCGGAAGATACCGACTTTTTCCTGGCCGATACCTCTGGTATTGGTGAAATCTATCCTTTCTGGTATGGAAAAATTTATGGAGAAAGAAGGGAAGATGGATGGAGAGAATACCTTTCCATGACTTCCCACTACATGAGACTTTCCAGCATTGATACGCTCTGGACAGCATACCATGACAGGGAGAGCGAGGGAAAATTCCTCTTAATTTCTCCTCTCTCCAACTTAATCTATGGATTGGAAGGAGCACATCGATACCTTAATTCTTCCTCCTTCATATCCCAGAAAAAATGTATTTTCTTCCCTTATTTTTCCGTGAAAGTGAAGTATGACCTCAAAAATCTTTTAAATTTTCTCCCCCGTAATCTCCCTTCATTCATCCTGATTGGACTGGATGAGAAACTTTACGCGGATGTGGATATCCTCAAAGAAATTGAACTTTTGAAAGAAAATCTCCCTGAAGACACAGAACTTGTAAGGCCTGATGAACTTTTCTCTCTTTACAGGAAAGCTTTGAACCGGGGCTGGATAAAAATGGAAACTCCTGAGATTAAGTGGAAAACAAGGAAAAAAGTAACCGTGAGAAGGGTAAGGGGGAAAATAAATGTAGATGGGAACTTAAATGAATGGAGTTATGCAGAAAAAATCACCATACGGGAAAAAAACCAGGTGAAATGGGGAAGATCCTGGCAGGGACCACAGGATATTTCTGGAGAAATCTACCTTTTACATGATGGGAAATATCTATATCTTGGAGCGGTGGTGCACGATGAAATGATCTCTACTGACAGGAACCCATCAGTTTCCGATGGGATAGAAATCTTCTTAGATAAGAGAGAGGGAAGATTTCATGCCCCCTCACTCACTCAGGGATTTTACGATTTCATTATTACCGTGGATGGAAAACTTCATAAGATTTATCCCACATTTGACATGGGGTTAATCACTCCCGGCTGGGGTAGAGCCAGAGAAAAAATATCTGTTAAAAGATTTGCCAGAGGATATACCATAGAAGCCCAGATCCCCCTCCTGAATTTTCAAGATTATCCATATACCTCTCCTCTACCCAAACGCCTTTATTTAGACATTGCCCTTAATGATAAAGATGGATCCTTTCAAACTAAGATTTTCTGGGAAGGGAGCCTTTACTCATACCCAGGAATAATATGCGGTATGATGAGCTTAGAATAATTTTTGGGGAGGAAATCGAAAAATTAAAAGAGCTACCTTCAAGACCTGCTTCCATAAAACTCTTTGAAGACCTTGTAATCCAAACCCTTGAGGGGAAACTCTTTAAACAGAAAATTGTAGGGATTTTCTGCCTTTTCCCCCCTATAGAATTTATCTATGCTGCAGGACTAATCCCGGTGAGGCTCTGTTCAGGAGTTTATGAGACTATCCCTTTCTCTGAAGATATACTTCCCAGAGACTGCTGTCCATTGGTGAAATCTTCCGTAGGGATTTTGAAAAAGAAGATTCTTCCTTTCATAGATAGACTCTCTCTTCTTATCATCCCTACAACCTGCGATTGGAAAATGAAAATGAGCGAAGTCTTAGATGAAGAAATACCCATCTGGATACTCAATCTTCCCCATCAGAAAGAAAAGGAACATCTTAAAAAAGCGTGGTTTAAAGAACTTGAAGAACTCATTAGAGAACTGGAAAAAATCGGTGAGAAAAAGATTACCCGATGGAGACTTAGAGAAAGTATAGTTATGGTAAGAAAAGCCCAGAGACTTTTCAGGAGACTATACGAACTTAAAAAGAAAAAACACATTTACGGTTCCGATATGGTCCTAATATTTACCACCTTCTTCTACTCACCTCTTCCCAACTGGATGGAGAAAATGGAAGAATTTTTAAAAGAAGCGGAAACTCTTGACCTCAAGGGGAATCCACCTCGCATACTTCTTACCGGCTCCCCCATTATTTTCCCCAACCTGAAACTCCCTTATCTTATAGAATCCTCCGGTGGCCTGGTGGTGGCCGATGAATTCTGCACTGTTTCCAGGGTCCTTTATGACCCAGTAGTAATGGATGAATTCACTTGCAGAGATCTTTTTGAAGCAGTTGCAGAAAGATATTTACTTCCCTGCACCTGCCCCTGTTTCACTCCAAATGAAGAAAGAGAGAAAAGACTCTTGGAACTCTGCCAAAGTTTTGATGTGGAAGGAGTAATCTACCATGTTTATAAGGGATGCTTCCTCTATGATACGGAACTTTTCCGGATACAGCAATTGCTGAAGAAGAAGGATATTCCTCTTCTTCGAATAGAGACTGATTATACTCCAGAAGATATTGAACAGATAAGAACAAGGGTAGAAGCATTCCTGGAAATGCTCAAAGAGAGGAGATAAAGAAATTAATTTCTATTTTTCTTTAATCTCCAGCAAAACAACTCCTTTAATCCATAGTGTCTTAAAATCCTTGTAAAAAAGAACCTCCTGATAAAAGGGGAAGAATTGTTAGATCTCTCATGGATCATCAAACTACCCTTAAGACATCGCAAAGCGGTGAGGACAACAATTTGGTAGAGAGAAGAGAAAGAGATGGAGATAGTAAATGCTTAATAGAAGGCTTTCTCTTTTTTACAGGAGAAATGAGACTTGGCAGTTGTAGATCACCCCCATTATGGATACTCCCTTAGCTTCACTATAAAGTTCTTTCATAGTTGGACCCCCAAAGGATTTCGAAGCACCCGCGCCCAAAAATAAGACTATTCTATTCTGATACATCGAAACTATTTCCAAATCTTTATCTCATTGAATTTTACCTTAAAATTTCTGAAGATCTTTTCCATCTTCTCCCTTTCTTTAAACGGAACCAGAACACAACCAGAACTCAACTTTTCTCCTCCAATCTTTTGCAGTAACCCTGGATATTTATAACCGTGAATAGCATGGGGATAGAGTTTTCTATCGAATTTTGCCTTTTCTTTCTGAGAAAGGTTCTTTAATTCAAAGGTAAATAGAACATAAGGTCTTTGTTTAAGTAACAGAGCGGATTCTATCTCCAAAGGTTCTCTTAGATAAAGAACTTTACCTTCTTGGAAGATGTTCTGAAGTAGTCCTGTATCTGTTTGTTTTAATTCTTTCTTTGTTCTTATTGTGGGCTGGATACTTCGGGATATCTTATTCTCCAATTTAATAATTGTGTCCTCGATTTTCTCCTTATTTGCTGAATTATCCACGAGTATGAAGAGATCTATGTCAGACCTCGCTCCATAGTCTCCCCGGGCATAACTCCCAAAAAGGATAACTCCTACCACTTCCTTTAATCTGGAGAGTTCTCGGCTTATTGTTTTAAGAATCCTTTTTTCAGCCAATTTTCTCACCAAACCTTTCCTCAAAAAACTTTATTACCTCCTTCAGATTCTTCATAACCTGTTCTGCTCTTTTTCCATTAATTCCATCATAACCTAAGTCTCCATAGGCGAACCAGATTCTCCTCATGGCGTGGTTAATCTCTTCAGGAAAATTTGCATTGGCATAGTCGTGCCTTGACTTGTGGTCACCAAAATGCTGGTTGGTCCTTGCAGCATCCGCCTCAATGAGTTGTTCAACCACTTTGATTCCCAAATCTCCAACTACTGTAAATCTCTTCTCTTTAAATGCTTCTCTTATCGACCTTAATTTCTCTCTTGCTATATCCAGGTGTTTCTTGTAATCCCCCATACCCCTTTAGTTATTGTAACAAAAATTCTCCTAAAAAAGCCATATTTTAGTTATGATAACGAAACCTCAAATACTTGCCTATTTAAAGAAGAACCGCCTATTTGGATTTAAAAATTTTCTGTTCATCCGAATTCCTTTTCTGCGAATCTTTACAGGAATGAGAGCCCAAAAGAAGCGGGAAAATTTTATCCATAAGAGAGTAAAAGTGAAAATCTCAAAAACCTTGTTATTTCTTCTTTTCCTTTGCCTCTCCTGACTTCTTAGATTTGGGCTTTCTCTCCCTAAGTCCAGTGGATCTACCAATTTTGTATAGGCATCCGACCTCAGGGCTTGAATTTGGACATCTTTTTCATATATATATCAACCTCAGGAGTAGGTAAATTAAGGGTAATTTTAGAGCTTCCTGTAGGAGTTTCCGAACCTTGTCTGAAGGTGAGCTTTTTGAATTTGATCCTAAAGGAATTCTGTTGTATCATTCTCTCCTCTCCTTTGTTTTTCCCTTCACCCTGTGGGTAAAGGGTTTTTATTTTTCCCGCCCAATTATATCAAGATTTTTAAGGTTTTTGATGCTTTCTATTGCGATTTTGGGGCCTATCCCAAAAATCGCAATAGAAGATGAAAGGAAGGATAAAAGAAGAGAAAAGAGGGAAAAATAATTAAAAACAAAGGATAAAAGACCCCGAAAAGGGTAAGAAATTGGGGAAAAAATGGAAGAAGAGACAAAAAAGAAGAAAAGAGGCGCTATTTCTTCTGTGAAGAAGTCAGAAACCCAGGAAAGAATACTTGTTTTTCAGGAAGTATCAAGAAAAGGAAGCATTTGTGTAGATTTTTCAAAAAGAAGAAAGATTTCTTTATTAATGCTCCAGAGTTTAATCACAAAACATCT
>JAGGYA010000024.1 GCA_021162785.1 Candidatus Calescibacteriota bacterium
GAGGAGGAAGTGAATATATTTGGTAAGGCGAGGAAAAACGGAAAGATAATTTACATAATAGGAGAATCAAAAACTCACCTTTCCATAAAAGATATTGATAAATTCAAAAAGAGACTTTCAAGGATTGAGAAAGTAATAAAAGAAGAGAAATTCCCCATATTTGTGGTTCACTCTGCTTCTCCCAGAATTGTAAAATATGCTGAAGAAAATGGGTTTTCTGTATTTTTCTCCTATGAATTTTACTAATCCTTTCATTTTATCATCCACTTCATCAATCTTTATAACTGTTGGAGGAAACGGAGGTCGTTTTCGTAGAAGAGGCGAATGTCATCTACTCTATATTTAAGCATAGCAATTCTTTCCACTCCCATACCAAAAGCAAATCCTGTGTATTTTTCAGGGTCGTATCCTACATTCCGGAAAACTTGAGGATGTACCATCCCTGCTCCGAGTATTTCCAGCCAACCTGTATATCCACAGGTTTTGCATCCTTTACCTTTACAGATGATGCAAGATATAGAAACTTCGGCACTGGGTTCAGTGAATGGGAAAAAAGAAGGAACAAACCTCATTTTTACATCTTCTCCAAAGAATGCATGCGCAAATTCCTCAAGGACACCTTTAAGATCCGAGAAGGTGATATTTTCATCCACAGCCAGGCCTTCTATTTGGTGGAACATGGGTAAATGGGAGGCATCAGGATTGTCTCTTCTGAAACATCTGCCTGGAGAGACTATGCGTATTGGCGGAGAGAAACGTTCCATTACCCTTATTTGAACGGGTGAAGTCTGGGTTCTTAAGAGCCAGTCTCCCTCAAATCGAAAAGAGTCCTGAACATCCCGTGCAGGATGGTCAGGGGGAAAGTTAAGCGCCTCAAAATTATAATAATCGGTTTCAATTTCTGGACCTGTGAATACCTGAAATCCAAGATTTCTGAAAATTTCTATGATTTCCTCGGTCACCTGGGTTAGTGGGTGAAGTTTTCCATAAGGTATAGGGAAAGAAGGAAGTGTGGGATCAAATTGGGAAATTTCTTTCTTGCTTTTAAGGTCTTCTTTTTTCTTTTCAATGAGGGAGGTAATTTCTTCTTTTAATAAATTGGCCTCCCTTCCTATACGCTTTCTTTCTTCTAACGGAAGTTCTTTTAGTCCACGGAGTATGGAGGTCAGTATTCCCTTTTTACCTAAAATCTCTACCCTTACCTTTTCCAGGTCCTGAAGAGAAGTAACTTTCTCTATTCTGGGAAGGTAATTTTTCTTTATCTCTTCCAGTAATTTCTCAGGCTGCATTTTTCAAGTTTTCCTTGGAAATTTCCACCAGTTGTTTAAAATCTTCAGGTTGCGTGACTGCCAGATGAGCAAGCATCTTCCTGTCAATTTCCACCCCTGCTTTTTTCAGCCCTTCCATAAATCTGGAATAGGTTAGACCATGACTTCTCACGGCAGCATTTATCCTTTGTATCCAGAGTCTTCGAAATACTCTTTTTCTAATTTTTCGATCTCTGTAAGCATAAGCAAGAGATCTCATTATTGTTTCCTTAGCTGGACGATAGAGTTTTCTACCTCCCCAGTATCCTTTTGCTAATCGTCTTATTTTTCTCCTTTTCTTTCTTTTAATTTTCCCTCTTTTTACTCTAACCATTTCTCCCTCCTATACCCCTAAGAGTCTTCTAATTCTTTTTGCATCTTGAGGAGTTAGTGGAGCAGGTATTTCCAGCCTTCTCTTCCGAGAAGGGGATTTTTTACGAAATAGATGACTGTTACCTGCTCTTCTTCTCATTATTTTTCCTTTTCCCGAGACCCAGAACCTTTTCGCTGCTGATTTTCTTGTTTTGAGTTTTCCCATTTATTCCCTCCCCTTTGGAACAATAAGCATACTGAGAATCCTTCCCTGTTTTTCTGGGGGTCTTTCCACTATCCCAAGTTTTTCAACACTCAATTTTACTCGATTGAGTAGCGTTTTTCCTTTCTCCATAAACTGCATTTCTCTTCCCCGGAAAAAAACTATTACTCTTACTTTGTGGCCTTCTGAAAGGAATTCCTTTATATTTTCCAATTTCCTTTGGAAATCATGCTCATCAATATTCACTCGAAATTTTATCTCTTTAACTTCTTGAGATTTCTGTTTTTTCTTAGCTTCTTTTTCTCTCTTTTTCTGTTCATATTTGAATTTTCCAAAATCCATTATTCTACAAACAGGAGGGGATACCTGAGGGGCTACCTCTACCAGATCCAAACCCAAGTCGTAGGCAAGCCTTAAAGCGTTTTCCCTGCTCATTATTCCAATCTGTTTACCATGAGGATCAACCACTCGAACTCGGGGAGCTTTTATTCGCTCATTTATTCGATAATACCGGTGATGAGAAGTATCCTTACCCACTACTTTCGCAGATTTAGTGCTTCGATAAGCTTATAATATCTTGCACTGTCTTTCCTTTTTAAATATTCAAGCAATGCCCTTCTTCTTCCTACCAGTCTTAATAGACCTCTTCGGGAAGCTTTATCCTTTTTAAACTTTTGAAGATGCTGGGAAAGATTGTTTATTCTTTCGGTAAGCAATGCTACCTGCACTTCTGGAGAACCAGTATCTTTCTCATGTAATCTGAATTTTTCAATAATTTCTTTTTTCTTTTCTGGTGTCAACGGCATTTCTCTCTTCCTTTTTCCACCAAGTATATCATATTTTCTCCAAATATTCCCTAAGTCTTTTAAGTTTTTCTTCCGCTTTCTCATCCTGAAGAAGGCTCCTTCCCATTACCACAAAGTCTGCCCCATTTCTTAGAGCCTGGTAAACTGTTCCCTTTCTTTTCTGATCTTTTCCTGCTTTTTCCCATCCCACTCCAGGTGTGATTAAAAGGAATTCCTCACCTACATTTTTCCGCAGGGAAGCCACTTCTTCACAAGAGCAAATTACACCATCAATTCCCCAGGATTTACCTTGTTCCACCAGATTTCTCACTAACTGATGAGGAGAAATTTTTACACCAATTTTTCCCAAATCTTTTTCATCAATACTGGTGAGTAAAGTAACGCCCAGTATCTTAGTATTCCCCTTGTTTTCTACTGCTTTCCTTACCCCATTTTCTCCCGCTTGAAGATGAATGGTTGCAAAATCCACTTCCTGAGAAGCGATAATCTTCATTCCTTCACCCATTACCTTAGGAATATCATGGAGTTTCAAATCTAAAAAGACTTTTTTTCCTGCATTCTTTACAAGTTCCACTGATTTCCAACCATAACGATAAAAGAGGAAAGGGCCTATTTTGAAGATTTCAATAAAAGGGGAAAATTTATCAATGGCTTCTTTCGCCCCTTCCAGGGAAGGGAGGTCTAAGGCTAATATGACCGGATTAGTCCTCTCTTTCATTTTTTTCTGGGGAAGATAGGGGGAGAGACGGGAACCTTTCTTCTGGGAGGAAGTTTCCCCCATATTTTGGCTTCTTCCCAACTGCTTCCCTCTACCCCCAGGTCTTCTAAAATTTTTTTGGAGGAGAAGGGTAGAAAAGGCAAGAGAAGAATGGCGACTACCCTAATCATTTCCAGGGTATTATAGAGAACCCTTTCCAAGTTTTTGAAGTCTTTTATTTGGTAGAGTTTCCAGGGAGCATTTTCCTCTACATATTGATTGGCTCGTTTTACCAGTTTCCAGATCTCAATCAGTGCTTGAGAAAATTTTAAATTTTCCATATTTTCAGTTACTTTCTCAAAGACTTTTTCTGAAAGGCTTTTAATCTCCCTATCCTTCCCTTCAAAACCTTGTCTGGAAGGGATTTTTCCTTCTAAATATTTATCTAACATTATTACTGTTCTCCGAAATAGATTACCCCAGTCATTTGCTAATTCGCGGTTGTACCTTTCTTTGAGATTCTTCAGAGAAAAATCACCATCCTGTCCAAAGGGAATTTCACGGAATAGATAGAATCTAAGCGCATCCGGAGGATATTCTTTTAGAAGTTCTTCTGGTGAAAGGATGTTTCCCCGGGTTGAGGATATTTTCTCTCCTTCTAAATTTATAAATCCATGAATGAAGACCTTATGTGGTAAAGGTAAACCTACTGCCTTAAGCAGAGCAGGCCAGAGAAGGCAATGAAATCTTATAATATCCTTCCCAATGATATGAATATCTGCTGGCCAGAATTTATCAAAGTTGCTACTTTCCCAACCATAACCTATTCCAGAAAGGTAATTTATCAAAGCATCTACCCATACATAAACCCTTTCGTTATCAGTTCCTGGGAAGGGAATCCCCCATGCTGTGCCTTTCCTGGAAATACTCACATCCCTTAAACCTTCCTTAAGTATTCCTATAACTTCATTTCTTCTTTCTTCCGGCTCTATGAATTCTGGGTTTTCCAAGATAAGCTCTTTTAAAAAATCTTCAAATTTACTTAGGGCAAAGAAGTAGTTTTCTTCCTCAACCCATTCTGGTTTTCTTTTATGAATGGGGCATAAACCGTCAATGAGCTCCTTTTCACTGTAGAAATTCTCACAGGAAATGCAGTACCATCCCGCATATTTCCCTCGATAGACATAGGGTGTCTTTCTGAGTTTATCCACCAGGACATTCACAGCCTTTTTGTGTTCTTCGGAAGAGGTTCTTATAAAACGATTATAACTTATGCCCAGTTTCTTCCAAGTCTCTATGTAAAGATCAGCCATTTGATCACAGTATTGTTGAGGGGATAGATTTGCTTCTTTTGCTTTACGGTAAACATTAAGAGAATGTTCATCTGAGCCGGTTAGAAAAAATGTCTCCCTGCCCCGCAGTCTCTGAAATCTGGCCATTATATCTGCTCCAATCACTTCATAGGCAAACCCTATGTGAGGAGGAGAATTAACATAAGCAATGGCTGTAGTAATATAGTATCCTTTGTTCATTTTCCCTCCATTTATTTTTCATAGAGGACTATGAGAAAGAGTTCTTCCCTCTCTTCAAAACCTCCCAAACCTTCTGTCTTCCTTTTACCCATTACCGAAGTCACGGAATGAATTTTAACTCCTTCACTTTCTACCCATTCATTGATTTTGTCTTCTAAAAACTTCATTCCCTCAGCCGTGCCTGCTCCCATAAAGATTTTAACCTTTATCATTTCCCTCACCTCCTTTCTCCCAAAGCAAGGGTTGAGTAGATTTCTTTACCCCCGCATACTCAAAAGCACGGGGAGTAGCCATTCTTCCCCGTGGTGTTCTTTTAAGAAAACCCTGTTGAATGAGATAAGGTTCATAAACCTCCTCAATAGTATCCTCTTCTTCTCCCAGAGCTACAGCAAGAGTTTTAAGTCCCACAGGGCCACCGTCAAACTCTTTCACCAATAGATTCAATAAACACTTATCCATTTCATCCAGTCCTTCTTCATCTATACCCAGAAGTTCCAATGCTTCTTTTGCAATTTCTCCAGTTATAATCTCGCATTTTTTAACCTGAGCATAATCTCTCACTCTTCTAAGGAGTCTATTTGCTACACGGGGAGTACCTCGGGAACGACGAGCTATCTCCATAGCTCCTTCATCATCGATTTTTACACCCAAAATACGTGCAGACCTTTTAACTATCTTTTCCATTTCTTCAGGCGAATAGTATCCTATCCGAAAATTCATTCCAAACCGAGCCCTTAAAGGTGCACTTAAAAGTCCTATCCTTGTTGAGGCTCCAATCAAGGTATAGGGAGGGAGGTCAACCCTTAAACTCTTTGCAGATGGGCCTTTCCCAATAAGTATATCTAATTTGTAGTCTTCCATTGCAGAATAAAGTATTTCTTCAGTTTGGGGATTTAATCGGTGAATTTCATCTATAAAAAGGACATCTTTTTCTTGCAGTCGGGTAAGTATGGCTGAAAGGTCTACTGGTCTTTCTAAAATTGGCCCGGTAGTGATTACGATGTTTACACCCATTTCTCGGGCAATTATATGAGCCAATGTTGTTTTCCCTAATCCAGGTGGGCCAAAAAAGAGAATATGGTCCAGTGGTTCATCCCTTTTTTTGGCTGCTTCCATAGCAATTTTTAATTGAAGTTTTAGTTTTTCCTGACCAATAAATTCCTCAAGTGTCCTTGGACGAAGATGAGTATCCAGTTCCCTATCTTCCTGGGTAGGTACCGGATTAAGTATTTTCTTTTTTTCCTTCACAGTCTTTTTAGTGCCTCTTTAATTACCTCTTCAACTTTTGTAATACCGGGTAATTCTCGCCTTACTCTTCTCACTACTTCTTTAGCTTCTTTTACAGAGGACCCCAACTCTACTAATGCCTCTACACTTCTTTGGGTAAGTTCGTCTTCCTCACTTACCCCATATTTACCTTTAAGCTCCAAAAATATTTTCTGACAGAGTTTCTTCCCCACTCCGGGAATACTGCTCAAGGTAGAAAAATCTTCTGAAGCAAGTATCTCCTCAAATTCTTCGGGAGATAATCTGGAAAGTATCCCGAGAGCTGTACGGGGCCCCACTCCACTTATAGCTACCAGTTTGGAAAACATTTCTTTCTCTTCTTCCCTTAAGAAACCGTAAAGCTTCATTATATTTTCCTTAATATAAAGATAAGTGTAAAGTTTTACTGTTTCACCTTCTTCTCCAACACCGTTGAAAACACTGAAAGGGATTTCCACTCCATAACCTATACCCTCTACTTCAACCAATAGTTTTGAGGGTGTTTTTTTAATAAGTTTTCCTTCAAGAAATTCTATCAACTTTTTCTCTCCATTGTCGATGTAAAATTGAACATAAAGCCACACTTACCGCATCGGTTACATCAAATTCCTTAGGGAGGGAGGTCAATTTTAAAAGTCTTTTCACCATTTCCCGGACCTGTTTTTTCTCCGCCCTACCGTATCCTGTAACTGCCTCTTTCACTTTTAAGGGGGAATAAACTTCTACCTCAACTCCTTCTTCCATTCCCACCAAGGTAAGAACACCTACTATTTTCCCCATTTCCAGTGTTAAACGGGGATTTTGAGAGTGGAAGGGTTCTTCTATGGCCAGAGTTTTTGGATGAAAAGTTATAAGAGTATCTCTTAATTTATGGGAAAGAATAAAGAGTTTTAAGGGGAAGGGCTCGTTTTCTAAATGCCAGATACCACAATGAATTAACTTTAATCCCTCTTCTTCCACTACACTGTATCCAGTGGTGTTTATTCCGGGATCAATGCCGATAACTATCATTCTTTTTAGCTCACCTTAGTCATTATTTCTTCGGGTATATCGAAGTTAGCATAAACATCCTGGACATCGGGATGTTCATCCAGAGTATTTACGAGTTCCAGTATCTGTTCGGCTTTTTTCCCTTCCAGTTTGACCAAAGTATCGGGAATCATTGTCAAAGCACTGTATGAAATAGGAACTCCTTTTTCAGTTAGTGCTTCTTTGATACGCAGGAAATCTTCTGGAGAGGTGATTATTGTATAAATGTCCTCTTCCTCTTTCATGTCTTCTGCCCCCAATTCCAAGGCAAGTTCAAAGAGCACTTCACCATCTACTCTGTTTTTCTCTACTTGGATTACCCCTTTCTGATGGAACTGCCAGGCTACACAACCACTCCCTCCCAGATGCCCCCCGTATTTGGTGAATATATGTCTTATTTCTCCAGATGTCCGATTTTTGTTATCTGTAAGGACTCGCACCATTATAGCTACTCCTCCTGGACCATATCCTTCAAAAGTGGCTTCTTCATAGTGGGTACCCGGTAGTTCTCCTGTACCTTTCTTTATGGCTCTTTCAATATTATCCCAGGGCATATTAGCTTCTTTAGCCGCCTGAATTGCAGAGCGTAGACGGGGATTGGCATCAGGATTTCCACCACCCTGCCTGGCTGCCACCATAATTTCTCTTATTAATTTGGTAAAAAGCCTGCCCTTTTGTGCATCCATCTTTGCCTTTTTATGTTTAATCTGAGACCATTTTGAATGTCCGCTCATTCCCTCACCCCCTTAACTTTTTCCCTCATTTTCTTTTGCCTTTTTATACTCCTGAATAATTTTAGCTTGGATATGGGAAGGGACTTCCTCATAATGGGAAAATTCCATGGTGAAAGTTCCTCTTCCCTGAGTCATAGATTTGAGTTCAGTAGCATAACGGTGCATTTCTGCTAAAGGCACCAGTGCCTGAATTACTCTTTTTTTACCTTCTGCATCGATAGAAAGAATCTTTCCTCTTCTGGCATTAAGATCACCGGTTATATCTCCCAGATATTCCTCAGGTGCTTTTATTACCACTTTCATTATGGGTTCGAGAAGGGTAGGTTGTGCTTGTGGATAGGCATTTTTAAAAGCAAGGGATCCTGCTATTTGGAAGGCTATATCGGAGGAATCTACGGGATGGAAACTACCATCGTAAAGGGTGACTTTTACATCTACTACCGGGTACCCTGCTAATAACCCTTTCTTCATAGCTTCTCTTATTCCTTTTTCTACTGCAGGAATAAATCTGGCAGGGATGGCACCTCCAAAAATCTTATTTACAAATTCAAATCCCTTTCCTCTTTCCAAAGGTGATATTTCAATCCAGCAATCCCCATACTGACCTCTACCACCTGTCTGTCTTTTATATTTACCTTGAGCCTTTGCGGTACTTTTTATTGTCTCACGATAGGGCACCTTTGGTTCTTCAGTTATAACATTTACACCGTATCTGGAAAGTTTTGAAAGGTTTAGGGTGAGTTGTAATTCTCCCATACCAGAAAGGATAGTTTGTCCAAATTCATGATTTACCTCTATATGGAGAGTTGGGTCTTCCTGACAGATTTTACCTAAGGCAAAACTTATCTTTTCTTCGTCTTTTCTTTCCTTGGGGCGAACTGCAATGGAATAGAGAGGAGGTGGAAATTTGATGGGTTCCAGAACAACAGGAGAATCAGGATGAGTGAGGGTGTCGGAGGTAGAAGTGTTCTTGAGTTTTAGAAGTCCAATGATTTCTCCTGCACTGGCTTCGCTTACTTCCTTCCTATTTTTACCAATGAGTTTCTGTATCTGGCCAATTTTTTCAGCGTTATCCTTGCTACTGTTGAGGATTTCTGAGCCGGAATTGAGTTTTCCTCGAAAGATCCTTACTAAACTCATATCCCCGAGGTGAGGTTCAAAAGTAGATTTAAAAACTTGGGCCAGGAAAGGACCTTCTTCACCACATTCAATTTCCTCACCTTCTACAGTGACCACTTTCCTTTCCTTAGGTGAGGGGAAATTCTCTATTATGAATTCCAACAATTCCTTAATTCCTTTCCCCTCCCATACAGATCCAGGGATTACTATGTTTAATTTCCCTTTTTTAACTTCTTCTTGAAGCCCTTCCTTAATTTCCTCAAGGGTCAAAGTTCCTTCTTCCAGGTATTTTTCTACTAATTCATCTTTGGCTTCCGCAGCTCTTTCCACTATTTTTTCTCTCCATTCTTCCAGTTCAGAAGGCACATTTTCATTTCTTAAATCCACTATTTCTTTTAAAACATCTCCTTCCATTATCGGATAGTACAGCGGGACAAACTCATTCTCCAATCGCTGTTCCATTTCTTTTATCAAACCTAAGAAATTGGCTCCCTCTTTGTCCAATTTGTTGATAAATATTACCCTGGGTATTTTTTTCTCTCGAATTATTTCCCATACCCTTTCAGTCTGAACTTCTACTCCCGCTGTAGCATCCAATACCACTACTGCACCTTCAACAGCATGTAATGCACCAATTACTTCTCCTATAAAATCAGGATATCCAGGAGTATCCACGAGATGGAGAAGATGATCTTTACATTCTAAAGTAAACACTTTCCCCATTATGGTGAAGCCTCTTTCAAGTTCCTCAGGGAGATAATCGCAGGCCTTAAAGTATTCCTCCTTTCGAGGGAGTTTACCTAAACTCCCCATTTCCATGAGTAATTTTGCAATTAAAGAGGATTTACCGGTCCCTCCTTGGGAAGTAAAGGCTACATTCCTTATTTTTTCAATTTTTGCCATCTTTTTCCTCCTCTCTCTTTGTGTGTTTTAAAGCAATTAGAATATATCACACTGTTCTTAATTTTTCTATGGCTTCTCGGGCAGAAAGTAACAATTCTTCCAAACCTCTATCCTTTCTCTCCCTCACCTCCAGCATCCATACACCCTGATACCCAATTTTTTCCATATCCTTCCTAAATTTTTCCCAGTTTATGCATCCTTCCCCTGGAAGAAGATGTGCATCTTCTCCATTGCAAGTATCTTGAAGATGAAGATGAAAAAGTTTACCATCCATAACTTCCACCATTTGACTAAGTGCACCTGAGATAAACGCATGACCTGTGTCTAAGCAAAATCCTATTGAGGGAGGGAGCTTTTCCTTCATATGTGAAATTGACTCTAAATCATAACCAAAAATTCCGGGTATCATATTTTCTAATGCAATCTGGATTCCCAGGGATGAAGAAAAAAACCAAAGTTCTTCAATTGATCTCCAGAAGCTTTCCCAACTGCTTTCTCCAGTAGAAGAACCGGGATGCACAACTATTAATTGGATGTTGAGAAATTGGGCTACTTCAATACTTTCTTCTATCTCCTTCACAGCCTTCTTTCTTTTCTCTTCATCTTTCGAGGAAATACTCCATTCATGATGAAAAGATGCATGTAAGGAATATGGAGTGAGAGAGAATTCCTTTAAAGCTTGAGCAAATTTTTTAAGATAGTTTTTATCCTTGTATGGAAAATGGAGAGGGCTTCCATAAAAAGAAACTCCCCATAGCTCCAGATTTTTAAAACCTGTCTTAGAAAAAAGGGGAAGGATTGGGAGGAGGGGTTGGTGATAGCATATAAATGTGGCAATGCCTATTTTAAAATCACCGTTTTCCATAACTGGCATAGGATAGTATCTCTTCAATCAAATCTGGGAAACTTATTCCACATGCCTCCGCCTCTTTGGGAAGATCCGAAAGCGAGGTTAATCCGGGAATAGTATTTAAATCATGGACATAAGGAATTCCATTACTTACTAATATATCTACACGGGAAAACCCACTGCAACCCAATGCTTTATGTGCTTTAACAGCAATCTCTTGAGTGAGAGAATATACCTCTTTTTCCAATCGTGCAGGAATGATGAATTGGGTCAAACCCGGGGTATATTTTGCTGAATAATTATAAAATTTCTCCTTAGGTACAAGTTCTAATATGGGTAATGCTCTTAGAGTTTCTCCTTCACCCAAAATACCTACCGTAACTTCCTTACCCTCTATGTATGCTTCTAAGAAAACTTCACCAAACTCTTCTAAACTTCCTTTTACTGCGTTCCATACTTCCTTTTCATCAACTATTTTTACCCCAATACTGGAACCTTCACTAACCGGTTTTATAACTAAGGGAATTCCCAATTTTTCTATACCCTTCCCTACATCTTCCCTCCAATTTTTTGAAGAAATTTCTTGATAAGGAGGTGTAGGAATCTCTTCTCTTTCCCAAATTTTTTTAGAGAATAACTTATTCATGGCCAGAGCAGATGCCAGGACCCCACTGCCCGTATAAGGAATCCCCATTACTTCCAGAAGACCCTGAACTTTGCCATCTTCTCCCCATTTACCATGAGTAGCTAAGAATACTACTTCTACTTTTTTCTCTTTCAATTGAAAAGGCAAATTGGAAGATAATTCTAAAAGATAAACTTCATAACCTCTTTCTTGAAGAGCTGTGGCTACATTTTGAGCTGAACGATAGGATACTTCTCGTTCTCGTGAAGGCCCACCCCATACCACTCCCACTTTTCTCCAAGGGATGTTGAACCCCATAGAATCCTTAGGAGGCTTGAGAAAAATATTCTCTTACCGCTTCTTCCATTCTTGTAGAGTGAAAATCAAGTATTTCAATCTCCCTTCGCGCTGACTCTATAGAATCAGAAGCATGCACTCCGTTTCTCATAATGTCATGTCCATATTCTCTCCGAATAGTGCCGGGTGCTGCTTCTTCTGGATTGGTGGCTCCTACTTTGTTTCTGATTCGGCTGATGGCAAAAGGGCCTTGATACACAAGGGCCAGAGATTGATGTTCCTTATCCCCAGGCTGGTTTCTCACCTTCTCATCCTTCACTTTATAAGGGTCATAACCGGTCATGAACTCAATAAGCCGAGCAAATTCTTCTTTCCCTTTCTTCTCTCCCAATTTTTTCACCAATTTTTCTTCAATAGGTGCATAAAATTTTAAAGCTTGGTTAATGGACATATTAACTGCTTTTGCTCCTATAAGTTTAAGACCTGGGCCCGAAAGAGCATTTATTATTTCCCCTACCCTTCTTGACTTTGTGTAAATATTATCCGGTTTAATTAGAACCAAAGTAGTTTCAATATTGCTCAACAACTCTTCTTTATTAGCCTCCACCCCTTCTCTATACTTCAAAGCTTCTATTTCATGGTAATCCCATCTTTCAATCAACTTTTCCCAATTAATGATGTTTTCAAGTAATCCACCATCTTTTTTACTGTATTCAGACCAGAGTTCCAAAACTTCACGTGCTACTTTTTTCTCCGGGATTATAATTACCGAAGGATCAATAAATCCTTTAATGTTCCCGTTTTCATCCTCTTCAAATTCTGCAAAAGAATTCCGAATAGTCCCATCTATACGATGGGTGATAGGGCCAACAATACCCCTAATCTGGGAAATTGCATTCTCTCCAGAAAAGAGAAGGAGCATCATCCTCTTTTTAACAGGACCCTTATTCTTAACAATGTATTCCCGATAGAGATAGTCTTTAAATGGTTCCTCCACCACTAACTCTATATACTTCCTTATCAATTCCTCGCTGGGTGCAAACATGCGTGCTTCAATTAATTCTAAAGGTTTAACTCCACCTGAAAATATCTCCTTAATAATATGACCGGTAAGAGACCTTTCTAAGGATTTATTTGTAATTAAAACTAATGCTAATTCTCTATCCACTCCCATCTATTTCACCACCTTTCTCTGTATACCTCCATAACCACTTACCTAAGCGGGGGAGAGGAGGGTAAATTTCTCACAGTATGTAACTCTTTTAGGAATTTGCTTAGTATAGGCAATACCCCGAACAAGAAAATTACCACAAAAATTATTCCACATATCACAATGGGAAGAAGCGCTATTAGTATCTCTTTTTTAGTAGTAACTTTTCTTGCTTCTTCTAACTTCCCCTCTTTAGCCTGAAGGTAAAGGTGAGCTATTCCTAAGGGAGCTATAGGTATAGTAAAAAGTAATCCTATCCCTAATGCTAATACACCAAGAATATTTACCAAACTACCTAAAACCCAGGTAGCAAGGATTTTCCATCTAAGACCTTCCGAAAGTTTAATACTTTCCTTCAATGCCTGTATTACCCCGCCTTTATTCTCCAGAAGAATGAAATAGGAGAAGATGAAAACTAAAGACAGTATAATTCCAGGTATAACGAAGAAAAGACCTCCTATAAATACCATCAGCCTAAGCAGAACCACTAATCCCCATGCAGGAAAGAAAAAGGTAAAAGGATAAAAGAGAGCAGGTATCCCAGCCTTTTCCCCTTTCACTCTAAGTAAGCAGTAATTGAAAAATCCTAAGGTTAAAACAGGCGATATTATTAAAGTTAACAAATTACCTATTTGAAGACGTTTGGATATTGCTCCTAACACAAAAAGGATTAAAAAATACAGGAAAGTTACACCTGCAAAACTTAAAGGGGATTCCCTTAGAATCCTTAACCCTTCTCCAATTGCTTTTGTAGAAAGAGTTTCTGCTACTGTTTCTTCTGAAGAGATATATCCTCTTATCTTTTTCCCTGTTTTAAGATTTGTTCCACAGGCAGTACACAGGACTGCACCTTGAGGCCAGACTTTTCCACATTGAGGACAGATTATTTCTTTTTTCTCTTGAGTTATCCCGAAAAATTCCTGGAAATCGGGTATTTTAGATGCTTCAGTCCACTCTTCCTTATCTGCAGGAGAAATTAAATCTGTAGGGAGTACTCTTTTTTCTCTAATCCACTGTCCCATGGTTTGAGTATCCGCTGGCCCATAGACTTTTCCATCACTTTTTTTAACTTTCCACTTCTCCATTTTTACTTCAGTTTCCCTTTTTCTTCCACATACTCTTTTAATAATTCCCAGGTTTTTTCATCTATTTTTCCAGTTACCGGCAATCCAACATCTTTCTGGAACTCTCTAAGGGCTCTGGAAGTTAATGGACCAAATTTCCCATCTATTGGGCCAGGGTCATATCCTGCTTTTTTTAGAGCTTCTTGAACAAGTCTAACTTTCTCACTTCCCTTAGGATAGATCCTCTTTACTGGCTTAGGAGCAGTAGTTTTCTTAGCCTTTGCTTCCTGCAGAAGTTTCTGAAGTTTTTCAATTTTCGTCTTCAGGTCTTCTCTTTCCCTTCTTTCCTCTTGCAGAGCCTTTTGAAACATTTTAGAAACATTCTTTAACTCTTCGTACAATTGATCCCGTTCCTTCTCCAGTTTTCTGTTCTGTTCAGTAAGGCGGGCTACACTTTTCCTTAACATTTCCACCTCGAGTTTCATCCTCTCTACTTCTTCCCGAGGCACATACATGGTCGCACAACCCGAAAGGAATAGAAAGATCGCCGGTAACAAAACTTTTGCTGTCCTCATTTCACCCTCCTTTTTTGGAAAATTATCTCAGTTAATATCTCATTTTTCAAGTCATTTCCTTCGAGCAGCATGGGAAAGAACTTTCACATAGGGCTGGAAAAGCATCTCATACATATCCATAGCATATCTATCCGTCATTCCTGCAATGTAATCACAGATAAATCTCACTTTTTGTTCAGGGAATTTGGAAATTTTCTCTTGGACTTCCCTGGGTAAGAGCTTGGGAGTCTCACAAAAACTCTCAAAGAGTTTTCTAATTATATGTTTCCCCTTCTGGGTCATCATTACTACATCTGGATGAAAATATATTTCCTTTTCCAAGATACCTCTCAATACTTCTAATTCTTTTTTTAACCCGGGTGGAATCTCTACTAAAGGGGATCCCATATTCCTAAGTTCTTCTTCTGAGTGCAAATCCATCTCCCTGATACGTTGAGATGCAAATTTAATAACTTCTGTATTACAAATTTCAATGAGATGTCTCACTGCTCTTCTAAAAAGTAATTCCTTCTCTTTTCTTTTCACTTCCCTTTTTGCTCTTTTTAATATCTCTTTCCAAAGATTACTCACAGAAAGGATTTCTTCGTTTACTAATCCCACTCTCAGTCCATCATCCAGATCATGAGCACAGAAGGCGAGTTCATCAGCTACAGAAACAATCTGTGTCTCTACACTGGGTTGAGAAAACTTCTGAAATTCCTCAAGGGGTGGACAGTAATCATAAGGAGTATGGTGGCGGGCTATCCCTTCTCGAGTATGAAAAGTTAAATTTAAGCCAGGGAAATTGGGGTATCTTTTTTCCAGTTCATCAACTATCCTTAATCCTTGCAAATTGTGATTAAACCCACCATGCTCTTTCATCAATTCGTCCAAAGCCTTTTCTCCCGCATGACCAAAAGGTGGATGGCCCACATCGTGAGCCAGAGCTATAGCTTCTACTAAATCTTCATTTACTCTTAGGGCACGAGCCAGCGTGCGAGCATGTTGCATGACTTCCAAAGTATGGGTTAATCGGGTGCGGTAAAAATCTGCTTCATGGACAAGAAAAACCTGCGTTTTATACTGCAATCTACGAAAAGAAGAAGAATAAATAATTCGATCCCTATCTCTTTGAAAATCTGTGCGGAAAGGGTCTCTTTCCTCAGGATACCTCCTCCAAGTATTCTGACTTAAAGAAGAAAAGGGTTGAAGATCTCTTTCTCGGCTTTCCAGCCATTTTCTTACTTCACCCATGAGAAATTTCCTCCTCTATCCAAGAAGTGATAATCTCTGCAAGCAAAGCAATATCCTCTGTTTCCAAATGAATAGGGATGGTAGAATCAAACAGAAAACTTACCTGAGGTGGTAACATCTCTTCTGGTGGGAAGTAACCCAGTTTAACGGGTATGCGAGGAAAGGGTAATAATATATAGTAATCGTCTTCTTTCTTACCTCCAAAATCTCTCATTACTTCCTTCCACTTTTCTTCCTTCCCTGGTAAAAGGGTTTTTAAAACATCCTCGGTTCTTGACCGGAAACTGGGATAATAAAAAATTCCCGAAGGAACTTCTTTGAAACTAATCCACCGGCCAGAAACTGGAATGTTTTTGGCTCTAAATAGATAATGTAAAACCAGAATCTCTAATTTTTCATCTTCCTTTCCTTCTGTCAGGAAAAGATAGGGTTGGAACTTCACCTCGATTTTTTTTCTCAAGAAGTAGAAACTCACTCCTCCTTCTACCATTTCACAGCCTGTCCTTTCCGCAACTTCCATAGGATTTAACCTGGAAATTTTCTGAATCAGCCTCTTTTTTAATTCACTCATAATCTTCTTACCTTTTTAAAGAATTCCACTCTTTTCCTTGCTTCCTCCAAAGAAAGGTTTTCTTGCAAAGTCATTAAGACGCAAAAACCCCTGTAATCTATCTCTGCTAATACCTCCACCAGTTTAACTACCCCCAATTCCCCTTCACCCAGTGTTTTTTCCTCAAAGAAAGGTTTCCAGCTATTTATCCTCTCTTCACTTTTTTCTTCCTCAAGGGATTTCTCTTTTATTTCTCCATCAATAATGTAGACATGCACCAAAGAGTCTTCCCATAAGTGGATTATTTCTCCAATGGATTGAGTAGAGATAATCTTCCATCGGGCAGGATTAAAAATCAGTTTCATACTTTCTCTTTTAAGTTCTTTAATAAACTGGTGGAGTTCCAAGGGGGAGGATGCACTTATATCTAATGCTAAAATCATTCCTTCCCTATCCCCTAAGTATCCAACTTCTTCAAAAAATTTGAGAAGTAAAGTTCTATTTTCTTCCCCAATCCCCACTCTTCCATCATCCGTTAAAGCAATCAGAGAGACGAATAAGTCTTTTCCTAACTTAATAGCCTGGGTGATTTCTTCAATTTTTTTCTCCATAGCCAAAGTTTGGAGATACCAATCTCCTCCAAGATTATATTCAAGTGCACAGATCTCTAATCCGCAAGTATGAAATTTTTCTCTTAACTCTCTTCTTCCCGATTGAGAAAGAGCATCGGGTTTAAATTCCTCTTTGTTTAAACTCAACTCCACCCCTCTTATTCCCCATTCCCGGAAGAGTGCAAGACTTTCCTTAAGGGGTAAGGGAATAAAATTATCTTTAACTCCTATTTTCACTTCTCTACTATTCCTTTTCCTCTTCCCTCTTTTTGGCCAATTTCTCCCTCTCCTTCCTTCTCTTCCATTTGAGTTTCCATTTATGCCTTTTCCTCTTTAATTTACTTTTACTTCTTGCCATTAGTCACCCCCAGTCTTTGAAAAATGTTTCTTCTAACTTCTTCCCTGTTACCGGGATGAATCTCCCACCACTCAATATTAGCAAAGTGTTTATTTATCCAATTACGATAAGGTAAACCCACTGTAAACAATAGGTTATAAGAGGAGTCTTTAAGGGATAGAAGAAATTTATAAAATTTTTCACTCATCATCTCCATCTTACCAACCTCATCTATTACAACCCAATCAACTTCTTTTGATTCTTTCAACCGATTTTTTATTCTTTCCACCACTTTTTCTAATCCGGGAAGGTTAACCCCATATTTCCCCACTCTAAGTAAAGATGACAAATTTTTAGAGGCTAACAATTCTTCTCTCCCTTCAAAATCCACTATTTTAAATCCCACTCTCACCCCTTTTTCCCTTATTTCCAATGTATAAAATCCTACAGAATTAGGAAGATGAGAGGAGATAGCCCTAACCAAGGTTGTCTTACCACTTTTAGGTTTTCCCGTTATCATAATCCTCAAGTGAACTTCACCCCTTTCCCCAAGACTATTTCGCCTAAGAAAAAGGTTTTTTCCTTTTTCTTCTCCAAAAATTCCTTTACTTTTCTCACTTTATCTTTCTCAACAATTAACACTAATCCTACCCCCATGTTAAATACTTTAAACATTTCTTCTTCTTGGATATTTCCTTTCTCCTGAATTAATTTAAAAATAATCGGGATTTCCCATCTTTTCTTTATCTCCGCTCCTAACCCATCTGGCAAAATTCGAGAAAGATTTCCCGGGAGTCCGCCTCCCGTAATATGAGCAATTCCTTTGATATCTCCAGATTCTATTAAGGGGAGAACAGATTTTACATAAATCTTTGTAGGAAGCAAAAGTTCCTCCCCCCATTTTTTCCCCAAACGAGGAGAAAAAGAATGCAGGAATTTCTTCTTTTCTTCCTTCTTAAGCCCGCTCAGAAAAACTTTTCTTACAAGTGAGAACCCATTGGAATGAAGACCAGAAGAAGCCAAACCCAAGATAACATCCCCTTCTTTTATCTCTCCAGGCAATATCTTTACCTGCTCACCTGCTCCAAAACCCACAATTTCCCATTCCTCTTTTCTATACATCCCAGGCATCTCTGCTGTTTCACCTCCCAGAAGCACACATCCTGCAAGATCGCATCCCTTTTTAATTCCTCTCATTATCTCCTTGGCCTGGTTTATATTGAGTTTACCAGTAGCTACATAATCTAAGAAAAGCAAAGGTCGGGCTCCCGATGCTAAAAGATCATTAACCACCATTGCCACTGCATCTATCCCTACTGTTGAGAAATCCCCGTATAGTGAGGCTATTAATAATTTAGTCCCTACACCATCACATGCGAAAGATAATACACCGTCCCTGAATTTAAATAAACCAGAAAATCCCCCTATTCCAGAGATAACTTGAGAGGTATAGGTTTCTTCTGCTAACTTTTTAACCCAATCTACAAATTTCTCTCCTTTTTCTATGTCTACTCCTGCCTTTTTGTAGGTTTGAGAGCCAGAATTCATAATTTTTCGATCTTTAAAATTGTGTAGCTTTGAGAATGAGGGTTTATTATCAATCCTTTGTCCCTACTTTTAGTCACGATTATTCCCTCTGTAATTTCCTTAGCTTCTTCCCAGTTGGAAGCTTTAACTGTTAACTTCCAGAGTTCCCCTCTTCTGACTTCTTTTATTTTATCCCCGTAGTTCCAGGTTACTCTCAAAGTCTTAAGGGCAGAATCTACTCGAGCATCTTCTTTCCACCATGTCAATACTTCCACAAGATACTCCCCATTACCTTTACCTTTAAACTCCCCTTCTTCTTTTGATTCTTCCTTGCATTCTACTCTCCAGTAGTGCTTATTAGGATTGACAAAAATCTTTACTTTAGTAGTGAATTCTTCTGCTAAGTTTTTTCCTTCTTCTTTATTACAGTTGACCAGGATTTTCCAAACTTCCTCTCGTTCCAGTTTCCTAAGTCTTTCTTTCAAACCCAAGTCTTCTATAAGGGTATAAAAAGCGGTTAAAGCCACAAGATCGTATGTTTTCAACCTTGTGGTTATCTTTATTTCCATATCGAAAATTTTACCATTATTCAGGTGCTTTATACCTTAGAAATTTTCCATTTTTTTAAAATTACTTTTTCAAAAGCCTCCACCACACGAGGATCGAATTGGGTTCCCGAGTTTTTTATTATTTCTCTTGCTGCCTCCATAGGATTTTTTGCTTTACGGTAAGGACGATCGGAAGTCATAGCATCAAAAGCATCTGCTACTGCAATAATACGGGCAAACAAAGGGATCTCCTCTCCTTTCAATCCTTTTGGATAACCTTTACCATCCCATCTTTCATGATGGTACTGGATAGCGGGCATTATATCTTTTAGCTCTCTAATGGGTAAAATAATTTGTGCACCCACCATAGGATGTTTCTTGATAACTTCATATTCATCTTTTGAAAGGCTTCCTGCCTTCCTCAATATTTTCTCCTCAATCCCAATTTTCCCAATGTCATGCAAAAGAGCAGCTAACCTCAACCTTTCCAGACTCTCCTCTGAAAGCCCCATGACTCTTGCAATTTCAAGAGCTAACCAAGTAACTCTTTGAGAATGCCCTTCTGTATAAGGGTCCTTAGCATCAATAGCAGCAGTGAGGGCTTGGATTGACTCTAAGAATAATCTCCGTGTGTCCCGATAAAGTTGAAGATTTTTCAATGCCACACTTATTTGAGGAATAAGGGTGAGAAACAGTCTTCTTTCTTCGGGATTAAAAGGTCTTCGACTTTCTCTATAAAGGGATAAAGTCCCCACTAATTCAGGACCTATTTTCAAAGGAAAAATGAGATAATTCCACTTCTTTTCTCCAATTTTTGCCTCCCCCTCTTCCATCTCTTTTCTTCCTTTAAGAACTTCCTTAACTTTTTCACCATCAAACTTTATAATTTCTTTACTTTCCCTCCCACTGGGAACATAACGAGAAAGTATGGGAAGCCTTTTCCTTTCTATATTTCCTTCTCTTAAAATGCAGATTGCATCTTGAAAAGATTTTCCCAAAGTTTCTACAACTGAACGCATAAGTTCAAAACCACCCACTTCACGGGTTACTTGAGATACTTCTTCTACAGTTCTTAATTGTGTTTCTCGCCAGGTAAGGAGAAGATATATTTTTCGATAATTTAGGTAGTTAGCATACCAGAAAACAAGGAAGACGGAAAAACTTATGGGTGTAAATGAAAAGACTAAGGAATGGTAAAGGAAAAAATGTAGATTCAAAAAGAAGAGGAAAAATAGAGAAGAAAATAGAGCAAATAGTGAAGAATAGATCTTCCTAAGGGATAGAAAGATCAAAAAATTTACATATACACAGAAAATAGAGAAAAGAAAATAAAGGCAAAAAGGAACTTCCTTAAGAAAATCCTTGTTGAGCAGGGAAATCAATGTATTGGTAAGCACTATAACTCCAAATTTCCTTCCTACGGGTGTGTTTAAAGTATCAGCATTAGGTAATCCTTCGGTTATTTGACCAATAATTACAACTCGATCTTTAAAGTAATGCTCAGGTACTTTCCCTTCTAAAACTTCATGAAAGGAGAAAATACTTAAAGGGAGGTTGGAATAGTAAGGAATGAGAAAATGGTTTTGGTAATCTAAAGGGATGGTTTCTTTATTTGTCAATTCAATACAACCTTTCCTAATCCTCGCTATTCTCTCCCCTTTAACATACAGGTATGCAGCAAGGGGTAGGTATGGAAAGAGAGATTTTCGGTCGCTTATAAAAAGTGGCTGTCTTCTCAAAACTCCATCCTCATCAAGCACACAATTAATGTGTCCTACACCTATAGCATTTTTCTCAAGTAAAGATAGATTATGAGTAATTTTTCTCACAAAATATATTCCCATCCGATTGTTTTCTTTCTTTAATCCACCGGGGGCAAAAACAGGAAGCAGAATGTTACCACTTTCTTTGATTTTTTTAGAAAAGATTTCATCCTCTTGGCGATCTTGAGAAGGGACTGGGTAAAAGATATCAAAAACTATAGTCTTTGCTCCATATGCTTGAAGCTGGTCAATTAATCGAGCATAAATACTCCTTGGCCAAGGAAACTTTCCTAATTTTTCAAGGGATTCCTGTGTTATTCCCACCAAAGTCACATCTTCTACAAAAGGTGCAGTTCTCCAACGGAAAGGAAGGTCATAGAGGAAATTATCCATCCTTTTAAGCAATCCATAGTGAGAAAGATAATAGGAGAGAAGGAAAATAAAGAAAGGAATGGTGAAAAGCATTATTTTTTTTGTTTTCATAATTTTTATTTAATCACTCCCCATCTCCAAGGTGGCCACCAAATGAAAATAGCCTTACCTACTAAATACTTCTCAGGGACAAACCCCCAGAAGCGACTATCATTGGAATTGATAGTGTTATCTCCCAGTACATAGTAGCAATGAGGAGGAATTTTTACCTCTTTCTCCCCATAGGGTCCTTCCGCATAATAATACCGTTGAGCAATTTGAGGAATATCTTTAATTACCTTTCCATTGATATAAATTTTGCCATCCTCAATTTTCACCCTCTCTTTGGGTAAACCAATGAGTCTCTTTACAAAAGTTTTTCTGGTATTTTTGGGATAAATGAAGACTATCACTTCTCCCCTTTTAGGAGGGCGAAGTTTATATACAACTTTATTAACAAAAACATGGTCACCAATTTTTAAAGTGGGAATCATGGAACCTGTGGGTATCTTATAAACTTGAATGAAAAATGTTCTTATAAAAAGAGCCACAACTCCTGCAAAAATCAAAGACTGAACCCAATCTTTTGCTATTTTTTTTAATTTTTCTCTCTTCATTCTCCTACAAATATTCCCCAAAATACCTTTTGTGGAACCCTTATTTTCCCAATTTCTTTTAATTTTTTCTTCCCTCTTTTCTGTTTTTCCAGTAACTTCTTTTTCCTGGTAACATCTCCTCCATAAAGATGCTGAGTAACATCCTTTCTTAAAGCTTTGATATCACTGCGAGCTATTATTTTCCCACCAATAGCAGCTCTCACTGCAATAGGAAACTGATGGGGAGGCATAAGATTCTTAATCCTTTCCACCACAGTTTTAGCCTTCCTATAAGCTTCACTCCGATGGATAATAAAGGAAAGAGGTTCTACCTTTTCCTTGTTGAGGTATATATCTACTTTTACTAAATCCGACGCACGATAAAAAGGCTCCTCATACTCCAATGTAGCATAACCTGAAGAAAGCGATTTTATTCTGTCAAAGAATTCTGTCATCATTTCTGAAAAAGGTAACTCAAAAACTATAACACATTTACTCTCTTCCCATACCTCCACTTTTAAGTATTTTCCTCTTTTAGATTCCAAGAATTTAAGGATGTTACCCATAAAGGAGAGAGGTGTAAAAATCACCACCCTTACCCAAGGCTCCTGAATTTCCATTATTTGAGAAGGGTCGGGCATATCCTTTGGATCCTGAATTTCTCTTATTTCCCCCTTATGTGTGATTATTCTGTAACTTACGCGAGGAAATGAACTCACGATATCTAAATCAAACTCCCTTTCCAGTCTTTCCCTAATTACCTCTGCATGGAGAGAACCCATAAATCCACAAAGAAACCCTGTGCCCAAAGATGTGTGTTCTTGACGAAAGGTGAAAGAGGGGTCATTTAAAGAAAGCTTCTCCAATGCTTCTCTTATTCGATTAACTTCCTCTCCTGAAGAGGGATAAAAAGAAAGAAAAACTCGACTTTTATACTGAACATATCCAGGTAAGGGGGAATCTGCACCATTCTTTTCGGTAGTAAGGGTATCCCCTACCCTTACTTCTCTTATATCCTTTATATTTGCATAAAGATATCCTACTTCTCCTGCTTTGAGACTTTCTCTTTTTTTCTCCGTAGGCGAGAGAACCCCAATTTCTTCCACTTTGTAACACCTTCCTGTCCCCATACTCCGAATATTTTCTCCCACGGAAATAGTTCCCTCAACTACACGAATAAGGAGCCTTACTCCACGGTAAGAATTGTAGAGAGAATCAAAAACTAAGGCTTTAAGGGGAGCCTTTTCTTTTCCACCCGGGGCTGGAATTCTTTCTATTACCTTTTGTAGCAGTTCTTCTACTCCTACCCCTGTTTTTGCACTGATTTTCAGTATCTCTTCATCTTCTATCCCTAACAATTCCCTTATCTCCCGCTCAACTTTCTCCAAATCTATCCCAGGGAGATCAATCTTATTAATAGCAGGTATAATCTTCAACCCCTCTTTTCGAGCCATTTCATAATTAGCCAATGTCTGTGCCTGAACACCTTCTTTTGCATCGACTAAAAGGATAGCACCTTCACAAGCAGCCAATGCTCGCGAAACTTCATAGAAAAAATCTACATGGCCAGGGGTATCAATCAAATTGAATATATAACCAGCGTATTCCATTCTTACGGTGTGAGCCTTAATAGTGATCCCTCGTTCTCTTTCCAGATCCATAGAGTCAAGAAATTGTTCCCGGAATTCTCTTTTATCAATTGTATGGGTAAGGAGAAGAAATCTATCCGCAAGTGTAGATTTTCCATGATCAATATGAGCAATAATACAAAAATTTCTTATCTTCTTCATTCAGGGAAGGCTTAAAAGTAATTTATTTCCTGAGGGATTCTAAATATGATTGAAGTATTATTTCTGCAGCCAATAAATGGACTTTATTTTTATCCTGAGTATATTCTTGAGCAATAAGGGTTGAATAACGTTCATCCCAAAGTTTTACCTCCTTTTTTAAAAACAGTTTTAGTTTTTCTGCAAACTCTCTAACTTTTTCCTCTACCCAACCTTTCTTTCCATCCGTTCGTTTAGGTAAACCCACTACTATTTTTTCCACTCCCTTCTCCTCCACTATTCTTTTTATTTCTTTAAATAATTCCTCAAAATTTTCAAAAGGGAGAGTTCTATAGCCTGTAGCCAGTACTTTTGAAGGGTCACTTAAAGCAATCCCCACAAATTTTTCTCCCCAGTCAATCCCCATTATTCTTCCCATTGCTTAATCTTTTCACTTAATTTCTTTATATAATCCCCATTTGTTCCACAGCATCCCCCTACCAGTTTGGCACCTTTTTTTATGACCTCCATCATCCCCTCTGCAAACTCCTCTGCTTTTACTTCGTAAACTACTTTCCCATTTTTTATCATAGACTTACCCGCATTAGGTTTAGCTAAAATTGGCAAATCTGTGCACCTACGCATCTCTTCAATCACCTCTCCCATTTGCCAAGGTGTAAGGCTACCACAATTTGCTCCAATAACATCTGCACCTTTCAATTCTTCCACCATTTCTTTTATACTCACACCCATAATAGTCCGGTATCCCTTTTTTCCTTTCTCAAAACTCATACTTGCCATTACTGGTAAATCGCTCACACTCTTTGCAACTTCCAAAGCAATTTTGAGTTCCCTAATATCGGAAAAGGTTTCCAAAACGATAAGATCCACTCCCGCCTCTATTAAAATATTAATCTGTTCATAAAAAACTTTTTGGAAATCTTCTTCTTCCCATAACCCATAAGGTTTCAAAAACTCGCCTGTAGGCCCCACATCCCCCGCAACTAAAACCTCCCTTTTTGCCACCCTCCGAGCAATGCGAACACCTTCTCTATTAACTTTTTCTAAGAATTTCTCTCTCCCTCCCTTTTTCAACTTTAATCTATTAGCTCCAAATGTGTTTGTGTATATGATTTGACTACCCGCTTTTATATAGGAGAGATGTATTTCCTCTATAACCTCGGGGAACTTTAAATTCCACATCTCCGGAATATCCCCTGCTTTCAAACCCTTTTCCATCAATTGGGTTCCCATTGCACCGTCTAACAAAATGACCTTGGTCTGGGAAAGCAATTTTCTGAAGCGATTCATAAAAAAATGATATCAGAATTAAGAAAATTATAAAACCCATTTTTCCTGCGGAGAAATTTTAAAAAAATAAATAGTTGCAGGATACATTTCCCCCTTCCATTTGGGAATTTTTGATGATGCAACTCGCCATATTGACGGGGTTAAACTCAAAATTTAAAATAGAATGATGTTTTTTACCCCCTTAAAATGGGAAAAGGATAAATTAGTTATATTAGACCAGACTTTACTCCCCCTTAAGGAGAAATATTTGGAAATTCGAGATATTGAAACTCTTTATGAAGCAATAGTCAAATTAAGGATTCGAGGAGCACCTCTCCTGGGAATTGCAGGAGCATTTGGAGTGTACTTAGGGATTAAAGACTTTAGAGGTGATAAAGAAAAGCTATTGAAAAAAATGGAAGAGACCATAAATTACCTTGCTCAATCCCGCCCTACTGCTGTGAACCTTTTCTGGGGAATGGAAAGGGTAAGAAAAAAGATAATGGGAAATTTACATCTCCATGTGGAGGAATTAAAAGAAATAGCTTTACAGGAAGCCCAAGCTATTCTTGAGGAAGATATAAGGATCTCCCAAAAAATTGGAGAATATGGTTCTAAAATTATCTTTCAACAAGACAGTGTCCTAACCCATTGCAATGCAGGAGGACTTGCTACTTCCGGATATGGCACAGCTTTGGCAGTTCTTTTTAAAGCTCATGAAAAGGGGAAGAAACTGGTTGTATATGTAGATGAAACTCGTCCCTTGCTTCAGGGAGCAAGACTGACTACCTGGGAACTTCAGAAAGCAGGAATTGAATCTTATCTCATATGTGATAATATGGCTGGAGTGGTGATGAAAGAAGGAAAAGTTAAAAAAGTTATAATTGGAGCGGATAGGGTTGCTTCCAATGGTGATACAGCAAATAAGATTGGCTCTTATTCTCTTGCTATTTTAGCCCATTATCACTCCATACCCTTTTATATAGCTTGCCCTGTATCCACAATAGATTTTTCCATAAAAGAGGGGAAAGATATACCTATAGAGGAAAGATCCCCCGAAGAAATACTCACTATTAAAGGAGAAAGAATTGCTCCTCACAATACAAAAGTTTACAATCCTGCCTTTGATGTAGTCCCTCACCATCTCATTACTGCGTTCATCACGGAAAAGGGTCTTGTTTACCCTCCTTTTGAAAAGAATCTTCATAAACTAATAGAATAGACAAGTATCCACAACCTTAGTATTATATTCGCGTACATTCCAGCAAAAACATCGTCTAAAACCACTCCCCAGCCTCCCCTTACTTTCTCCAGCCTTTTTAATGGAAAAGGTTTCAAGAGATCAAAGAGTTGAAAAATAAGGAATCCTCCAATTAAATAAACTAATTTTTTCCCCACCCATAAAAAGGTTATCAGAATCCCGCATACCTCGTCTAAAATAATTTCAGGAGGATCAGGATTTTCCGTTGAAGCAATTCTTTCTCGAGCAGAAAGAGATCCCAAAATAAAGAAAAAAAGAATAAGGAGAAAATGAATTAACTGAGTTTTTATTAAAACTAAGAATCCAATTCCCCAAAGCGAACCCACTACCGAAGGGTAAATGGGAAAATAACCGGTATAAAAAAGGGTTCCCAAAATTTTTAATAGTTTATTCAAAGGGCCTCTCCCTCCAAAAAGTATTCACCCACTTTTTTTATTTTAACCTTCACTATTTCACCTATCTTTACATCCCCTTTTACCTTTACCACTTCATCTATCTCGGGTGCATCTCTTTCACTCCTTCCAATCCAGTAGTCTTTTTCTTTTTCTTCAATTAAAACTTTTAACACTTTTCCTTGAATTTCTCGATTCTTTTTTTCCATAATTTCTTTCTGTAAAGAATATATTTCCTCCCTTCTTACCTCTTTAACTTTCTCATCCACTTGGTCTTTAAAAAAAGAAGCCGGTGTGCCTGGCTCCTGGGAATAAGCAAATACACCCACTCTTTCAAACTCCATCTCCTCTAAGAAACTTTTTAATTCTTTAAATTCCTTCTCTCCCTCTCCAGGGAAACCTACCATTACTGTGGTTCTCAGGGTCAAGTTTCTGATTTTACTCCTTAAATCCGGGAAAAGATGGAAGAGTTCTCTTTTAGTAATTCCTCTATTCATCCTGGCTAAAATTTCATCATTGCAATGTTGAATAGGGATATCCAAATACTTCACTACTTTTTCATTTTCTGCCACACATTCTATCAACTCCTGGGTAATGTGCCGTGGATGCAAATACATTACTCTAATCCATTCTATCCCGGAGATCTTGGAAATCTCTCTGATTAATCTGGCAAGACTCCATTCCTCCCATTCTTTTCCATATATTGCAGTATCCTGTCCCACTAAGACAATTTCCTTAACCCCACTTTCTGCAAGAACCCTTGCCTCTGCTAAAAGAAGTTCTGGCGGATAACTGCGGTATTCCCCTCTCAATTCCGGAATTAAACAATAAGAACATCGATTACTGCATCCTTCACTGATCTTTAAGTATGCCCGGGGAAAGGTAGTTAAAACTCTTTCAGTAAGATAATTATTGCCATTTTTGGAAAAAAAGAAGGAAGGTTTTCTCAAAACTTGAGAAATCTTGGATAGATCTGCTATTCCTATACTCCCCGAGATGAAAGGAAAAACTCTATTAATTTCCTCTCCATAATAGGTAACCAAGCATCCCGCAATTATAATTTTCTTCCCTTTACCTTCCCATCTTTCAATCACCGCATGGTTTTCCTTCCGTGCAAGGTCTAAAAATGCACAAGTATTTATGATCACTACATCAGCATCCTCAGGATGTACAATTTTGTAACCTTCTTTTAATAATAAACCCATAATTTTTTCAGAATCCACTAAATTCTTTGGGCATCCCAAACTTATAAATCCAATCCGCAACATACTTTCATTATCCCATAAATCTATCCCATCTTAAAATGGCACATAATTTGCTAAAGTAAAAGTGATGCTAAGGAGGAAAAAATTGCTGGTTTATCCCTCTCCGCAGTGGAGAATTATAAGTTGGTGGGTAGTAATTCTTTCTCTTTTTACTGGCGTGGTTGTCTGGCTGATTTTTTATATAGTCTGGTCGTATGCCTTAGAATGGGGGATCATACTTACACCTAAGGAAAATTTGATGCTCCTCTTCCGCAGACTCACAGGGGGTGTGGTAGCAGCATTGATTGGTTCCCTCTTGGTAGGTGCTGGTGTAGGTGCATTAGTGGGTCTTTTCGTCACTCATAAAGTAGCCGGACCTCTTTACCGTCTGAAAGGGGCAATTAATGAAATAATCCAGGGGAGACAAATAGGTGAGATGAAAATAAGAAAAGGGGATGAATTGTGGGATCTTATTGAAGAATTCAATAAAATGGTGAAAAGTATACAGAAAAAAGATGAGATATTACTGATGATTAAAGAAAAAGTGTCTCAAGCCTTAGAAAAGAAAACTCTTAAGAAGGACCTTTTAAGAGAAATTCTAAAGATTTTAGAAGGAGGTGAGAGCTATGAAAAATAAGAAAAGAGGGTTTACTCTTATAGAGGTAGCTATTGTTACAGCTACCATCATCTTTTTAATAGGAGTGGGTTTAGCTTCTTACAAAAGTCTTTTAGAGAAAACCAAAGCTATTACCTGCAAAACCAACCTGAGGGCTATTAACCTTGCCCTCAATATGTACCTCCATGACTACGGTATGTTCCCTCCTACTGGTTCCGACCTTATTACCGCACTCGCTCCTTACAATGTATCACCCCATATGTTCCACTGCCCAGAAGACCCTGTAAAAGGCCATCCTACTTACTTATCTTTTTATGTGAAAAGGGGAATTAAACCCGATGAATTGGCTTATGTTATCGGTTGCCCTTACCATGCCCGAGAAACTCAAAGTGTTGTCCTCCTCTATGGCTATGAACCTCAGGAAGTTAAAAATCTAAACATCACTCTCAACGGTAACCCTGTGGAAAAAGGGCAATCCCTTACCCTTCAAGCTGGAGATGTGATCCGTTACTTTAAAGAAGAGGGCACCCAGTTCGCTAAAATTACTGTCATAGGGAGTATTGACGATGCTTCCCCTCTTGCTGCTTTCTCCCTTCCTTCTGGCAAACCCTATGGAATATTCAAGATAAATGATGTAGGAGAAGTAAATGTGGAGGTTCTTCCCGGCTCCAGATTTGAAGTGGTAACTCCCACCACTATCACTGGTGTCCAGGGAACTGAGTTTAGAGTGAAAGTCTCCTTCGAAAACAATTTATATATCACTTCCATATCTGTAGAGGAAGGAATTGTTACTGCTACACTCTTTCCTGATATATATGAAGCATCTTTAAATTCTCAACCTGTTAAGAGGGGCAAAAAGATGATACTCAAAGCAGGGGATAAGGCGATTATCAAAAAATTATATAAACTTCTCATTCCTGCCTATCTGAGAATCTATCCAAATATTAAAAGACTTCATCCTGGAGAGAGTGTATGGTTTAAAGTAAAAGCTATGGATTCACAAGGAAATGAAATAAATATAGGGAATGAAAAAATTAAATGGATCCTGAAAGACTTATATCAACCCAATGGTAAACTTCTCAGTAATGGGAAGTATATTGCTACATCCAAAGGAATTGACATTATAGTGGCAAAAGTAGGACCTAAGAAAGCATATGCTAAAGTAGTGGTTTGGTAATGAGGCATTTTGGGATAAAAGGGTGTCAAAAAGGGACATTTAAACTTTTAATTTCAAGCCCCAAACTTCTTAAGCTTTAAAGCATGTGCTAAAAGAAGGGGCATTAAATAAAGAGCGGGAAATTTTCCAAGTATACCGTGAAGGCAATCCCATTCTGAAAATCTCTGGACATTATCACGGAAACAGGTTTTTGCTCGAATAACCACCGGAACAGGATGCCACGAATGTGCCTTCAACTGTGTAGGAGTAGAATGATCTGCAGTAATACACAATACATCCGGTTCCAGAGCTAAAATTGGAGGGAGATTTTTGTCCAGAGTCTCTATAGCTTTTATTTTCTTTTCCGAATTTCCATCTTCACCTGCACTATCAGTTGCTTTATAGTGAAGGAAAAAGAAATCGAAATTACCATAATTCTCTTTAAGGGTATTGATTTCATCTTCTATGGTTTCACCAGTTTTCAAAATTTCCATTCCTACAAGTCTGGCTAATCCTTTATACATGGGATAAACAGCTATACAAGCAGGAGTCAATTTATAGACTTCTCCAAAAGAAGGCATTTTGGGAAGCGAAGAAAAACCCCTTAAAAGCAACATATTAGCTGGTTTTTTAGAGGAAAGGATATCCCTTGCCTGCTTCAGGAATTCTTTAAGTATAGAAACAGTCCTTTCTGCTTCAGGAACTAAAGGTTTGGGCTCAAGAGGGGGGAAACCTTCCTTCTGTGGATCAGTATCAGATACCTCGCTTCTTAATTCTTCTCCCCTCAATACTAAACATGCTCGATGTTCTCTCTCAGTGCGTATAAAAACTTCAATTCCAGGAATATCTATTTTTTTCTCAAGTTCTTCACAAAGTTCCCGGTTTAGTTCCGTAGGGATTCTACCCGCTCTTCTATCTATAACTACTCCTTTCTCATTTACAGTAGCAAAGTTAACCCGGGCTGCCACATCTCCAGGCTTTAAAGGAAAATCAATCCCTAAGGCAGAGAGCACCCCCCTACCCACCTGATATTTCACTGGATCATATCCGAAGAGTGCAAAATGTCCTGGGCCACTTCCAGGGGTTATGCCGGGGAAAACAGGGTCCATTAAACCACAGGCTCCTTCCTTTGCCACCTGGTCCAGATTGGGAGTATGCGCAAGCTCAAGTTCTGTCCCCTCTGGCCCGGGTATCCCCCCCAGACCATCAACAACCACAAGAACTATCTTTTTCTCATTTTTTTGAGTTAGTCCTTTTAAAAATTCCATTAAATCCATTTCCTACCTCACAAAAGTTTTTGCAACCGAGCCATTTGGGCAATCTTTTTTCTTGCTTTCTGTTCTTTTTTTCTCCTTTTTACACTCTTCTTCTCATAAAATTCTGTTCTTTTCATTTCCTTCATTAACCCTTCCCTCTCCAGTTTCTTTTTGAATTTCTTAAGCGCTCTATCCAGTGGCTCACCCTTTTCCACTATTACTGTGGGCATCCCTTCTCACCTCCCTTTAAACTAACTCTATGTCCCCCCAAACTCCCATAGTTTTCCCTATTATCACCATTACCCCTTTTATTCCTCTTATACTTTTTATCCATTTAATCCCCTTTTCTACATCCTCCTCTTTTTTAATCTTATTCCCCAAAGCGGTAGCAGCAACATCAGCCAATATCGTTGATGATGATATTACCACAACTGCGTCTGCATTTCCAAAACTTAATGAATGTCCAATTTTTCCGCTTGAAGTACAGATCCCGACAGGTGTTTTTTCCGGCGGAATTTTAATGGAAAGAACCTTTCGGAAGGGGGAATCTCCACTGAAGACCTTAACCACTCTTGGACAAGAGGAAGCAAGGTAGATATCCCCACCATTTTCCACTATAACCTCAGAAGAAAATTTTAAAAGATGCCTTCCAACCCATTCTGCTATAGCTCCTGCTACTCCAGCCATAGGTCCCACTTTAACTCTCCGAGCCATTCTTGCCATTTCCTTTATTATAGAAGGAGCGGTGGGAAGTGGATGGTAAGGGGTAAGAGTTCGAGCAAAATAAGGATCGACTTTTATATAATCCTCTATTTTTCTTCTCACTTCTAAGAGTGCTCTCTTTGCCTCTTCCTGTAATGGGAGAAGGGTCCTGATAAAAAGGTCGCTCTCCTTCTCCTTAACTTCAAAATTTACAAGTTCCTCATCTCTAATCCAAGAACGATAAAATCTCTCTTTATATTCAATCATTATCTAATTTTAATTTTTTAATCTGGCCAAGGACTCTTTCTCGAAGCTTTTGAGGTGAAGGGGGAGTATAAACTATTTTTCCATTTTGGACCACTGGAATCAACAAGGGGGATAGATTTTTTCCACAATTTTTACAAATCTCCTCTTTTTCTTTCCAGGGAGAAACTCTGTCTTTTAAACAATCCCAACATCTCCAGACTTGTTTGGCACCAGATTTTTTTCCTTTCTTTGCTATGGGTTTCTCTTCTATTTCCACTATATCTAAGGAAAAATCGATAACTGGAGCATTGGCAATAGAGGTTCCCACTCCATATCCATCCGCTAATGGATTGAGTTCCATTATCTTATATTCATCAATACCACCACTAACAAAAATCTTCACCCAAGAATATCCTCTTAGATTAAGTTCCCATCTTACCTCCTCTAAAATTCTTAGAAAATCTCCTCTCCTGGAAGATGGGGTATCCAGCCTAACACCATAAAGTTTTTTCCCCAAAGATTCAGCAGCTTTTAAGGATACGAATTTTTCATCGCCAAATGTATCCACAAGAGCTATTCTCAAAATATCTTCCTCCATAATCTCATCAAAAGCCAAAAAGGCCTCTATTTCGTCACCTGCCAGCAAAATTAAAGCATGAGGCATAGTCCCCACAGGTTTCTCTCCCAAAATTTCTGCACTTTTCACCACCGCCACACCATCACAGCCTCCAATAAATGCGCTTCTTTCCACCATTGGACTTATTGCTGGGTGGATCCTCCTCGCTCCAAAACTGAGAACAATCTTATCTCCTGCTGCTTTTTTACACCGTGCTGCCTTAGTGGAAATTCCAGAAGATTGACATAGAAACCCCAAAAGAGCGGTCTCAAAAACTCCAAATTCTGAATAATTTCCCTCAATCAATAACACAGGCTCATCTTCAAAAAAAACTGTTCCTTCTTCCATTGCCCATACATTCACAGGAAGATCTTCCAGAAGGTTCAAAACTTCCGGCAGACCACAGAAAACAGCCCAGGGATAAGGTAGATGGCCTGCCCTCACTTCCATTTTAACTCTTTTATCCAGTCCCTTTTTTAAAATTATTTCTTTTGCCCGATGAAAATAAACATCACTAACTTTCCCTTCTTTTATCTCTTCCCAGTTAGCTATAAAGAGTTTTTTATCCATTTGAGAGTGATTTTACTAAAGAAGGACAATTATGGTCAAATTGGATTATAATGGTTATTATGAAGGTTTTATTTTTATCTTCCTATCCTCCTCGAAGATGTGGAATTGCCACTTTTACCTTTAATTTAATTCAGCATTTAAAAAACTATTATCCTCGTTTCTCACCTGCGATAATAGCCATTGATGATAGTAAAAACAAAGAAATTCACCAATATGGAAAAGAAGTAGTCTTTGTCATGGATCAATCGCTTCCCTCCAGCTATGAAAGGGCAGCAGTTTTTGTAAATGACTCAAGCTACCCTTTACTCCATGTGCAGCATGAATATGGTATTTATGGAGGTGCAAAGTGCTTTCTAATTCTCAAATTGGTTCAAAATCTCAAAAAACCTTTCATAGTAACTTTTCATTCTGTCTCTCCCGAACCAGAAGAATGGGAAAAAGAAATACTCCTTAATCTCCATTCTCAATCACTTTTTACAATAGTTCAGTCCAAAACCGCAAAGGAAATCTTCCTAAATATTTACGGTGGCAAAATGGAAAAATTAATATATATCCCTCACGGTGTCCCTAAGCCACCCTCAATCGACAGAGAAAAGATAAGGGAAAAATTAGGCTGGAAAAATAGATTCGTCATTCTTACTTTTGGCTTACTCAATCCCCGAAAGGGGCTGGAAGATTTAATTCAAGCCACTTCTTTAATTTCTAAAGAATTTCCCCAAGTTTATACGGTAATCTTAGGAAGACCCCATCCTCGCTGGGAGTATAAAAATGGAGAACTTTATTTGAATTTTTTAAGAAAGTTAGCAAAAGATAAAGGAGTAGAGAAAAATATTTTCATCCCAGGAGAATACCTTCCCGAGGAGGAATTATTGTCTGCTTTATTAGCATCCGACTTGGTGGTAACTCCTTATAATTCCCATGCAGAAAAGCAAGTAGTGAGTGGAGTTTTAACTTATGCATTGGGTTGTGGGAAAGCAGTTGTTTCTACTCCATATCTCCACGCTAAGGAATTGCTATCTTCGGGAGCTGGTTTATTGGCAGAATTTGAAAACCCCATCTCTTTAGCAGAGAAGATAAAGTTAGTAATTAAGGATAGAGAACTTCATAAAAAAATGGAAAGTAAAGCTTTGAATATAGGGCAACAATTTTACTGGGAGGAAGTAGCTAAAAAATATTGGGAACTCTACCAATGGGTCTATCAACAATAGATGTTTGCGTAATTTCCTCATACCCACCAGTATCTTGTGGAGTAGCAGAATACTGTCATAATTTATTAGAACATTTAAGGAAAATCATTAATTTGAAAGTTGTCCTTTACCCTATTGAACCTCAAAACTTTTCTTACAAAGAACAGGTTGGTTTCAGGATAAAGAAGGAAAAAGAAGTTTCTTATAAAACAGCAGGAGAAAAAATTGCCAAAAGCAACTGTAAATTGGTAATCCTTCAACATCAATTCCTTCTCTACGGGAAAGAAGGATGTTTCACACGATGTTTGTTGGAACCCATTAATAAACCTATTTTGGCTATTATCCATACTGTGCCTGTGGAACCCACATTAAAGGAAAGGGAAGCTATTCTGGCCATTCGGGAGAAAGCGAGCCTCTCCGTTGTAATGATACATCATGCCCATAAACTACTCCTAACCCATTATGATTTCCCTCCAGAAAAAGTAGAGGTTATCTTTCATCCTTTTCCCTTTCTCCCAAAACTGGATAATCAAAAAGCAAAGAAAAAATTAGGCCTACCCACCGACTTTACAGTTCTTACTACCTTTGGTCTCCTAAGAAGGGAAAAGGGAATAGAAGATGTCATTGAAGCATTAGCAGAGTTAAGGGAAGAAAAAGTGCTTTATTTAATTGTGGGAGGGGTTCATCCTGCCCATTTGAGTAAAGAAGGGGATAGGTATTTAAAAGACCTAAGGGAAAAGGCGAAAAAATTGGGAGTGGAAGATAGGATAAAATGGTGTACTCAATATATTGAAGAGAAAGACTTGGGATTGTATCTTTCTGCTACAGATTTCTATATAGCTCCTTATCTTTCCACTCAACAAGTATCCAGTGGAACTCTTACCTATGCCTTAGGCATGGGTAAGATTGTAATCTCTACTCCCTTTCCGTTCGCAAAGGAAATGTTGGGAGAGGGACGCGGTGTGTTGGTGAATTATCATTCTCCTAAGGAAATTGCCCAAAATGTGAAGAGATTAATGTATAATAAGAAGGAAAGAGAAAGAATGGAAAAGGAAATAGTTAGATTTTCTAAAAGTATTGCTTGGCCAAAAGCAGCAGAGAAATTTAAAGATTTAATTTTAAAAATCCTATGAAATTAGGGGTTGGTATTTCTACTAAGAATTGCGAGGAGACAATTGCTCAGGTAATTGAAACTGTAGATAAAGGGTTATCTAAATATTTCCCTTCTTCCTCTTGTCTAATCATTGTCTCGGATGGTTTTTCTGAAGACAAAACCAGAGAAATAGCTATAGAAAAAGAATCAAGAGCAGAAAAAATTGTAGTTCTTCAAAAAGGAGGGCCGGGAAAAGGAAACGGAGTTAAAACAGCCTTACAGATCTTTAAAGAGAAAAATGTTGATGCGGTAGCATTGGTAGATGGAGATTTAACCAGTATTGAACCCTTTTGGATGGAGAGATTATTCTCTCCTTTACTAAAAGGAAAAGATCTTTGTGTTCCTTTTTATCTTCGTCACCCTTTAGATGGGGTAATAACAAATCAAATTGCTTACCCACTCACATCTTCTCTTTACGGGAAAGAAATACGCCAGCCTATAGGAGGAGAATTTTCCTTTTCCAAAAAATTTCTTAACTCTATCTTGGAACATCCCCTCTTCCCCTCAGATTTTGGAATAGATATTTTTCTCACCACGGTAGGTGTAGCAGAAAATTTCAGCGTTACAGAAACTGTCCTTGGCAAAAAGGAACATACCTCTACCAGACACTATACTGAACCCGCAAAATTACTGGTTCCCATGTTTTATCAAGTGGTAACCCGGCTTTTTGAACTTTATCTTTATTACAAAGAAAAAGCCCTAAGGACTTCGGATATTCAATCAATTCCTCGGTATGGAGAAATACCTACGGGGCTGTCTCTCCCTGCACCTCAACCTGACCTTGCACTCTGGAAGGATTATTTGAAGAAGGATTATGAAGAAATTTACCTTAATTCCCCATTGAAAGAAATCTTTAAAGAAGGTGGGAAGGAAATTGAGAAGAATTTGAAGGGTAAGACTTTCTCTTTTCCAGCTCCCTTATGGGCTGAGTGTGTTTTCGTAGCCCTCCTCCATTACGAAGAACATCGGAAAAAGATACTGGATCTTCTAAAAGTCTTCTGGGAAGCCCGGTATATCTCTCTTATTGTGGAATCTCAAGGTAAAAAGGAAGAAGAAATGGAAGAGATGATTAGAGACCAGCTTGGTATATTCTTAGATCTCAAAAAGAAGTACTTATGCTAATCCTTATCCATGCGGGGGGATATGGGAGGAGACTGGCCCCTCTCACTGACTATACTCCTAAGCCTCTCCTTCCTATAGGCAATAAAGCTCTATTGGATTGGATAATAGAAAAATTACCACCTTCGCCTATCTTCCTTTCCACTAATCGACATTTTGAAAAGAAATTCATTAAATGGGGAAAAGATAAAGGTGTGAGAGTATTTGTTGAGGAAAGTTTTTGCGAAGAAGATAAACCTGGAGCAGTGGGAGGCTTACATATCTTCATTAAAGAAAACAAAGTTCGCGAAGGAATTTTACTAATAAACGGAGATAATCTTTTTGACTTTTCCCTTAAAGATTTCAAAGAAGAAGATAAAATGGTAAATTTTGTCTTTGAAATTATAGACCCGGAAAGGATTAAAGGAAGGTTGGGAAATGTTATGATGAAAAATGGGAGAATAATAAAATTTGTTGAAAAGCCTAAGGAACCTATCTCTCCTTACATTTCTCTTGGAATATACTTTTTCCCTCCACAAATTTTCCCCCTTATAGAAGAATTTCTTACCTCTTCTCTTACTGATCGAGATAACCTTGGTTCTTTTCTCTCTTGGCTTATTGAGAAAAAAAATATATCGGTGATGGGAAAGCTGGTAAAGGGGAAGTGGATAGATATAGGGTCAAGACACTCCTTCTTAGAGGCTTATAGGATTTTTGTAGGGAGATCCACTTTTGTAGATGAGAAAGCAGAAGTATTAAATTCATCTCTTCATCAAACTGTAATATTGGGAAAATCGAGAATAGTTAACTCTCAACTTAAAGGGTGCATTGTGGACAGTGCTAATTTAGAAAATGTAAAAATAGAAAATGCTATTGTGGGAAGGGGAAGTGACCTAAGAGTAAAATGAAAAAAATTGCTTTAATTCATTACTCTTCTCCTCCCGTTATTGGAGGAGTAGAATTTGTCATGGAAGCACAGATCCGTTTCTTTTTGGAGAAAGGCTTTAGAGTAAAGTTAATCACAGGTAAAGGAGAAAAATTATTTTCAAATCTGGAATTTACTTTAATTCCAGAAATATATTCTTTGCATCCAAAAGTTATTGAAACCCAAGAAAGGCTTAAAAAAGGGGATTGGGATGGATTTGAAAGACTTAAAAAATTTTTAATAGAAAGATTAGAGGAAGCTTTAGAAGATTATGAATACATAATTGCGCACAACCTCTTTAGCATGCCATTCAACATTGCCTTAACTGCTGCCTGCCATGAAATAAGCCAGCGAAAATGCTTTCTTGCCTGGATCCACGATTCACCCTTTTTTGACCCCACATATAAGGAACTATTGAGTTCTATTAATCCAAACCAGTACCCTTGGAACTTATTAAAGACTTATTCTCCCCAGATTACCTACATTACTATTTCAAACGCAAGGAAAGAGAAATTGGTAAATGTACTTAAATTCCCGGAGGAAAAAATTCATGTGATCCCCAATGGAGTAGATGTTTGTCGCCTTTTAAAACTTCATGGAGAAGCCAAAAGAATTTTTGAATTTTATGATCTTTACAACAAAGACTGGGTAGGACTCTTTCCTGCAAGGTTGATTAAGAGAAAAAATGTGGAACTCGCTATTAGAATAATTGCTGAACTAAAGAAAATGAATTTGAATGTAGCCCTTATAATTACTGGTCCTCCCGATCCCCATCGTAAAGGAGGAGAGTATCTCAAGGAACTCAAGAAACTGGCTGAAGATACAGGTGTAGGTAAAGATATAATTTTTCTATGCGAGTATAAGGAAGGTAATGGTTTTTTCCGCGTATCTTTTGATCTGCTTCGCTCTTTATATTTACTTTCTGATTTCCTTTTAATTACCAGTTATCAGGAGGGTTTTGGGATACCTGTATTGGAAGGAGGAATATTTCGGCTTCCAATCTTTGCTTCCAATATACCCACTTTGAAAGAAATTGGAAGGGAGGATGTAATTTTCTTTTCCTTAGAAGATCCACCTTCCCTTATTGCAAAGAAAATCCAGTCAACACTGAAAAGTTATCAATTTCTCAGATTATTCCATAGAGTGGTGAGAAAATACGACTGGAATTTGATTTTTGGAAATTATCTTATCCCAATTCTTAAAAATTTAAATTTTTCTTGACTTTTCTCATTATAACTTGGTATCTTTATCGCGGAAAAATGGAAGGAAGAAAACTGGGCAAATATCATATTGAAAGATTTATAGGGCAAGGAAGCATGGGAGCAGTGTATAAAGCAAGAGATTTGGTAAAAGAAGAGGATGTGGCTATAAAAATTGTGGAAAGTAAAGGTTGGAGGAAAGATAAGAAAGTTCAGCATTTCCTTCGTTCAGCAAAATTGACCCTCATACTCCATCACCCACATTTAGTGAAAGGTTTGGAAATGGGAAGAAAATGGAAAAGATATTACTTAGCTATGGAATTAGCCACTCGAGGAAGTTTGGCTAATTATTTGAAGGGAAAAATGAAACTATCCTTGGAAGAAGTATATAACATTGTTCGCCAAATAATCCGAGCACTCCATTTTATTCATGGGAAAGGAATAATCCACCGAGATATCAAACCCAGTAATATTCTCCTTTTTGATAATGATGTGGTAAAACTCTCTGACTTTGATCTCTTCCATCCTTCGGGTAGAAAAGACCTTCACAAAGTGTTACCAAAAGGCACACCTCATTACATGGCACCTGAACAAATTAAAGGAGAGCCTTTAACCCCAGCAAGTGATATTTATTCTCTTGGAGTAACTATTTACCAGATGTTAGGTGGGGAGCCTCCTTATAAGGGTTCCTCAACAGAAGAGATCCTCATTAAACACCTCAATTTCTCCCCTACTCCTTTAAGAAAACTCAACCCAGATATTCCACCCGAGGTAGAAGACTGTATCATGAGGTGTTTGGAGAAGGAACCCCATAAAAGATATTCTAACCTATCCGAATTTTGGGAAGCCTTCCATAAAGCCTTTCAGCGTTAACTCCTCTATTCTGAGTTTTCGAAAGGCCTCGCATAAAGAAGGAATTTCTGAGTAGTGTCTTAAATTTCCTGTTAAAAAAGAGAGTCCCCTTTTAAAATGGGAAGAATTATTAATCTTTAAAAGAAAGGAAGCTCTCAGGAAAAAAGGAGAAAAGAGACTAAAAAAGATAGCACAGAAATACAAAGATACCTCTCCATCCTTAGTAAAATCTCTCTTAGAGGATCATCTTGCTTTACTAAATCTTCTAAAACTACCTTTAAGACATTGCAAAGCAGTGAGGATGACTAATTTGGTAGAGAGAAGAGAAAAAATAGAGGGTGTAAATGCTTAATTATAAGGCTCTTTCTTTTTACAGGAAAAATGGGACTTGACCGTTTCAAGAAAGAATTGAGAAAATAAAATTCTATGAATGGGTTAAAGTAATTAAGGGAGAAAATGTTTAAGCCAAAGTTTAATTATACCCATGACATTGTAAATAACCTGCTTGAAATCACCTCTGCCAGGGAAATAATTTTGAATGCTTACCTTGTGCCGAAATGGGAGGTTTCTTTAAGAAAGGAAGCACTTATCAGGGCAACTCATGCCTCAACCGCAATAGAGGGTAACCCACTCACACTTGAAGAAGTAAGTAAACTTGCTCAAGGAAGAAAGGTAACCACCACAAGGAGAGCTAAACAGGAAGTTTTGAATTATCTCAATGTTCTGGAGCACATAGAGAAATATCAGGAAAAGGGGAAAATAGAGGAAAAACATATTTTAAATCTGCACAGAGATATTACAAAGGAGACGCTTGAAGATCCCGAATGGGAAGGAAAATACAGGAAAATTCAGGTATATGTTGGAAACAGAATAACCGGAGAGGTGATATTTGTGCCACCGCCCCCGGAGAAGGTCCCCCCTTTAATGAAAAGTTTTCTGCAGTGGCTGAACTCACGGGAATCCTTTAAACTCCACCCTGTTCTCGTAGCAGGGATTTCACATTACGAATTTGTAAGAATTCATCCCTTTGTAGATGGAAACGGCAGAACTGCAAGGGCTCTTGCTACACTTATACTTTACATAAGAGGATTTGATATAAAGAGATTTTTTGCCCTTGATGATTACTATGATAGTGACAGAATCGCCTATTACAACGCCCTGAAATCTGTTGACCAGAATACCCTTGACCTCACGGGGTGGCTTGAATATTTCACGGAAGGTGTAAAGATTTCAATACTCCGGGTGAAAGAAAAGGTTTTACAACTTTCCATTGAAAAAGGAAGACAGAGGAAAAAAGGACAGATTGCGTTAACTGACAGGCAAATGGAGATAATAGAGTTTATCCAGAGAAATGGAAAGATAACAGCAGGTGATGTCGCGGATATGTTCAAAATTACACGACAGGCAGCCTTGAAGGAACTATCAAAACTTGTAAAACTTGAGGTGATAGCACTTAAAGGAAAAGGAAGGGGTGCCCATTATGTGCTCGTATAGTGGTTGTCATTCTGGTTGTCATTCTGGTTGTCATTTCTTACTGGATCACCCAATAATCCAGTATGGGTTTACTTTTGTTCACTCCAGCCCCTTCCGGTTTTGTATATATTCCCCAGAACATTATCCACCCCCACAACTGGGAGGTGTAAATCATTTTGAATGCATGAGACTACATTTTGAAAAAATTTTTATCCTATTTCTCCTAAATCCCTTTTATTTCCCTGCTTCCGGGAATTACTTTTAAGGATTCTTAGCGGAAACTGTCAAAGTTGAGTTTTGAGATTACAAATCTTCCAAACCTTCTTTTAATCTTCGGTAACTTTCTTCCAGTGCTTCTGGAATAACTTTTGTTTGCGAAAAGACTGGCAAGAAATTCGTATCCCCTTCCCAACGAGGAACTATATGGAGATGGAAATGCGTGATTAATCCTGCCCCTGCAGGCCTACCTATATTTATCCCTATGTTAAAGCCATGGGGATTGTAAACCTTTGAAAGAAGTTTTAAGGATAACTCCATGAGCTCCCAGATTTCCTTCTTTTCTTCCTGGGTAAGTCTCAATAATTCTCCTTCATGTCGCAGAGGAGCAACCATCAAATGACCAGAATTGTAAGGGAATCTATTCAGAATGATAAAACTCCATTTACCTCTTTTAAGTATAAGGTTTTCTTCACCATCCACTTTTTTGAGGGCTTCGCATAAAAAACACTCCCTTGAATCCGCTTTCCTAACATATTCCCTTCTCCAGGGAGCCCAGAGAATTCTCATTTTTTCACCTCTTCAAGTATACGCACCAACCCTTCTAATGCTAATAGATAACTGTACTTTCCCAATCCTACAATTTTCCCTTTACAAACTCCACTTATATAGGAAAAATGGCGAAATTCCTCTCTTGCATATATATTGGAAATATGAACTTCAATAGTGGGTTTACGGACTGCTGAGATAGCATCTCTTATAGCAATGGAGGTATGAGTATAGGCTCCTGGATTTATTATTATTCCATCTGCCCATTCTCTCGCACTTCCTATAACTTCCACTATTTTCCCTTCGTAATTTGTCTGCACCACCTTCAAATTTACTCCAAGTTCATTTGCTCTTTTTTCTAAAAGATTATTGATATCCTCCAGCGTATCTTCCCCATAAATTTCTACCTCTCTTTCCCCAAGCAGATGAAGATTTGGGCCATGAATAACTAAAATATTCATCCTCCCCCTCCTTTTAAAGAGTTCTCTATTTTCTTCTTCTCTCCTTGAAGGCGTGGATGAGAAGGATAACAGTATAAAGCTTTATCTATAAACTCAAGCGCCTTTTTCACATCTCCCATAGAAAAGTATATCATAGCCAATTTCTCCCAGTAAAAGAACCGATAGGGATCGAGTTGAATTGCTTTTCTTATTTCTTCAATGGCTTTCTTTATTAATTTTTGATTTTTCTCCTTTTTGGCAAGTGTAAGATATAACTCGCCTTTATGAAAATGATAACTTACCCCTGTTACATCTTCTCCCCAGGGATAAAATTTAAGACTTTTATCTAACAAATCCATGGCTTCTTTTATTTCTCCTTTTTCAATCTTTATTTTGGCCTGGTCTGCGAAATTATAAGAATTCACGATTCTTAAATTCAAGGGAAGAAGAAAAAGGAAAAGAAAAACAAGGCATAAACTTGCCAACTTAAAATTTGCCATTTTTTCTTCTTCATCCCCCACTCCAAGCAAAGCGAATAGAGGAATAACAATACCTGGAACATAGAGATCAAAATCTACCCAGGAATGAAAAAGAAAAGCAAGATAACCCCCCAGTATCCCTTCTATTAAAGGGTCGTTTCTTTTTTGTAAAAGCTTAAGGAGAAAAGAAAGCAGAAAAAGGTAAAAGAGAAAACTACCCACAAAGCCGGTTTCGGTTAGAATTTGAAGATAATTATTATGTGCCATTCGTGTCTCTTCTCTTCCCGGGACTTTAAATCTGGTAAAAACCCTCCCATAGGTTCCCAAACCAAATCCTGTAAGGGGTTTTTCTCTTATCATTCTGATACCTGCCTTCCAATAAGAAACTCTCACCCCGAAAGACTGCTGGGCAAGTTTGCGAACGGTTGGAGAGGAAACCAAAACGATTACCAATACTATAATACCTCCTAAAGCCCATGCTTTCCTTCTTCTGGGTAATTTAAGAAATCCAAGAGTGCTTAAAGAAAGAACCAAGGCAATGATCCCTCCCTTTGATTTGGTAAGGAAAAGTGTAAAGAGCAAAAGAGTAGCGATAAACAAAAGAAGAGCCTTCCATCTCTTCCTCCACTTGAAAGAGTAGAAAAGGGAAAGGGGAATAAAAATAATTAAGTATCCAGCAAAGGCGTTTGGATAGACGAATGTGGAAAAGGCCCGTTGGGTTTGTAAACGGGTGAGGAAATCTGGAGAGAGTTTAGAGACATCCATAAAAGTATATACATACTCTCTTGTCTTCTCCAACCCCCAGAAATACTGGTAAATTCCATTAATACTAACAATTACGGAAGCGGTGAGTATTGTCCAGATGAGTATTTCCTTTTCCTTTTTCTTCAGTCTCTTTACCAGGTAAATCACATAAAAATTGGTTAGGAAGAGAGAAAAGACAGAAAGCGTGGAATGACGATTTACTGACCAAATGAGGCTTGCAAAACACCAAAGAAGAAGTAATAACCATAACCTTTCTTCTCTTCCCAATCTTTTCAATCTCCATTTCTCATAGAGGATTACCACACCCAGAAGAGAAAAGAAAATTAAATATAGAAAATTAGTGGAAGGATAAACCACGCCGGAGATTAAAGGACGCAACCAAAGTATGAAAAATAAAATTATGAGATAAAGATTATGAACCAACTTACCTTCTCTGAAATCTTTTTTCTATTTCCTCCCAAGAAATTAACACAAAAACAGGTCTCCCATGTGGACAGGTAATAGCTTCTTTTTCCTCTCTCCAAGCCTGGATTAATCTTTCCATTTCCTGAGAAGATAATCTATCCCCAAATTTAACTGCACCTCTACAAGCAAGGATTTTTAAAACCTCTTCCATTAGCTCCTGGACCTCTAATTTTCTAAAAGAATCTTTTAACTTTCCTACTACTTCTGCAATCAGAAGAAGTGGATCCTGGTCTCCCAAAAGCTGAGGTAAGGAACGGAGAATGAAGGTGTGACGCCCAAATTTCTCCAGTTCAAATCCCAGCTCTTTAAGCATTGAACTGTGTTCTTCAATAATTTTCTCTTCCACGGGAGATAACTCTAAGGTTACTGGAAAAAGTAAATTTTTTTTCTCTACCCTTCTTTTGCTTATCCCATCCTTTAATTTCTCAAAAAGAATTCTTTCATGGAGAGCATGCTGGTCAATAATCAAAATTCCTTCCTCTATTTCGCGGATAAGATAGGCCTTTTTTACTTGAGTAAATTCATCCACTACATACTCTACTTTCTTTTCTGCAATTCTTTTGAAAGGAAAAGAGCTTTGAACAGGTGA
>JAGGYA010000007.1 GCA_021162785.1 Candidatus Calescibacteriota bacterium
GCAAAGCAGAAAAATAACTCCTTTCAATACTTTGTAGAGAAATATGACTGCTAAACTTATGGAGATATTGGCAACGTCGCCTAAGAGCGGACATACCGCTCCGCACCTCCACCCAAATTCGGCAAAGTCGAACTTCGCATGTCTGCAAATGGTTAGGTGAAATCCCGCTGTTGCGAATTTTTAAGATTTAACCTTCGTTTTACCTTAAATTCCAATTCGAAAAATCCTGGAGTTGAAAAAACTCTTGGTTTGCTGAGAAATTCCTTTTTAAGATAAAATTAAGTTTGACATGAGTCTGGAAAAAATCGTTATTCGGGGGGCTAAGGAACACAACCTCAAAAATATAAATCTTGAAATCCCGAGGAATAAACTTGTGGTGATCACAGGCCTTTCTGGATCTGGTAAATCTTCCTTAGCTTTTGATACCATTTATGCTGAAGGACAGAGAAGATATGTTGAGAGTCTTTCTGCTTATGCACGCCAATTTTTAGAGCAGATGGAAAAGCCTGATGTGGACTATATAGAAGGACTTTCTCCTGCAATAGCCATTGAGCAGAAGGCACCTCCCAGAAATCCCCGTTCTACTGTGGGGACAGTAACTGAAATATATGACTATCTGCGGATCCTTTTTGCCAGTATAGGTAAAGTTTACTGCTATCGGTGTGGGAGACGAATTGAGAAACAATCTGCGGAACAGATAGTAGACCATATCCTTTCCTTCCCTGAAGGAACCAAGTTACAAATACTTGCTCCCGTGGTTAGGGGTAGGAAAGGAGAATACCAGAAACTGCTGGAAGAAATAAGAAGACAGGGATTTGTAAGAGTGAGAATAGATGGTGAAATTTATGATCTGGATGAAGAAATTCGATTGGAAAAATATAAAAGGCACGATATAGATGTGGTGGTGGATCGGGTAAAAGTTTCTCGGGAAGGAAGAACAAGGATAACAGAAGGAGTGGAATTGGCTCTCAAAATTGCTGAAGGTTTGGTAAAAGTCATCTTAAAGGAAGAAAAGGGTGAAAAAGAAATTCTCTTCTCCGAAAAATTTGCCTGTCCTGATTGTGGAATCTCTTATGGAGAACTCTCACCCCGCATGTTCTCCTTCAATTCTCCCTATGGAGCTTGTCCAGCCTGTAGTGGGTTAGGAGAAAAGATGGAAATTGATCCCCGCCTGGTGGTCCCTGACGATTCTTTATCCATAGCGGAAGGTGCTCTTGAACCCTGGGCTAATCCTATAACTACCAGAAGACATCGTTGGAAATGGTCCACAGCCAGATATTACCGACAAATACTTGAATGTGTCGCCCGTCATTATGGATTTAGCCTCCATACTCCTTTCCGTGAGCTTCCAGAGGAAATTAAAACCATCCTTCTTTATGGATCGGATGAAGAGATTGAATTTGAGATAGAAAGAGGAGGAGAGGTTTACCATTACTGGGATACCTTTGAAGGAGTTATAAGGAATTTGGAAAGAAGATATAACGAGACCGATTCTGAATATGTAAGAGAAGAGATATTTAAACGGTATATAAGAATGATTCCCTGCCCTGAATGTAAAGGGAAAAGACTGAGAAAAGAAAGTCTTTCTGTGGAAGTGGGAGGTAAAAATATTGCTGAAATTACTGCTATGTCTATTAAAGAAGCCCTTAACTTCTTCCAGAACCTGAAACTCACATCTAAAGAAGAATTAATTGCAGGACAGGTAATTAAAGAAATCTGTGCTCGATTAAAATTTTTAGTGGATGTAGGTCTGGATTATCTTACTCTGGACAGAAAAGCAGAAACACTTTCTGGAGGTGAGGCTGAAAGAATACGGCTGGCTACCCAGATTGGTTCAAAACTGGTGGGAGTGCTTTACATCCTGGATGAACCAACTATTGGGCTCCATCAGCGGGATAATGCTCGGTTATTGAATACACTAAAAAGTCTTCGGGATCTTGGAAATACGGTTATTGTAGTTGAACATGATGAGAATACCATTAGAAATGCGGACTTTATAATAGACTTAGGACCAGGAGCAGGTGAACATGGTGGTGAGGTAGTTGTAGCAGGGACTTTAGAGGATGTAATAAATTGTCCACATTCCTTAACCGGGAAATATCTTTCTGGAGAATTATCCATCCCCATTCCTTCACGAAGAAGAAAACATAGTGGTAAATATCTGGAAATCCGAGGTGCAAGGGAACATAATCTCAAAAACATTACTGTTCGTATTCCCTTAGGCCTTTTTGTCTGTATTACAGGTGTGAGTGGTTCAGGGAAAAGCACTCTGGTGGAAGAAATACTTTATCGGGCATTAGCAAAGAAACTCTACAAATCTCGCGTAGAACCAGGAGAACATGATGAAATTGTGGGATGGGAAAATATTGATAAAGTCATCCATATAACTCAGGAACCAATTGGAAGAACTCCTCGTTCAAATCCAGCTACTTATACTGATACTTTTACACATATCCGACAACTCTTTGCTCAAACTCCTGAAGCAAGAATGCGGGGTTATAAACCGGGGAGATTCTCCTTTAATGTGAAAGGGGGACGATGTGAGGTATGCCAAGGAGAGGGATTGATAAAAATTGAAATGCACTTCTTACCGGATGTGTATATTACCTGTGACGCTTGTAAAGGAAAAAGGTATAATCGGGAGACTCTGGAAGTCAAATACCGGGGTAAAAGTATTGCGGATGTTCTGGATATGAGTGTGGAAGAGGCATTAAAATTTTTCTCAAATATCCCTGTGCTTAAGAGGAAACTTCAAACACTCTATGATGTGGGTCTGGGATATATAAAACTTGGCCAGCCAGCTACAACTCTCTCGGGTGGTGAAGCGCAGAGGGTAAAACTTGCTAAGGAACTCAGCAAAGTGGCTACGGGTAATACACTTTATATCTTGGATGAACCCACTACTGGACTTCATTTTGCTGATGTGGAAAAACTCCTCAATGTTCTTAATCGGCTTGTGGATAAAGGGAATACGGTAGTGATTATTGAACATAATCTGGATGTTATCAAATCTGCTGATTATATTATTGATTTAGGGCCGGAAGGTGGTGAAGAGGGAGGATGGATAGTTGCGGAAGGGACTCCCGAGGAAGTGGCGGAGAATCCTCGTTCCTATACTGGCCAATTTTTAAGAAAGGTTTTACACAGGGAAGGAGTAGTTGTCAAATAATGAAGAAATGGTTTGCTTTATTTCTGGTTTTATTTTCCTTAACCCTTTATTCTCAGGATGTAGAACTTGCAAGGAAACTATTTGAAGACGGATTTTATCAGGCAGCAAAAGAAGAAGTTCAAAGAATCTTAGGAAGTAATCCTCCACCAAGACTGAGAAACGAAGCATTATTGATTCTGGGGGACTGTTTCTGGAAAGAAGGGAAAAGAAGAAAAGCGGAAGAAATTTATGAAAAACTTTTAACATTCCCTTCTTCCCTAAGTAAAGACCAAATTCTAATTCGTTTAGGACGCATTAATATGGAACTGGGGAACTCCACGAAAGCAGAATTTTATTTTCAAAAGTTAATAGAAGACTATCCAAAATCTTCTCTTTCCGTGCAAGCTCTCTACTGGATGGGAGAAAATTATCGGCAGGCAAAGGATTACCAAAAAGCTGAAGAAACTCTCCAGAAATTCCTTCTCCTTTATCCAGAGAATCCTTTGGCAAAGAGTGCCAGGTATTCCTTGGCTCTTGTATTTTTTAAAGAAGGTAAATTTGTAGAAGCAGAAAAAGAAATTGAAAGTTTTTTAAAAGAAGCATCTTCTGAGTCTTTGGGTTTTAAAGGTAAAATACTTTTAGCCAGAATAAAAACAAAAAAAGGAGAAATTCCTGAGGCAATAACCATCCTTCATGAACTCACCTCCACTCCTTTAGCAGGGGAAGCATATTTCTGGATGGGTGAAACCTACAGGGTAAGTCATAACTTGAAAAAAGCGGAAGATGCTTACACTAAATCATTGAAAAAGACGCCCCATCCTTATGAAGATGCAGCTCTATTTTATTTGGGCTGGGTGAAGTTTAAAGAAGATAAGGAAAAAGAAGCGGAAGAGTGCTGGAATAAATTAATAAAAGATTTTCCGAAAAGCGAGCATTTTTATCCTGCCCTTTACTGGTTGGCCACTTCTCTATTTAAAAGAGGAAAAAATCAAGAGGGCGAAAAACTCCTTTCCCAACTTATCGAGAGCAATGTGGAAGGATGGTCAGATCGTGCCTATCTACTCCTTTGCGAGAATATTCCTAATAAAGGGAAGGAACTTCTCCCCAAATTTGAAGAGAAATTTCCCCATAGTCCCCTCCTTCCAGAAGCTCTATACCGATGGGGTATGTTAGAATCCCAAACCAGTATCACTAAAGGGATTGAAATTTTAGAAAGGGTGAAACTTCGTTATCCAGATTATTCCGGGCTTCCTTATCTACTCTACAATCTCTCTGTTCTCTATGTTAGAGCCAACAATTTCTTTGAGGCAGCCACTAACTTAGAATCTTTTTTGAGTAAATATCCTAATCATTCACTTTCACCAGATGCCCTCCATCTTCTTTCCCGATGTTATCTGGAATTAGGTTATTACACAGAAGCCCTTAAACTCTGCGAAGAATTTGAGAAAAAATTCCCCCATCATCCCCTTTTCAATCAAAATCTTTTCCTCAAAGCCATCGTCTTAGAAAAGAAAGGAGAAACTCTTTCTTCCATAGCTATTCTTGAACAACTCCTCTCCCCTTCTACTCCCCTTTCTTCTAAAGCTCTTCTAAAATTAGGAGATATTTATGCTTCTCAGAAAGACTTTGTGCGAGCCAGAAAGTATTATCAACGCTTACTTAAAGAATTTCCGGAAACTCCTTTAGCCTGCCGAGCCTTTTTCAACATGGGATATTCTTTTTATCAAGAAGGTAAGTTATCTCAAGCTGCCCAATTCTTTCTTTCCTTTACCGAGAAATATCCTGCTTCTGAACTTGTTCCCTCTTCCTTATATTTAGCGGGATGGTGTTATTTTAAAAAAGGAGAACTGGAAAAATCTGAAGAAATTCTTAAAAATCTTTTACACCAATTCCCTGATTCTCAGGAAACCTCTCGAGCTTTGCTTACCTTAGGGGATATCTATTTTAATCAAAGTAAATTAACAGAAGCAGAAAAATTTTACCGCTTACTTCTTCAAAAATTCCCTTCTGCTCAAGAGACTTCATTTGCATATATTGCCCTTTACAACTTGTTTTTAAGAAAAGAGGAGGAAGAGGAAGGAGTAAAGTATTTGGAGACCTACCTCAAGAAGTTTCCCCAGGGAGAAATGTGTGACTATGCATTGATGGAATTGGGGCTCCATTTTTACAGGAAGGAGGAACTTTCTCAGGCAAAGAAATATTTAGAAGACCTTATTGCTTCTTATCCAAATAGCGATTTGAAGGCTGATGCACTTTACTGGTTGGGAAGGATCTATCGGGAGGAAAAAGATCTGGAGAAAGCTAAAGAAATATATGAAACTCTTGTAGCCTTAAAAGAATCCACTTCCTGGAAAGAAGATGCTCTGATTTCTTTAGCAGAGATACTCTTTGAACTTGGAGAAAATGAAAAAGCCCTACAAAATCTTGAAGTGTTTGAGAAAAAGTATCCAAAATCCCCTTTACTTCCCCGTGCATGGTTAAAGAAAGCAGAGAGTTTGAAGGAAAAGGGTGAGTTTGAAGAAGCTCTTGCAACAATTAAAAAGATCCTTTCTTCGGACGCATTTTCTTCTTTAAAAGGGGAAGCAGTATTCATGGAAGCGGAAATTCACGAGATTAAGGGAGATAAAGAAAAGGCTGCTTTTTCTTATCTTAAAGTAAGTTATTATTATCCTCCTTCCTCAACCAGACAAATAGAAGCATTATGGAAATCAGCCCATCTTTTCGCAGAAGCAGGGAAGAAAGAAGAAGCTCTTCAGGTGCTTAAAAAATTGAGTAATTACCCAGAGGAGCGCCAGAAGGTAGAAAGTTTCTATCGGGAACTCCAGAGAGAATGAGAGTCTTATTTTCGCTCTTTTTCCTTCTGATTTTATCTTCACTTTTTCCGGAGGAACTACATCTTCCTACCATTATAATCAAGGGTAGAGATTACTCCCCTTTCCCTTCCTCCCCGGTTGAACTATCTCCTGCAGATTTAAGAAAAGAAAAAGAGGAATTGTTTTTAGAAAGAAAATTAGAAGAACGAGGGGAATATTTTCCAGAAGGTGAGGAAGAAAAGAAAGGTTTTTGGAGATTGAGTATTGGAATGGGAAGCTGGGAAAGTAGAGAAGGAAATCTAACCGGTTTTATAAAAGTGGGAAAAAATAATGGGCTAAAGTTTTATTTTGAAAAGAGAAAGAGGAAAAGCTGGCGAGAGGAAGGAGGAGAAGAAAAGGAAATAGGATATTTGAAACTTTTCTCACCTTTTTATTCCATAGCTTTAACTGAAAATTATGGATTTCTAAAGCTACCGGGTGAGGAAAACAGCAGGTATCTTGGGGAAAGAAAGGGAAAAAGGGAGGTGATTAAAGGAAGAATAATTTTTAAAAATGGAATGAGATGGAGTTTAACGAGGTGTAATGAAAAGTTGTGGGATTGGGAGGAATATGGCAAACATCTTTGGAGGAGTGAAATCAAAAGCGGGGGGGATATGTTCCAGTGGGGTATTGAATGGTTGGAAGAAAGAATGAAGAATTATTATCGTGAAGATGAATTCTCCTTTTATTTTCAACCCCAGGATAAACTCCTATTTACTGGATGGATACATGAGAATAAAGCGGAGTTTTTCCCCCAATTTATGCTCGACAAAAGGAGCAAAAATGGTTCTTTCTTCTTAGCTTTAGAGGGGGGATTGAGAAGATACGACCTCTTTAATCTCTATACACAATGGGAAGGAAGTAAAATAAGGGAAAAATTCCTTACCCCTGAAAAACTATGGTGTCTTAAGGGTGGATGGAAAAATTCTTCCTATTCCTTCCTTATTTTTCATGAAAAAAGGAAAAGCCTCCTTATCTGGAAAGGGAAAGATGACCTTTACGAACCTTCTTCTCTTTCCTCTGCCGCTTTCACTGGAATGGAGATTAAAGGAGAGAAAAAACTTTCATTAAAATCCTCTTTACATTTTTCATTAAAGGTAAAGGAAGAGGATAAAAGAAGAAAAATACCTTACCATCCTTACTTCCAAAGTTTCACTGCTTTAAGAATTTATAATTGGACACTGTATTATAATTATATTGGGCCTCGATATTTCGAAAGAGGAAATGACCAGACTTTGAAAGGATGGGGAAACCTGGGAATAAAATGGGAAATGGAAAGGGAGGGGATAGAGTTTTCCGTGGAGTTAGCCAATCTTTTAAACGAGGGATGGGAAAGGCTTAAAGGTTACCCTGGGCCGGGGAGACAGTTCCAAATGAAAATGGTCATTTACTGGTAAGGTATGCCAGCCAATTTACCACCTCAATATTACGAAAAGGAAAAAGAACTTAAACAAGCAAAAACTCTGGAGGAAAAAATTGCTATTTTAAAAGAACTGCTCGCTATAATGCCCAAACACAAAGGCACCGATAAACTCCAAGCAGAATTAAGAGCTAAAATTGCCAAACTCTCCAAGATGAAGAGCAAGAAATCTTCCGTTCGTAAAACTCCTTCACCTTATGAGATAAAAAAAGAAGGTGCAGGTCAGTTGGTTCTCTTCGGTCCCCCGAATTCGGGAAAATCTCTTATTATCTCCTCACTTACGCATGCAGAATCCCCAAGCCCAGAGTATCCCTTTTCCACATTGAAACCTATTATAGGAATGATGGATTATCAAGACATTCAGTTTCAAATTATTGATACTCCCTCCATTGACAAAGAGTTCTTAGATAAAGGGCTGGTCCATTTGTTACGCCAGGCTGATCTCCTACTTCTCGTTGTAGATGTGGGAGAAGATGATGTGGTGGAAAAGATTGAAGCAGTAAGAGATAAACTTAAAGAAAAAAACTTCTATTTGGAGGAGGAGAAGGAGAAGATAATGATAATTGCCAACAAAATAGATAAACCAAACGCAGAAGAAAGAACAGCTATATTGGAGGAACTTTACCCTTTTCCCATTATTCCGATTAGCGCCAAAGAGAAAAAATGGGATAATCTCAAAGAAAAAATTTTTGAAAATCTAAAAATCATAAGAGTCTATCTTAAACCACCTGGTAAACCACCTTCTCGGGAAGAACCTGTAGTTCTCAAAAAAGGAAGTAAAGTGATAGATGCTGCAGAAGCTATACATAAAGATTTTCTCAACATGAAATATGCTCGAATTTGGAATAATGAACTTCACGGCTTGAGAGTTGAAAGAGAGTATCCACTTAAAGATGGGGATATCCTTGAATTTCATCTATAGAAGAATATGGAAATTAGAAGAGGTAGAAGCGGTGAAATTGAAAAACTCATTGAGGTATACCAATCAGGGTATTCATCTATGAAAAGATATGCATATCATTCTCCTGAGAGAATTAAAGAATATCTCCTTTGGCTGAGAGAAGGCGACAAGAATGGATTCTTTGTAGCTCAGGAAGGAACCCAATTAATAGGTTTTGCTTCCATCCATACCCAATGGTGGGATAGGAAAGAGGGTAAAACTGCGGAACTGCACGAAATTGTGGTAAAAGCAGAATATCAAGGTAAAGGAGTTGGTAAAAGTCTGTTTGAAAAAGCAAAGGATTATGCCCTCTCAGAGGGACGGGACAAAATTACTCTGTGGGTAGGAGAGAAAAACTCGAGAGCCAGAGAATGGTATAAAAAATTAGGGTTTGAAGAAATAGGAAAATCCGGGGAATGGATCAGGATGAAACTTGACCTTTTCAAGTAGTGTTTTCCCATTCTTTTAAAAATTCCTCTAAAATTTGGGTGAGTAAAAGAAGATTATCCACCTTTATCCTTTCTCTTTCTGTATGGGCTAAATAAAGGGAGCCTGCACCAAAAACCACAGTAGGAATTCCTTTTTTTACAAAATTCTGGGCATCTGTCCAGCATTCTATCCCCCTCATTTTGGGCTCTTTTCCCAAAATTCTCTTGACAGCATTTTTAAGTAAAACTACTACTTTCTTTCTACTATCAATTTCATAAGGAGGAGAAAAATCTTTCCATCCATACTTCACCTTCTCCTCCTTTGCAAATCTTTCAATCTCTCTTTTTACCTTTTCCATCTTTACAGAGGGAGGAAAACTCACCTCCACTTCCATTTTGCACCAGCCAGGAGTTACCATTACTTCCCATCCTCCTTCAATCCTTCCAAGTGTCAGCCAACCACCTTTTGGAAAATGGGGATGTGTAATGGATAAAGAAGGAAGATTTTTTAATTTCTGATAAAAGAGGAAAGCCCTTTCAATAGCATTCTCCCCTTTCCAGGGAAGAGAACCATGAGAAGTTCTTCCTTCCACTAAAAATTCCACTTCAATAGAACCCGCCTGGGAAATACAAATGGTAAATTCAGTGGGTTCAAGGACCAGACATCCTTCGCCTTCCACCTCTACTATTTCCGAACCCTCCCCTGTTCTCTCTTCCCAGGTAGTGAAGATTATTTGACATGGATAAGGAGTCCTCCGAAGAGCCAAAAGCAAAGCGGAAATTTGTCCTTTAACATCCAGCACACCTCTTCCTTTCACAAACTCTTTTCCGGCGAGTTGGAAACCATTTGAGAAATTATAAAGGGGGAAAACATCCAGATGAGCAGAAATAATGAGGTTAGAATCCCCGCGCCAAGCATGGAGATAAAAAACCTCTCCTTTTCTCACTTTCTTTACTTTGAAACCGGAAGAGGAAAGTTCTTTCTTCAGGAATCCTTCTACTTTTTCTTCCTCTCCGGAAAGAGTAGGTGTCTCCACAAGAATTTTAAGGATTTCAAGTAGCTCTTTCTTCATTTTTTCTTGACAAGGCATCATCTTTAAGTTTATCATTTTATACCGCAGAGATTAATTTTGAGGGAAGATAACCCCCCTCTGCGGCAAAAGAAGGGGGTGAGATTTGACATACATTATTCTCTTAGTTGCAACAGTATTTTCTTTTATAGCTGGATTTTTGCTAAAAGGATTTTTATCTCTTCGTTCACTCAGTAGTGCACGCGAACAAGCAGAAGAACTTCTTAAACAAGCTCAGCGAGAAGCGGAAAACATCAAAAAGGAAGCAGAATTAGTCTTAAAAGAGGAGATTTATAAAGTAAGAAACGAGGTAGAAAGAGAACTCAAAAATAGAAGAGCTGATTTAGAAAGAAGAGAAGCAAAACTGGTCCAGAGAGAGGAAAACTTGGAAAGGAGAGCAGAATTATTGGAAGCCAGGGAAAAAGAGATGGAAGAGAAATTTGAAAGTTTAACCCTAAGAGAAAAAGAACTTGAAGCATTAAAAGCTAAACTGGAAGAGGCTCTGGAAGAAGAAAGGCGAAGGCTTACTAAAATCTCTGGCCTTTCAGTGGAAGAAGCACGACGCTTGCTACTTGCTCAAGTGGAAAAGGAAGCCAGGGAAGAAGCAGCTCTTTTGGCAAAAAGGATTGAAGATGAAGCAAGAGAGAAAGCGGAAAGAAAAGCCCGAGAAATTATAAGTATCGCCATCCAGAGATGTTCTACAGACCATGTTTGTGAAAGCACAGTAAGCGTGGTCCCTTTACCCAACGAGGAAATGAAAGGAAGAATTATAGGAAGAGAAGGAAGAAATATAAGAACCTTTGAGATGCTTACTGGAGTGAATGTAGTGATTGATGATACACCTGGAGCAGTAAGCATATCCAGTTTTGACCCAATCCGTAGAGAAATAGCAAGGATTGCTTTGGAAAGACTTATAGCTGATGGGAGAATACATCCTGCTCGAATAGAAGAAGTGGTGGAAAAAGTAAAAGAGGAATTTCCCAAAATCCTGAGAGAAGAAGGAGAAAAAGCTGCATTTGAAGTAGGGATACACGACCTTCATCCACAGGAAATTGAACTTCTGGGAAAACTTAAATTCAGGACGAGTTATGGACAAAATGTGCTCCAGCATTCCAAGGAAGTAGCTTATATCATGGGGATTATGGCATCTGAACTTAATCTGGATCCCAAATTGGCTAAAAGAATAGGGCTTATTCATGACTTAGGAAAAGCAATGGATCAGGAAGTAGAGGGATCTCATGACGAAATTGGTGCAGATATTGCTCTAAAATTAGGTGAACCACCGGAAGTGGTGGATGCCATAAGATGTCATCATGAAAAGGCTTCTCCCCAGAGTATTTATGGAGTTCTGCTACAGGCAGCAGATACCCTTTCTGCTGCACGACCTGGTGCCAGAAGAGAAACCATAGAGAGTTATATTAAACGATTAGAAAAATTAGAAAACATTGCCTACTCTTTTGAAGGAGTTGAAAAGGCTTATGCTATCCAGGCTGGGAGAGAAATTAGGGTAATGGTTGAACCCTCTAAAATAGGCGATTCAGAAATCCTTGCTTTAGCAAGAGAGATAAGTGCTAAAATTAAAAAAGAAGTGGAATACGCTGGGGAAATTAAAGTCACAATTATTCGGGAAACAAGAGCAGTTGAAATTGCCAAATGAAAATCCTATTTCTTGGAGATGTAATTGGCCGTCCAGGAAGAGAAGCTCTCAAATGGATTGCTCCCACACTTATAAAGGAAGCTGACTTCTGTATTGTAAATGGAGAAAACGCTGCAGGAGGAAATGGTATCACTCCTCAAATTGCTGAAGAACTCTTCTCCTTAGGGGTAAATGTAATCACCACCGGGAACCACATTTGGGATAAAAAAGAAATCATTCCTTACTTAGAAAAACAACCCCGCCTTCTGAGACCCGCTAATTACCCTCCTGGAACACCGGGAGTTGGTTCTGGAGTCTTCCTTTCGCGAAAAGGGAAGAAAATAGGAGTAATTAATGTGGGGGGAAGAGTTTTTATGCCTTGTATTGAATGTCCATTTCGGAAATGCGAAGAAGAAATTAGGAAGATAAAAGAAAAAACTTCAGGTATAATAATAGTTGATATACATGGAGAAGCTACTTCGGAAAAAATGGCTTTGGGATATTATTTAGATGGAAAAGTAACTGCAGTAGTGGGCACTCATACCCATGTTCAGACTGCAGATGAAAGAATTTTAGAAAAGGGCACTGCGTATATCACGGATGTAGGAATGGTTGGTTCTGAAGATTCGGTAATCGGGATGAGTAAAGAGGAGGTGATAAAGAGATTCTTAACCCTTTTACCGGTTAGATTCAAACCCGCTAAGGGGATTATTAGGATTAATGGTTTATGGATTGAGGTGGATGAGGCTACAGGTAGTGCAATCAGGGTAACCAGAATAAATGAGAGGTTGACATGATGGAAGAATCAACGGAAAAAGGAGGGACCATGACACTCTTAAAAGTTTCATCCAAATCCTCCCCTACTGCTGTTGCGGGTGCTCTGGCGGGGGTAATAAGAAGAGAAGGGGAAGCGGAAGTGCAGGCGATAGGAGCAGGAGCAGTAAACCAAGCTGTAAAAGCTATAGCTATCTGCAGAGGCTATGTAGCACCTAATGGTATTGACCTGGTATGCATTCCTGCATTTACTGATGTAGATATTAACGGGGAACAAAGGACTGCAATAAAGTTTATCGTTCAGTCCCGCTAAGGAATATATTAAGCGAATTTTGAAGGTTCTTAGCCTTGAAACAAGTGGGAGGTGGGGTGGTTTTTGTCTGTGGGATGATGGAATAGTAGTGGAAGCTATTTTTGAAGGGAGAGAATACAGCACTCTTTTAGCATCATCATTGAAAGAGGCGGTTGAGAATTCCTCCTGGAGATGGAGTGGTATTGAATTAGTAGTGGTATCTCAGGGCCCCGGGTCTTTCACAGGTCTTAGAATTGGTATGAGTTTGGGGAAAGGGATTTCTCTTGTCCAAAAAATCCCTCTAATTTCCATTCCTACATATGAGGTTATTAAAAGAAACTTCGATTTGGTGGAATTCCCCCTTCTCCTCCTCTTTCCTTCCAGGAAAGGAGAGGTTATCCTTTTTGAATGGGAAAGAGACAAATGGGTAAAAGAAGGGGAAATAGTAAAAATTGAAAAAATCCCCCAGTTTATAGAAAAAGAAAAAATAATTGCAGGTGAAGGTGTACTCTTATATCGGGACTGGATCGAAAAAAAATTGAAGGGGAAAGTATTAATACCTCCCTTCTCCTATCATATCGCTCGTCCTTCCCATCTGGCAGTGCTTGGGATAGAAAGAAAAAAGGAAGCTGGATGGGAAAAGGGAATCTCTGCCTCCCCCCTTTACTTCCGGGAACCCAGAATAGGGGACAAAAATTGAAAAGAGACATTTATAAAGAGTCTCTTTCTCTCCATTTAAAAAAGAAGGGAAAACTTTCTATAAGAAGCAAAATCCGCATAAAGGACAAAAACAGCCTTTCCTTAGCCTACACTCCTGGAGTAGCAGAAGCATGCCGGGCAATACACTACAATCCTTCATTAATCTATGACCTCACCATAAAGCACAATTCCGTGGCAGTTGTGAGTGATGGTTCAGCAGTGCTTGGGCTGGGAAATATCGGTGCAGAAGCTTCCCTGCCAGTAATGGAAGGGAAGGCTCTCCTCTTTAAAGAACTGGCCGGGATTGATGCTTTCCCAATATGCATTCGCACTCAAGAAATAGAAAAAATAGTGGAAATTGTGGAAGCTATTTCTCCTGTATTTGGAGGAATAAACTTGGAAGATTTCTCTGCACCCCGATGTTTTGAAATTGAAAGGAAACTTAAAGAAAAACTGGGCATCCCTGTCTTCCATGATGATCAACACGGAACTGCAGTAGTTGTTCTTGCTGCCCTTATCAATGCATTAAAAATAACCGGGAAAAAGAAAGAAAATACCTCAGTAGTGATAAATGGAGCAGGTGCTGCAGGGATAGCTATTGCTCATTTCCTTCATAGAGCAGGCTTCCCAGATATCGTGGTCTGTGACAGCAGAGGAATTATTCACCGGGGAAGAGACAAAGGGATGAACCCTTACAAAAGAGAGATTCTGGAATTTACAAATGAGGAGAACCTTAAAGGCTCACTGGAAGATGCAGTAAGGGGAAGAGACATATTTATTGGTGTATCAGCTCCTGGAGTTTTAACTCCCCAGATGGTTAAAAAAATGGGCAAAGATCCAATAATCCTGGCCATGGCCAATCCTGAACCAGAGATAAATCCTAAGGTAGCTCTTGAGGCTGGGGCAAAAATTGTGGGGACAGGGAGGAGTGATTATCCCAATCAGATAAACAATGTTTTAGGATTTCCTGGTATATTCCGGGGTGCCCTTGATGTGAGGGCAAAAGGAATCAACGAAGAGATGAAAATAGCTGCCTCCCAGGCCTTAGCAGAAGTCCTCAGTGAAAAGGAACTCAGAGAAGACAGAATCCTGCCTCTTCCGTTGGATAAAAGGGTTGTTCCTCAGGTGGCAAAGGCAGTGGCTGAGTCTGCTAAGAGAACAGGTTTAAGTAGAATTTAGAAAGGGGACCGGATAATAAGGGAAGCTGCGGATACTATCCCTGAATCCTGTTGAAGTCCTGCAGGGACAACCTCCAGTCCCGGAGTAAGAACTGCAAAAGCCCTTTCTTTTATCGTCTTTCTTACTGACTCAAATAGAATTTCTCCCGCCTGAGATACTCCTCCCCCAATAACAATACGTTCAGGATTGAAAAGATTTACCAGTCCAGAGAAAAGTACCCCCAGATACTCTCCCACTTTAACCCAGATCTCCCGGGCCAGTTCATCCCCTCTCTTATAGGCATCAGAAATAATCTTTGGAGTAATCTTTTCAAGATCCCCATTAACAAGTTCAGTGATTAAACTCTTCCTGCCTCTTTTAATACTCCGCTTGGCCATGGCACATATGTATCTTGACCCCACATACCTTTCAATACACCCGATATTTCCACATTTACAGCGAGGCCCTTTAAAGTTTATGGGTATATGGCCAATTTCAACTGCTGAATATTTAGTGCCTCGAAGTAATTTCCCTTCCCAGACAACTCCACCTCCAAGTCCTGTCCCAAGAGTAATGCAAATCATAGTCCTTGTTCCTTTTCCTGCACCAAAAAGATACTCTCCCCAAGTAATGGTGTTCACATCATTCTCCACCACTACTGGCAAGGAGAATTTCTTTTCAAAGTAAGCACGCAGAGGAAGATTATCCCATCCAGGAATATTTGGAGCAAGAAAGACTCTTCCCTCTCTATCCACAAGTCCAGGTGTCCCAATTCCAATTCCTTCAATACCCTCCTTCCATACTCCCCTTATTGCTTTCTCCATCTGGGAAAGAACCTTATTCCTACCACCTTCCGCACAGGTAGGAATCTGGGCTCTTCTTAAAACTTTCCCCTCCTCATTCACCACACCCACCTTTATAAAGGTCCCGCCGAGATCCAGTCCTATGAACTCCATTTTTCAATTTGAATTATATAAAATTGTTTCTTATGTGTGAAGAGAAAATCTTAATACCGGGAGTGAAGGTGGAACTCCTTCTCTTCAATTCAACCTTAACTCCCTTGATTTTCCTTCCCGGTTTGGGAACCTCTAAAAGAAAAATGGAACTCATCAAGTTCCTCCTTCTTTCCTCCTTAGCAGAAAAAGGCTATCCCGTAATCATTTATTCTTCTTACGGAAGAGATAAAAGAAAATTTTTCAGCATGAAGGATAGAGAAATGTGGCAATTTTTCCAGTTCCATTCACACCAGATTAAAAAAATAATGGACTGGCTGGAAGAAAACAAAAAATGGCATAAATTCAGTTTAATGGGTATGAGTCTGGGGGGAATGCTGGGCATGATGCTTCTTGCAGAAGATGAAAGAACCCAGAAAGGAATATTTATGGGGGTGGGAGGGGATTTTGAAAAAATTCTCTGGCAAGGGGCACTGAGATTTTTGCTACCCAAAGATTGCTCAAGGAAGCAATGCCATCTTCTCCACCAGAAATATAGAAAAATCCTTAAGAGAGGGAATTTTACAGAACTTCATTCCCTCCCTCGTTACTGTTTTCTTTACGACCCTTTAACCTCTGCCATGAGGATCAAAGATAAGAAGGTGCTTTTAATTCATGGACTTTTTGATGAAGTAATTCCTTATCCTGCTTTTCTTACCCTGAGGAAAGCATTACCTCAAGCATCATCTCTGCTTCTTCCCCTCACCCATACCACTCTCTTTCTTTTCTTGCCTCTGATAAAATGGAAGATAGAGAAGTTTTTAAAAGATGAGTGAAAAAATCCATTTTCTTCCCTGGGAGAGGAAAGAGGAATTCAGAGAATTTCTAAAAAAGTGTGGAGTTTTAGATGAGATAAGGAAAGGATATCGGGTGGGACTCAAAATACACTTTGGAGAAAAAGGTAATCCCCATCATATCCCACCATACCTTGTAAAAATTGTAGGAGAGGTAATAAAGGATAAAGGTGCAAAATGCTGGCTAATTGATTCCAATGTCCTTTATCGGGGGATGAGAGCCAGAACATCTACACATCTGGAAGTGGCTAAAGAACATGGTTTCATGGATATAGGTGTACCGGTAAAAATTGCGGGCGATTTTGCCCAGGAGAGAGAAATGGAAGTAATTGTAAATCTCAAACATTTCCGTAAGGTATATATTCTGGAAGACTTCCTGGAATTTGACTATCTGATTCTTCTTACCCATTTTAAAGGGCACGCACTTGCTGGTATTGGAGGGAGTATAAAAAATCTTTCCATGGGATGTGCCTCCCGAAAAGGAAAATATAAGATGCATTCCAAGATGATTCCCCAGATAAAGGAAGAACTCTGTACGGGATGTGGAACCTGTGCTAAGCATTGTCCTGGAGAAGCAATTAAAGTAAAGAATGGGAAAGCAGAAATAATAGAGGGAAAATGCTTGGGATGTGGAGAATGCATACAGGTCTGTCCAGCAAAAGCAATTTCAATACCATGGGAGAGTGTAAAATCAGAAGAATTTCAGGAAAGACTGGTAGAGTATGCCTTTGGCATTTGGAAGGAACGTAAGGGGAGTATTTTTGCCATAAATTTCCTCCACTCCCTCTCACCTGATTGTGATTGCCTGAGTAAACCTGCTCCTCCTCTGGCACCCGATGTAGGGATAGTGGCAGGGAAGAATATAGTGGAAGTGGATGAGTTTTCTTTAAAGAAAACCATTGAAGTTAAAGGATATCATGCTCCTGAGGGAGTGGATAAATTCCTCCACCATCGGCCAAATATTCCTACTCATATTCAAATGGAGTATGGGAAGAAATTATTCACCCCTCTTTAAAAGAATTTTTAGGGGAAATGCCCAAGTTGAGTATCAGAGAGAAACTTTATCCTCCGGTAAATAGGGAGTTTTGATAAACACAGCCTTTACATCTTCCTTCCCGTCATTTATAAGATTATGTGGTTCTCCGGGTTCGATACGGTAAGCATCTCCAGGGGTAAAGGGAAAAGTTTCTTCTCCCACTTCTATTTTCCCCTTCCCTTCTAAAATATAAAAAGTTTCTTCTACTTCACGATGGTAATGTTTACCAAGTTCTTTGCCGGGTTTTAGCAAAAGTATTCCCCAGTCAATTCGAGGTCCACGAAAGAGGTACTTTACTCCCCAATCTCCGTTTCTAAACTCTTTCTCCTTCTCGTTTACCTTTTCCATTACTTTCCTCCTCTTAAAGGATTTTAAAAGTAAAGGTAATGCTTTTCCCTAATCTTATATGATCTCCATCTTTTAATTCTTTCAATTCTCCTTCTTCCAGTTTTCTCCCATTTACAAAGGTCCCATGTTTAGAACCCATATCTTTTATATAGAATTTATTTTCTTCCTCTTCGAAAATAATGAGAGCATGATGACGGGATACATGTAAATCACCTGTAATTTTAATATCGCATTCAGAAGATCTTCCCACTTTCGTAGCAAAAGGGATATTTAAAGCATAGTATTGATTATCTTTATCCACCAAAAAGGCTCTTTTCTGTTTCCTAAAAAATTTTTTAATCAATTCCATTTTTGCCTTTTGATTTTACCAAATTTAACCCAAAAACTGAGCGATTAATTAACACCCAAAAATCACAATAGAAAACCTCAATTAAATGCTTGATATAATTGGGCGGGAAAAATAAAAACCCTTCACCCAAAGGGTGAAGGGGAAGAGGAAAAATTATCTACCATGCAAGGATTTTGTGATTAAAATGATTTTTTCATCCTTTGTTTTTAATTATTCTTTCCTCTTTTTCTTCTTTTACCCTTTCATCTTTTATTGCGATTTTTAGATTTCAAAACAGAAAATCGATGAGGTATAATGAAAAAGCGGAGGGAAAATAATGAGCACAGAGAGAATTGTTATCGACCAGGAAATTTTAGCAGGCAAACCTGTGATTAAAGGGACAAGAATTTCGGTTGAATTTATCTTGGAGTTGCTGGCAAATGGCTGGAGTTACGAAGAGATTCTTAGAAATTATCCTCAGTTAGAAAAAGAGGATATACTCGCAGCTATAAGATATTCTGTGGAGATTCTACGGGACGAAAAAATCTATGCCTTAAAATGAAACTCCTTGCAGATGAGAATATCCCTTTAGAAATATGCGAAAAACTTTGCCAAGAAGGAATTGATGTAAAAAGCATAACTCTAACCAGGAAGGGGGCAAAAGACAAGGAAATAATAGCCTTGGCAGAAAAAGAAGAGAGGATAATATTAACCTTTGATAAAGATTTTGGTGAACTGGTGTTCAGGAAAGGAAAGAAGGTAAAAGGAATAATTCTCCTCCGGTTTCCCCCTTGCTCCAATGACTTTATTTTTAACAAAATCAAAAATTTATTGAACATGAAAGAAATAGAGATTGAGGGCAAGTTTTTAGTGGTAGAAGAGGAAAGAGTGCGAGTAAGGGAGTTTCTGTAAATAACGGTTTTAAGGATTTTCTCTCCTTCTGAGTTCTGTAAGGTGGAATTCAATTTTACCATCTGGCTCAAGTAAGTCTATAATATCTCACATACCGATTTCTTCTTCCTATTCAGGAACTAAAACCCAAAAATCACAATAGAAAGCATCAAAAACTTTAAAAAGAGAGATATAATTGGGCGGGAAAAAATTAAAAACCCTTCACCCAAAGGGTGAAGGGGAAGAGGAAAAATTATCTACCATGCAAGGATTTTGTGATTAAAATGGTGGTTTTATCCTTGTTTTTACTCTTTTTTCTTCTTTCCACCTTCCTTTCATCTTTTATTGGGATTTCTGGATTAAAAAGTCAAGGTTTTTAAAAATATTTAGCCCTCCTGGACAAACTTTGCGACATCTCCCGCATCCAGGAAAATGAAGTTCACAGAGAATTATTTTCTCACCCCACATTGTTTACTCACCACCAGTTCAAACCGGCCTTCCAAATAAAGTATTCACCCACTCCTAAAAGGAGAAACCCAAAAAATTTCTGGATGGCCATCTGCCACCTGCCACTTTTTGGAAGTTTAGATATGACCCCGGAGAAAGTTCCTACTATAAGAAAGAGAGTCCCCATACCCAGAGAAAAAGAAAAGAGAAGAGAGGCACCCCATAAAATCTCCCTTTTAAAAGCTACTAAGGTCAGGATACCTCCCAAGACAGGAGCAGAACAGGGACCTACTACAATTCCTGAAACCATTCCCGTAAGCAAAGGTCTAACCCACCCCTTTCTCTTAATTAAACCCTGTGTCTTCACTGGAAGTCTTATTTCATACAAACCAAACATTCCCAATGAGAGGAAGATAAATATATTCCCCACCACTAAAAGAGTTATAGGATGAGTGGCGATTGCACCAAAGAGTCGTCCGGTTAAAGAGGCAAATAATCCAAGAACTGTATAAACTAAGGCCATACCAACAACAAAGAGGATTGCTTTCTTTAAAGAATCTTTCCAGTTTTTCGTTTCTCGAGTTCCGCATATTCCCATAATTACTGGAATTAATGGATAAACACAGGGAGTTAAGCTGGTTAAAAACCCACCTGCATAGGCTACTAATATAGAGACAAAGGGGGATTTCCCTACCAAGTTGCCCATTATTGTTTTTCCTGGGAAAATAGAAGTTTTTTAATGTCCCTTTCAAAAACCTCTTTCTCTCGGTAACCGAGGTATCTTTTCACAACTTGAAGTTTTCTATTGAGAAGGAAATAAGTGGGGATAGCATTTATATTACCAAACTTCTTAACAACTTCTTCATTACCGATAAGCAGAGGGTAGTTTATTTTAAACTTTTCTTTAAAACGGGGCAGTTTCCTCAAAGGATACCGGTCCAGGGAAATCCCTATTATCTGCAACCCTTTTTCTCCGTATTCCTTTTGGAGTTCTACAAGATGTGGAATAGACGCTCTACAGGGAGGACACCAGGTAGCAAAGAAATCAATGAGGACAACCTTCCCTTCAAAATCTGAGAGTCTAACTTCCCTTCCTGAGATATCCTTTAAAGCAAAATCAGGCGCCTTTTCAAAAGAGAAAAGTAAAAAAGAGATGAGCATAAGTGATATAAGGAGCGACCCTTTCATTTTTCCTTTCTCCTTTCTATAATTAGTTCAGCCACTTTCTTCCCAGAAAGTAGCATTCCGCCAAATATAGGACCCATACGGGGACCTCCAAAAATGGCATTCACTGCCATTCCTGTGGCATATACACCAGGATAAATCTCACCCGTATGCTCTACAATAAACTCCTCACCCCTTTCAGCCCAGAGAGAACCTTCCCCTTTAAGATCACCTGTAGAAGTAAATAATTTCTTCCCGGCTTTCTTGACGATTAAGGTAGCTATCTCTGCAGAGTGCCCCGTAGCATCTACGAGATACTCTGTCTCAAAGATGAGAGGATCCACATGCAAACCTGCAATCTCTACTGCACTCCAGTTAACCACCACTCCTCTAACTTTTCCTTCTACCATAACCACATCTTCCACCGAAAAGAGATTAAACACTTTTCCTCCATTTTTTACCACCTGTGCAGATAGAGTCCCTGCCAGTTCCACAGCATCCAAAGAATAATATCCCTCACCCTCATTTTTAAAGTTAATCCCCAAATCTTTAACCACTCTCATAGCATCTTCCTGAACCACTACACGATTAAACATCATACCTCCACCCCATATTCCTCCTCCTGCACTCAATTTCCTTTCAAATACCACCACCCTTATCCCTTCCCTTGCCAGATAAAAAGCAGCAGTAAGTCCGGAAGGGCCTGCTCCCACTATTCCAACTTCAGAACTCATAAATTCCTTTAAGTCTTTCCAGAAACCATCTACTATTATTCGCGTGATTTCCTTCTCCCTCACTCTCATTTACTCATCCTCCTTTAGGAATAAGGATAATAAAGAAATAATTGACCGTCAATCTTTACTTCATTAGCAGGGTAAATTTTATCACTTAAAAAGGGAATTAGTTTTGAAGAAAAAAAGATGATAGGGTAAAATACCCAAAAAACAAAAGGAGGGAAAGATGGCTGAAATCATTGATATAAGAGCAAGAGAAATTCTTGATTCAAGAGGGAATCCTACGGTGGAAGTGGAGGTGCTTCTGGAAGATGGTGCTTTTGGGAGGGTATCTGTACCCTCTGGAGCTTCTACTGGAGAACATGAAGCCCTGGAATTAAGGGATGGAGACCCTAAGAGATTTCTTGGTAAAGGTGTACTTAAAGCAGTAAAAAATGTAAATGATGTGATAGCTCCTGAACTGGAAGGTATGGAAGCTACTGAGCAGAAACTCATTGACCAGGTTCTTCTGGAACTCGATGGCACACCTAATAAGGAGAAACTGGGAGCCAATGCCATTCTGGGGGTATCTCTGGCTGTAGCTAAGGCTGCTGCTGTTTCCTGTGGACTTCCCCTTTATCAGTATGTGGGAGGGGCTTATGCACATCTCCTTCCTGTTCCTCTTCTTAACATCCTTAATGGTGGTAAACATGCGGATAATAATCTTGATATTCAGGAGTTTATGATTGTTCCTGCTGGAGCTCCTTCATTCACAGAAGCTATACGATATGCAGTGGAGATATACCACACCTTAAAGAAGGTACTTAAAGATAGAAATCTTTCTACAGGTGTGGGTGATGAAGGCGGATTTGCTCCAGATCTCCCGGACAATGAATCTGCTCTTAAACTCATCTTAGAAGCAATAGAAAAAGCTGGTTACAAACCAGGAGAAGAAGTCTTCCTTGCTCTGGATGTGGCAGCTTCCTCCTTCTACAAAAACGGAGTTTATGACCTGGAAGGTGAAGGTAAGAAACTGGACTACAAAGGAATGGTAGATTACTACCTCCATCTTTTAGAAAAATATCCAATTATTTCTATTGAAGATGGCCTTGCTGAGGATGATTGGGAAGGATGGGGTTACATGAGTGAACAGCTGGGAGAGAAGGTTCAACTCGTAGGAGATGATTTATTTGTAACTAACCCTGTTCGGTTAAAGAGAGGGATTGAAGAAAAAATTGCTAACTCCATACTAATTAAACCAAATCAAATAGGCACACTCACTGAAACCATGGAAACAGTGAATCTTGCAAAATCAGCAGGTTATACCACTGTTTTTTCACACCGTTCAGGAGAAACAGAAGATGATTATCTTGCAGACCTTGCAGTGGGATTGAATGCTGGACAGATTAAAACGGGTGCACCCTGCCGTTCGGAAAGAAACGCCAAATATAACCAGCTTTTGAGAATTGAAGAAGAACTCGATGAAGCAGGAAAATTTGCAGGGCTAAAGGTATATGAAAGAAAGAAGTGAAAGGCTGGGGAATATTCTATGTAGTTCTGGGGTTAATCATCATTGGAAGTGGTAGTATTTCACTAAAGGATTCCTGGAAGAAGTATAGAGAATTGGAAAAGCAATGGAAGGAATTAAAATTGGAGAACCAGAGATTAGAGAAAGAAATAGAAAAATACCAAAAAGAGGTAGAAAAAATTCTTAGTGATACTTCTTACCGTGAATATCTTATTCGAAGAGAGTTAAAAATGTTGAAACCGGGAGAAAAAGTGTATAGGGTGAAGTGATGCTTGAGGGTCTTAGAGAAAGACTGAGTGGAATATTCAGAAAACTGCGAAGAGAAGCGATAATTACGGAGAAGAATCTTCAAGAAGCTTTAAAAGAAGTGAGAATTGCTCTTTTAGAAGCAGATGTAAATTTCCGAGTAGTAAAGGAGTTTTTAGAAAAGACAAAAGAGAAAGCACTGGGAGAAAAAGTTTTAAAAAGTGTTACACCTGCTCAGCAATTTATTAAGATTGTTTACGATGAATTAGTAGAACTCATGGGTGGGAGGAAATCGGATCTCCTCACTTCTCCCTTTCCTCCTTCCATATATATGCTGGTAGGCATTCAGGGAAGTGGGAAAACTACCACCTGTGCCAAACTGGGAGAATACCTAAGAGAAAAGGGGAGAGATGTTCTTTTAGTTGCTACAGACACAAGACGACCAGCAGCAAGGGAGCAGTTAAAGATGTTAGCAGAAAAATTAAATCTTCCCTATTACTTGGAGGGAGGGGATCCTCTACAAATTGCTTTGAATTCCTTAAAATTGGCCCGGGAAAAGGGGTATGATACAGTGATTCTGGATACTCAGGGACGATTACATGTGGATGAAGAATTGATGGAGGAACTCAAAGTAATGAAGGAAAAAATAAACCCTACTGAAACTTTGTTGGTGGCAGATGCAATGACTGGACAGGAAGCAGTAAATATTGCTTCCATTTTCCATCACAAAATTGGAATAGACGGAATTATTCTCACCAAAATGGACAGTGACACCCGTGGTGGTGCAGCCCTTTCCATGAGGATGGTAACAGGTTGTCCAATAAAATTTATTGGAACTGGAGAATCCCTCAAAGACATAGAAGTCTTTCACCCTGAAAGAATTGCCTCTCGAATACTTGGTAAAGGAGATGTAATAACACTGGTGGAGAAAGCTCAGACTCTGGAAGAAGATGCAGAAGAAATGGCTAAAAAAATTAAAGCAGATGAATTTAATCTGGAAGACTTCCTTAACTATTTCCAAAAAATGAAGAGGATGGGTCCCATTGAAAAATTACTGGATTATCTCCCCATAGAGAAGAGTATACGAGAAATTCCTCTGGATGAGAAGTATTACAAAAGAGTAGAAGCTATTATTCTTTCCATGACTCCTGAAGAGAGAAGAAATCCTAAAATAATCGATGGTAGTAGAAAAAAGAGAATTGCACGAGGCAGTGGCACTACTGTTCAGGAGGTAAATCAACTTTTGAAACAATTTCAGCATACAAAAAAAATGATGAAAGAAATGGTAAAATACGGGCAAATTATGAAGAGAAAGGGTTGGTTACCACCTATAACCTAAAAAAGGAGGAGTTATGGCGGTTAGAATAAGACTCTTAAGAATGGGAAGGAAACACTACCCTTTCTATCGAATTGTGGCAGCGGATAGTCGTTCACCTCGTGATGGGAAATATCTGGAAGAAATTGGCTATTATGACCCAAATACCGAACCTCCCAAAGTTAAGATTGATGAAGAAAAACTCCAGAATTGGCTCAAGAAAGGAGCGCAGCTTACCAGTGCGGTGAAGAGTTTATTGAAGTTTGCAGAATGACTTTTTACATTCTTACCATCTTCCCAGAATTCTTTGCTCCATTTTTGGAAAAGGGGATAATTGCAAAAGGGATTGAGAAAGGGAAAATAAAAGTGATAGTGAAAAATTTAAGAGATTTTACCCATGATAAAAGAAGAACTGTAGATGATTATTCCTTTGGAGGAGGGGGTATGGTACTAAAACCAGAACCTATATTTGAAGCTATGGACAGAATCAACGAAGAAATCGGAAATGAAAAAAAACGGGTTATACTCCTTACTCCCCAGGGGAAACTCTTTACACAGAGATTGGCTGAAGAGTTATCAAGGGAAAAATTTCTGGTTTTGATCTGTGGGAGGTATGAAGGGGTAGATGAAAGAGTAAGAGAACATTTGGTAACTGATGAAATTTCCATTGGTGATTATATCTTAGCAGGGGGTGAAATACCTGCTCTGGTAATTCTGGAGAGTGTGAGCCGAATTATTCCAGGAGTATTAGGAAAAGAAAAATCATTTGAAGAAGACTCCTTTACCCAACCTTTTCTGGACTGGCCCCATTATACCCGCCCCAGAGTTTATCGTAATTTTTCCGTTCCCCAAATTCTTCTTTCAGGGAATCATGAAGCAGTTAAAAAGTGGAGGCTACGGGAAGCATTGAAAAGAACCCTGGAAAGGAGACCGGATCTCTTAAAGGAAGAATACTTAGATCCTGAGGCTTTAGAGATCCTTAAGGAGATAAAAGGGGGTAAAAATGAAAGTAATTGAAGCATTGGAAAAGGAAATGATGAAAAAGAATATCCCCGATTTCTCAGTAGGGGATACTGTGCGAGTTTATGTAAAATTTTATGAAGGTGGGAAAGAACGAATTCAGCCTTTTGAAGGAATAGTGATCAGGAAAAGGGGAAGTGGGATACGACAAACCTTTACCGTAAGAAGAACGAGCTTCGGAGAAGGGGTAGAAAGAATATTCCCCCTTCATTCTCCGGTAATTGAAAAAATCGAAGTCCTAAGAAAAGGAAAGGTTCGTAGAGCTAAACTCTATTACTTAAGAAGCAAGCGAGGTAAGAAACTGAGAGTAAAGGAAAAATCTTAAAATATGCCAGTTTCTCATATAGAAAGAAGTCTATGGGAGCAGGGTTACCAGAGGATTGTAGGAGTGGATGAAGCTGGTAGAGGCCCTTTAGCAGGTCCAGTAGTAGCTGGTGCGGTAATTCTTCCTCCTTTTAAAGAATTTGAATTAATCCAGGATTCAAAATCTCTTACTGCTCGAGAAAGGGAAAAAGCCTTTCATTCCATCATAGTAAATGCTCTCGATTGGTCCATAGGTATTGTAGATGCAAGGAAAATTGAAAAAATCAACATATTGGAAGCATCTCGGATAGCCATGAAAGAAGCCATTAATGGGTTAAGAATAAAACCTGATTTCTGCCTTATTGATGCCCTGAGTTTGTCTCTACCATTTCCTTCTTTAAGCATAATAAAAGGGGACAGCACCTGCCAGTGTATTGCAGCTGCCTCCATTTTGGCGAAAGTGTTTCGTGACTGGCTAATGAAAAAAGTATCTTTAATCCTTCCTTTTTATGGTTTTGAGAAACATAAAGGTTATGCCACCCCTCTACATAAAAAAAATATTAAGGAACATGGTCTCTCTCCCCTTCACCGAAAAACTTTTAAACTTCTCTAAGAAACGCTCCACTGGAGATTTGGGTGAGAGAATTGCATGTAAATTTCTTCGGAGGAAGGGATTAGTGATTTTAGAAAGAAACTTCCGAATCCGGGGCGGAGAAATTGACATCATTGCACAAGAGGGTGATGTCACTGTGTTTATAGAAGTAAAAACACGTATTTCTTCTTCCTTTGGGACTCCAGGAGAAAGCATTGATAAAACAAAGATAAAAACCCTTCGGAAAGCTGCCCTATTCTACCTTAAAAGGAAAGGGAAACCTTTTCAGGCCAGATTTGATGCCATAAACATTTATCTTCAACCCGATCAAAAACTCAAATCCTTAGAATGGATAAAAAATGCTTTCCCCTTTCAAGAATGAAAAATCTTTCAATTTAAGTGTGTTAGAATAGGTTAAATGCAGGAAACAGAAGGACTTATTAGTCCAAAGGGAGAAGGTCTTCCCCGAATCATTACAGACTTTGTGGTAGTAGGAAGTGGGGTAGCAGCCTTAAGATGCGCCCTTACTCTGGCCAAATATGGGGATGTCCATCTCATCACCAAGGGGAAATTGGTGGACTCTAATACATTCGAAGCACAGGGAGGTATTGCAGTCCCCCTTTCTCCCGACGATTCACCTAAGAAGCATCTGGAAGATACCTTAGCAGCAGGATGTGGATTGAGTAATCCCCGTGCAGTGGAAATATTAGTTAAAAAGGGAAGGGAAAGGGTGGAAGAACTTATTGAATGGGGTGCAGTCTTCGACCGAGAGAATGGGAAGTATCACCTCTCCAGAGAGGGAGGACATACTCGCAACAGAATCCTTCATGCTGGAGGAGACGCTACTGGAAGAGAAGTAGCACGAGTACTTATTTCACGAATAATGATAACCCGGAATATAACCTTCCATGAATTTACCTTTGCGGTGGACCTATTGATAGGGGATGGGAAATGCATAGGCCTCATTGCTTTCAGGGAGAGGGAGGGATTTATGATCTTCCTATCAAAAGCGGTAATTTTAGCTACGGGAGGCGCGGGACAGGTATTCCGGGAGACTACAAACCACCGCCTTATCACAGGGGATGGAATAGCCATGGCCTGGCGGGCAGGTGTGGAGGTAATGGATATGGAGTTTTTGCAATTTCATCCCACATCCCTTTACATTGCTGGAACAGCTCGCCTTTTAATATCAGAAGCTGTAAGAGGAGAAGGAGGAAGACTTATAAATAAATTTGGTGAACCCTTTATGAAAAAGTACCATCCGGATGGAGACTTAGCTCCCCGAGATGTAGTATCTCGCAGTATCTTAGAAGAAATGCTGAGAACTGAAAGCACTCATGTATATCTGGATGTCTCTCATCTTCCTTATGAAATTTTCCGAAATCGATTCCCTCATATTTTAAAGGCCTGTGAATCGGTGGGAATAGACATTCGAAAGGAACCTATTCCAGTAAGACCCAGCGCCCATTATTTCATTGGTGGAATTAGAGTAGATGAAGAAGGAAGGACTTCTCTTCCAGGTCTTTATGCCTGTGGTGAATGTGCAGATTCGGGACTTCATGGAGCCAATAGACTTGCCTCAAATTCCCTTTTGGAAGGTCTTGTTTTTGGTGAAATTGTGGGAGAAACGGTGGGCAATTCCGAGAAAGAGGAAATCACCATAAACTCTATTCCTTATCCATCAAAGTATCCCCAAGGAAGCCACCTCCATCTGGATCTGGAAGATGTGAAGATGTCTTTGAAGAGTCTTATGTCCAGAAATGTGGGGATTATAAGGGATGAAGAAAAACTTCAGGAAGCCCAAGAAAGAATAGAATTCTGGTGGGGATACATAATGAACAGGGAATTTTTCTCACCCACTGGCTGGGAACTTCAAAACATGTTAATCATTGCCCGGCTCATGGTGGAGGCTGCTTATTTACGTAAAGAAAGCCGGGGGGTTCATTACCGGAAGGATTATCCTAAGGAAAAGAGCGAATGGCGTAAACACATTGTTTTAAAAAGAGGCCATAAGCCTATTTTTGTAAAAGGAGGATAAGTATGGGAGAAAAAGTGGTCTACCAAACGGATCTGGAAGGTATTCCTCTCTTCAAAAGAGGGAAAGTAAGAGATATATACGAAATAAACGGGAAACTACTTATTGTGGCTTCTGACAGAATTTCTGCTTTTGATGTTATCCTCCCTACCCCTATACCGGATAAAGGGAAAATACTCACTGCTATTTCTTGTTTCTGGTTTAAAAAAACCACCCATATTATCAAAAACCATCTTATAACCTGCGATGTGGATGATTTTCCTAAGGAACTCACAAAATTCAGAGAAAAACTGGAAGGAAGAAGTATGCTGGTAACAAAAACTTCTCCCATACCCATAGAATGCGTTGTAAGAGGATATCTTGCTGGAAGTGCCTGGAAGGAATATGAGAGGGAAGGTGAAGTTCAGGGTTTAAAACTTCCATCTGGCCTTAAAAAAGGAGACCGTTTACCTCATCCCATCTTTACTCCAACTACAAAAGAAGAAGGCAAACACGACAGACCCTTGACTTTTAATGAAGTGGTAGAGCTTATAGGGGAAGAAAAGGCAGAGTTCCTGAAAATGGTTTCCTTAAAATTATATGAATTTGCTCGAAACTATGCAGAAGAGAGAGGAATAATAATCTCGGACACAAAATTCGAATTCGGAGAAAAAGATGGAGAAATAATCTTGATAGATGAACTTCTCACACCTGATTCTTCAAGATTCTGGCCTAAGGAAGCCTGGACACCGGGAAAGGAACAAATAAGCTTTGACAAACAATTTGTAAGGGATTTCCTGGAGAACATCGGTTGGGACAAAACTCCTCCTGCACCCACTCTCCCTCCAGAAGTAGTAGATAAAACACGAGAAAAATATCTGGAAGCCCTCAGGAGGTTAACAGGAAGTGAGTAAGTGGATCTGTTCTCTCCTTTTTCTCTTTATTCCCCTTTTTACTTTTCCCTCACAAGAAGAATGGCATTATCTCATCAAATGGATGGGCATTATTGTGGGGACCTTAGACATAAAGGAAAAAGAGGAATCATCCTGTTTGTGTCTGGAAGGGAATTTAAGAACCTTAGGGATTTATTATCTCCTTTATCCTGTAAAAGATAAAATAGAAAGCAAAATCGATCCGAAAACGGGAAAAATCCTCTCCTTAGAAGTTAACCTAAGAGAAAAAGGATACAGGAGAAAAGAGAAGAGGGAATTTATGGGAGGGGCAGAATTTGTAGATCCTCTCACTCTCTTTTATTTATTAAGGTTTATAAAGGAAGGAGAAAGGGAATTTCAGGTATATACCCATGGAGAAACTAAAAAAATTAAAATAATAGTGGAAAAAGAAGAGGAGCTGAAAATCTATGAAGATAAATTTGCAACCAGAAAATTAATCCCGGAACTTGACTTTCAAAAGTTCCATGGGATTGTGAAAAAAATTAAAAAAGTAGAAATGTGGGTAGAAAAAGAAAGCGGTATCCCTCTTAAAATAGAAGCCAAAACATCCTTTGGTCCAGTCACATTGCTTTTAAAAAATCGAAAAAAGTGGGCAAAGAAATGATTGAATGGGAAAAGATAAAAAGAATCTCCATAAAAGAAAGAAAACACAAAGTTAAAATTGAAGATTTTGCTATTCCATATCAGAAAGGGGGAAGTTTCCAAAATTTTTTGGATTCCCTCCCTCAAATCCTTAAAGGGAAAGAATTGAGAGAAATGGCCTTTAGAATAATCGAAGCTAAGAAAAAGGGAAAACCCATTATTTTTTTGATAGGCGCTCATGTAGTTAAATGTGGTCTGTCTCCTCTCCTCATTGAAATGGCTCAAAAAGGATGGATAAGTATGCTTTCCACCCATGGAGCCACGACTATCCATGATTTGGAAATCGCTTTCATAGGTGAAACTTCAGAAGATGTAGCTGAAACTCTGAAAAAGGGCATGTTTGGAATGGTGGAAGAAACACCTCGTTTATATGCTCAAGCGGTAAAAATAGGATTAAAAGAAAATCTGGGATTGGGTGAAGCTCTGGGGAAATTCATTTACTCAAATCCTTCCCTTTTTCCATATCGAGATTACAGCTTACTTTACAACTTTTACTGCCTTTCTCTCCCCTTTACCGTGCACATTGCCTTAGGGACTGATACTCTCTTTCAGCATCCAGAGATTAAAGGGAGTGAATTGGGGGAACTATCCCACAGAGATTTTCTGAGGTTTGCCAGTGAGCTCAAAAGACTAAAGGGAGGATGTATCCTAAATATTGGTTCAGCAGTCATCATGCCGGAAGTATTCCTGAAAGCCTTTTCATTGGTAAAAAACCTGGGTTACTCTATGGAGGGATTTACAGCAGTGAATTTTGACATGATAGAACACTATCGGCCTCGTGAGAATATCCTTCGCAGACCCGGAGGAACCCCCTTCTCTTTCTTAGGCCATCATGAGATAATGATACCGTTACTCTTTGCTATCCTGAAAGAATTGGGAGAATGAGAAGCGAAGGTTACTGGACAAGGTTTCTCCAAACTATCAAAAGACTTCCTAAGGAAAGAATAGAAAAAAATGTAGCCACCCTTATAGAAGAAAGAAATTTGCTTAAGAAAGTTCTGGACAAGGCAAGGGTAGGAATAATGATTTTGGATGAAAAGGGAGAAATTCTTTATCAAAATCCTTACATGGAAAAAATTCCCTTAAAAGAATGGAAAGAAGGAAAATCTCTTATAAAAGAGATATTGAAGAAAAGAGAATGGGAAGGTGAAATATCCAAGAATGGAACCGCTCCCCGATATTTCTGGCTCTGGAAAACTACCTGGAACAACATTCATCTCCTCACCTTTTTAGAAGTCACCGAGAAGAAAAAAGAAGAGGAAGAAAAATTCCTTAACCAGAAATTCTCCTCTTTTCATTATCTTTCTGCAGGAGTAGCACACGAGGTGGGGAACCCATTAAATGCATTGAAAATACATACCCAGCTTCTTCAAAGAGCATTATCTGTAAAAGATTTGGAAAAAGTGGAGAAACACGCAAAGATTCTGGAAGAGGAGATAGAAAGACTGGAGAAAATCATAAAAAACTTCCTTACCGCTTTAAGACCCGTCAGCCTCAATAAAAAGGAAATGCGAGTTGAAGATATCCTCCTTTCCACAATGGAACTGTTAGCTCCCTCGTTTGAAAAAAAGGGAGTGAAATATATCTTGGAATTTTCTCCTAACACTCCTTCCATTTTAATTGATGGAGAAAAAATGAAACAGGTATTTATAAATCTTCTTCAAAATGCTTTAGAAGCAACCCCTAAGGGGAAAAAGGTAGTCATCACTACAGGGGAAGAAAAGGGGATGGTATACACAGTTATAATGGATGAGGGAGAAGGAATTCCTCAAGAGCACATAAACAGAATTTTTGAACCTTTCTTTTCCACCCGTCCTAAGGGTTCTGGTTTAGGGCTGGTCATTGCTCATAAAATCGTAAAGGCTCATGGGGGTGAGATAAAAGTCAAGAGCAAACCAGGAGAAGGGTCTACATTCATAGTGTATATCCCTATGGAAAGGAAAGAAATCAAACTACCTGTGCTTAAAGAAAAATGAAAGAAGAAATTCTCCTTATAGAAGACGATACCCGTGCACGAGAAGGGCTTAAAATTGCCCTGGAAGAAGAGGGTTACTCGGTAATTGAGGCTTCCACAGGAGAAGAGGGGCTCAAATGGATAAAAAGAAAACACATCCCTCTTCTCATCACTGATCTTAAATTACCGGGGATAAACGGGATGGAAGTGTTGAAGAAAACTTTAAAAATTTCTCCTTCTACAGAAGTCATTATACTTACCGCTTATGGAACAGTGGAAAATGCAGTAGAGGCAATGAAGGAAGGAGCCTACCATTACTTAACTAAACCTATAAACTTAGATGAGTTTCTTATTGTGGTAAAGAAAGCTCTCGACCACTATCGACTGAAAGAAAAAGTTGAACTCTTAGAAAAGGAACTGGAGGAAAGATACAGTTTCGAAAATATAATTGGGACTTCCCGAAAAATGAGGGAAGTTTTCCAGACAATTACTCAGGTAGCTCCTACTAAAGCACCCGTATTAATTACTGGGGAAAGCGGTACGGGGAAAGAACTCGTGGCGAGGGCTATTCATCGTCGAAGTGACAGAAAAGATAAACCATTTGTGGTTATCCATTGTGGAGCTATAGTTACTACTCTTCTGGAAAGCGAACTTTTTGGGCATGAAAAGGGTGCTTTTACAGGAGCAATAGAATCCAAACCAGGGAGATTTGAATTGGCGGATGGGGGAACCATCTTCTTAGATGAAGTTAGCGAAATAGAACCTTCTGTTCAGGTAAAACTCTTAAGAGTTCTTCAGGAACAGGAATTTGAAAGAGTGGGTGGTGTAAAAACTATCAAAGTTGATGTAAGAATTTTAAGCGCTACAAATGTTAACTTAGAAGAAAGAGTAAAAGAAGGGAAATTCCGGGAAGACCTCTATTACCGTTTAAAAGTTATAACTATTCACCTCCCTCCATTGAGAGAGAGGAAAGAAGATATACCCCTTCTCGTTCATGCTTTTATTAAGGAAGCGAGCGAAGCTAATCGCAAAGAGATAAAAGGGATTACCTCCCGAGCTCTCACTATCTTAATGAATTATCACTGGCCTGGTAATGTTCGAGAATTAAAAAATGTTATTGAAAGTATGGTAATTCTGGCCAAAAAAGATGTGCTTACTGTAAACGATATCCCTCCCTATATCCGTTGTCCGGGGGAAAAAGAAGATTATGTAACCATTAAATTAGGGACTCCTTGGCACGAAATTGAAAAAGAACTGATTTTTGCAGCATTGAGAAAAAGTGGTGGAAATAAGAGTAAAGCTGCAGAAATTCTGGGCCTCTCACGCAGGACTCTCTATCGCAAACTAAGGGAATTAAAAGGAGAAAACAAATGAGTAAAAACCGGATTCTTTACACCGAAGTAAAGGACATGATAATTATTAGAATAGAAGGGAAAGGAAGCTGGGTGGAGAGTAAACCTTTCCTTGATTTTGCTGAGACACAACTTAAAAAAGGCAAAAAGATAGTAGTGGATCTCAGTGATTGTGAATTGTTAGATTCCACATTTCTGGGGACTCTTGCTTACCTTTCCCTCAACTATTCCGGAATAGAAATTTCTTCTCCTGGTAAAGAGGTAAAAAGAGCCATTACCACCCTTGGACTCACAAAAATTCTGAGAGAAACAAAAATTAAAATTCCAGAAGAAAAGGGAAAGGAATTAGAAAAACATAAATTATCCCCCGAGGAGAGAGCCAAAATTCTGATGAAAGCTCATCGCACATTGATAAGTATTGAACCAGCCAATTTACCCCAATTCAAAGATCTTTTAGAACTGGTGGAAAAGGAAAATGAAAAGGAATAAAACTCCTTTATTTCTGGGTTTACTGGTCTGGTTGATAGGAAGTATTGCCTTTTTACTTCAAATGTCCCTAACTTTTTATCTCTCCCATCTTCTCCTCTTCTTCCTTCTAATATTCTCTCTTTTACAAACCTCCCGCCAGGAAAAAACTCTCACTTACTTAGAGAAAGAAAGGGAGAGCCTGACTTTAAGATTGGAGGACAAGGAAAGGATTGCGGAAATATTTGAAGACATCAGCCGGCTATATGACAAATTTGTGGAAAAAATCGACTTCCCAAAATTGATAGAAGAAACCCTTAACTGCACAGGAAGAATCCTTGAGTCCGACTTGCTTGTTGTTGCAGTGAGAATAAAAGATGTTTGGGAAAAAGAAATCAAAAGTGGTGATGAAAGTGCCTTCCTTCCAAAAGAAGTAAAGGAATATCTCTTTACCCAGTGGAAAGAACTCCTTCTGGATGACCTTTCTAACTACCCTCCTTTTCATTTAATGAAAAAGCAAGGCTTTAATCGTATGCTTTCCACTCCTTTACACACAAAAGGTACCATTTATGGATTTATTGCTGGGTTTAACTACACCCGTAACTTCCACCCTAACCAACAATTTCTCCTTTCTACCCTTGCCCATCACATTGCTCTTTTAATAGAAAATACTCAACTTTTGGAGAAAATTAAGAAAGTATCCCTAAGAAGAGAAACAGGTAAAGTGGAAGACTTAAAGGAACTGGAGAGGAGATTGGAAATTGAGAAAAAGGTGGAGGAAAGAGAATTGGAGCTGGCCCGTCAAATCCAACAAAAACTTCTCCCTTTCCCTTTACCAGAGCTTCCAGGATGGGAAATTGATGCCTTAGCAGTTCAGTCCTTGGAAGTGGGAGGGGATTACTTTGACATCTTTCCTCTCCGAAAAAACAAATGGGGAGTAGTGATGGTGGATGTTTCTGGGAAGGGAGTTCCAGCTGCATTAATAATGGTTATGTTACGGACCGCACTTCATACCTTATCTCCCACAAAAAAAGAAAATCCTAAAACCACCTTAGAATATCTCAACCAGTATCTCTTTAGGGAAACGGAAAAACATATCTTTGTCTCTATTCTTTATGCCATTTTCCATCCTGAAGAAGGGAAAATAGAACTTTTAAATGCGGGTGGGGAATATCCCATTATATACAGAAGCAAACAAAAAAAGATTGAAATGATAAAAGAAGGAGGATTAGTCTTGGGTCTGGTGGAAAATTGGGAAAACAGTGAGGTAAAAAAGGTATTTCTTGAAGAGGGAGACCTTTTCTTCCTCTACACTGATGGATTGATTGAAACCTTAAGTCCAGAAGGTGAAATTTATGGTGAGGAAAGGCTGGAAGAGTTCTTGAAAAGAAAAGGTGAATTAAGGGTTAGTGAATTACTCAAAGAATTGGAGAAGGAGATCAAAGGTTTCAGCTGGAGTGAACCCTTAGTAGATGACATCACGGTGCTTGCTTTAAAACGGAAGAGCAAAAAGTGAAAGAAATTTTTTCCTTATTTTTCCCTCTATTTGTGGCAGTGGACCCCATAGGAATCCTCCCACTTTTCATTTCTCTCACCGCCTCTTTGGATCAAAAACAAAGAAGGAAAATAATCCGTGACTCCTTCCTTACAGCTTCTTTACTGGGGACTCTTTTCATTGCCGGAGGCAGGTTAATTTTCCAATTCTTAAGGCTCACTCCCCAAGATTTCATGATTGCCGGTGGAATTCTTCTTTTCTCCATCTCCCTTCTCGACCTTATTTCCACAATAGAAAAACCCTTAAGAAGAGGAGGAGAGGATATAGGGGTTGTCCCCCTTGGTATTCCTTTAATGGTGGGACCAGCAGTTTTAACAATATCCCTCATTCAAGTTGAAAAATTTGGAATTTTCCCAACGATTGTTTCCCTTATTGTGAATCTTGGAATAGCAGCCTTTCTTTTCTTTCTTTCAGACAAACTCCTTAAACTTTTGGGACGAGGGGGAATGAGAGCCCTTTCAAAAATCTCTTCCCTTTTCTTAGCTGCTATTGGAATAATGATAACCCGACAGGGTATTATGGGGATAATAAATTACTGATTACTTCAAAGAGGGGACAAATTCCTTTTCTGCTTCCAGCAGTTCATCCAACATTCTTTTAGCCTCTTCCAGAGAACAGACTGCAGAAGTAAGAGGATCAAGGAGTAAAGCCTGAAGAATCTTCTCATAACTTTTCTCCAATATCCCCTCCACAGTGAGTTCATACACAGCCATATTTGAGCGACAGAGAGCAGCACACTGGGGTGGTAACTCACCAAAGTAGGTTGGGGTGACTCCTTTTCCATCCACCAAACAGGCAACCTCCACAACTTGATCCTGAGGGAGATTAGCAATAAATCCCTTATTTAACACATTTCCATAGATAACCTGGGGCCGGTCCAACATTACTCCTTCTATAATTTGTGATGCGTATTCATAACTACGTTCTGGCTTAACTTCTTCCTCCCCTTTAATTACTCTTTCTCTCCAAAGATCACATTCCTTTCTCCATTTCGGCCAATTCCGAGCATAAAACCCGCTCTCTCCCTTATATCCTTCCCGGCAATATCTTTCAATCAGCTCCTTACGTTTCCTAAAATAAGGGAGATACTCAGAGAGATGACCACTCGATTCACTTACAAAGTAACCAAAGTAGAGCATAACTTCAAATCTCACGGGATCCTTTTCATATAGTTCTTTATCTTCCCTTACTTTCTTCTTTAGCAATGGATACATGTCTTCTCCTTTAAATCTGAGTTCTGTAAACCATGCCATATGATTTATTCCCGCACATTGCCAGCGGAGTTCTTCATAAGGGACATTCAAATATTCTGCAAGTTTCCGTGAAGTCCCCTGCACAGAATGACACAATCCCACCACTTTTAAAGAAGAAACCCGGAAGGCAGTGAGAGTCATTATAGACATAGGGTTAGTGTAATTAAGAACAATAGCCTCGGGAGCCAATTCCTCTATATCTTTGAGAATTTCCACCCAGGGAGGAACGGTTCGCAATGCCTTCATAATCCCCCCGGGGCCAATAGTATCACCGATACACTGATCCACTCCGTATTTAAGTGGAATCTCATAGTCAAATCTCACCGTCTCCAACCCTGAAACCTCAATGCAGTTAATTACAAAATCGCTTTTAGGAAGCGCTTTTCTCCTATCGGTTGTAGCAAAAACTCTCCAGTCCTTACCATATTTCTCGCGGATAACCTGGGTAGTTTTATATGAGAGTTTCAGCCTCTCTTCATCTATATCCACAAGATAAAGTTCACCTTCACTCAATCCAGGAATTAAAAAAATATCCAAACTAAGTTTGGGAGCAAATGCACTACCTGCTCCAAGAAATGTAACCTTCACCATATCCTTACCCTCCTTTTTAGGAAGGAAATTATAACAGAAAAGCATCAAATAATTGCAAAAATAAAATAGGTGTGATAAAAACTTCTTAATCCATGCAAATAAAAATTGGGGTAATGGGAGGGAGTTTCGATCCTCCACATTATGCCCATTTATTTTTTGCTTTAGAAGCCTTAAAAACATTTAACCTAAAGAAAGTAATCTTCATCCCTACTTATATTTCACCTTTAAAAATAGAAGAAGAAGTTACTCCTCCCTATCATAGACTTCAAATGGCTCGGCTGGCTATAGAAGGCATAGAAGAATTTGAAGTTTCGGATATTGAAATAAGAAGGAAGGGAATTTCCTATACCGTGGATACTTTAAAGGAACTCAAAAAAATCCTAGGGGAAAATGTGCAAATTTATTTCTTAGCAGGAAGTGACTCTGCTTACACTCTTTCCTCATGGAAAAATCCGGAAGAGATTTTTTCTCTCTCTCATATGGTAGTATTTGAACGTCCAGGTTATCCTCTGGAAAAAATCGAAAAAAAATTTCTGAAGAAAATCATTCCAGTAAAGACCTTACTTTTGGGAATATCTTCATCAGAAATAAGAAAACGGGTTCGAGAAGGAAAACCTATTCGGTTTCTTGTTCCACCACCTGTAGAAAAATACATTTATCAGAACAAACTCTACCAAAGATGAAAAAATCAGGTTCTGGAAAAAATTCAAAGATATTCCCTCAAAAAAAATGTGAAGTTCTCATCAAAGTCAAAGCCTGTGCCATCTCGGGTACTGATTTAAAAGTGTTCCATTACCAACATCACCGCGTCAGCCTCTCTTCCATTTTTCGGCGAACATGCTCCCATGGCAAAAACTAAAAAGTAAATTTAACTCAAAAATCACAATAGAAGATGAAAGGGGAAAAGATGAGAAAGAGGGAAGAATAATTAAAAACTAAGGATAGAAACATCATTTTAATCACAAAATCCTTGCCTGGTAGATAATTTTTCCTCTTTTGAATTTCATCCTAAAGGAATTTTGTTGTGTCATCTTCTCATCTCCTTTGTTTTCCCTTCACCCGTTGGGTAAAGGGTTTTTTATTCTTCCCGCCCAATTATATCTCTCCTTTTAAGGTTTTTGATCCTTTCTATTGCGATTTTTGGGTCAGATACAATCTCTTGACAGGGATTAATACCTCTGGTATTCTTACCCATCCCAAATAAAAGGGGGCAAAGATGCGGAAAAAATTTCTTTTTACACCCGGTCCTACCCCTCTGCCTCCTGAGGTGCAGGAAGCACTTTCCCGTCCCATTATTCACCATCGAACCACTGATTATCAGGAGATATTTGCGGAAGTTAATGAGGGGTTAAAGTACATTTTCCAGACACAGAATCCTGTATTTACTTTTGCTTCCTCGGGGACGGGAGTAATGGAAGCTGCGGTGGTGAATCTCACCCGGGAGGGGGAGAAGGCTTTAGCTATTGTAGGGGGTAAGTTTGGTGAACGGTGGAAAGAAATCCTTGAGGCATTTGGGAGAGAGTGCGTGTCTCTGGATGTGGAATGGGGTTCTGCACCGAGAGTAGAAGAAGTGGAAAAGATCCTTGATGAGAACCCTGAAGTTGAGGTAGTTTTTGCTGCCCTTTGTGAAACCTCTACAGGGACAAAAATGGATATAAAATCGCTTGCAGAACTCTGTAATAAAAAAGGGAAAATTTTGGTGGTGGATGCGATAAGTGGTCTTGTAGCTATGGAGCTCAGGACAGATGAATGGGGTGTTGATGTGGTGGTAGCAGGTTCTCAGAAAGGAATTATGCTCCCGCCAGGGCTTGCTTTCTTAAGCATAAGTGAGAAGGCATGGAAGAAAATAGAAAATAACCATATTAAGGCTTATTACTTTGATCTTAAAAAAACAAGGAAAGCCTACGAAAAGACCGATACTCCTTTTACTCCTGCTGTGGGATTGATAGTCGCTTTGAGGGAGAGCTTGAAGATGATTAAGGAAGAAGGGCTGGAGAATATCTGGAGGAAATTTTCTCTTATCTCTTTTGCAGTGAGGGAAGCAGTCAAGACACTGGGGCTGGAAATTTTCTCTCGCTATCCTGCTGAGGCAGTGACTGCAGTGAAGGTTCCGGAGGGTATAGATGGTATTGAACTCTACAAAGCTATGAAAGACAGGATAGGGGTTCAAGTAGCAGGGGGACAGGCACATTTAAAGGGGAAAATCATTCGAATAGCTCATATGGGATATATGGATTATACAGATGCAATTGTTGCCATTTCTGCTCTGGAAATGGCCCTTTCTATCCTGGGATATTCAGTTGAATTTGGGAAAGGTGTGGGGAAGGTTATGGAGATATTTATGAAGGAGGGTGTATTCAAGTGAGGATACTGGCTACTGATAATTTGAAAAAAGAAGGAGTGGAACTTCTTCAAAAAGCGGGTTTTGATGTAGAAGCTACGGGGAAACTTTCTCCTGAAGAGCTGAAGGAAAAGATTAAAGGTGTAGATGTTTTAATTGTGAGAAGCGGGACAAAAGTCACTCAAGAAGTAATAGAAGCTTCGGATAAGTTGAAAATCATTGGAAGAGCAGGAGTGGGAGTGGATAATATTGATATCCCTTCTGCAACAAGAAAAGGAATTGTGGTAATGAATGCTCCCACTGGCAATACTGTTTCTGCAGCGGAACATGCTATTGCTCTTCTCCTTGCCTTAGCACGCAATATACCCTGGGCACATGCTTCTCTTATTAAAGGAGAATGGGATAGAAAAAGGTTTATGGGGACTGAAGTTTACGGAAAAACCTTAGGAATAATAGGTCTGGGAAGAGTAGGAACGCATGTAGCCAAATGTGCTTTGGGGTTGGGGATGAAAGTTTTAGGATATGATCCTTTCATTTCCAGAGAATCTGCGGAAAGAATTGGGGTAAAGATGGTGGAGTTTGATGAACTTCTTTCTCTTTCCGATTTTATAACCCTCCATGTTCCTCTTACTCCTCATACCCGGCATCTCATTGGAGAAAAAGAATTCCAAAAGATGAAGAAAGGGGTGAGGATAATAAATTCTGCAAGAGGAGGGGTGATAGATGAAGAAGCACTTTACAATGCGATAAAAGAAGGAATAGTTAAGGGCGCAGCTTTAGATGTTTTTGAAGAAGAACCTCCTAAGGATTGCCCCTTAATTGGTTTGCCAGAAGTAATTGTTACTCCCCATCTGGGGGCTTCCACCCTGGAAGCACAGTTCAATGTAGCAGTAGAGATAGCTTCCCAGATTGTAGATGCACTTAAAAAAGGGATTTACAGAAATGCTCTTAATCTACCTGCAATACCTACGGGAGAGTGGAAAGAGATAAGTCCTTATCTTCAGTTGAGTGAGAAACTGGGAACTTTTCTTGGAGAATTATGTGAAAAGACTGTAAAGGAGATTAGCGTAGAATTTCTCGGGGATTTGGGTGTATCTCAGTATTCAATTTTGGTCTCAGCAGTACTCAAAGGTATGTTAAGCGTGATTCTTCCGGGTAGTATAACCTATGTGAATGCACGAATGCTTGCGGAAGAGAGAGGAATAAAGGTGATGGAAAGGGAAAGTAAAAGGGGAGAAGATTTTACCTCAGCGATCAGAGTTAAAGTGGTAGAGGAAAAAGGGGAACGCGAGGTTACCGGTGCTCTCTTTGAGAGAAAAATTCCTCGAATAGTAAGTATTGATGGATTTGGAGTGGAGGTAGAGCCGGAAGGGAACATACTTCTTTGTTATGGTTTGGATAAACCAGGATTGATAGGGAAAATTGGCAAAATTTTAGGGGATAAGGGGATAAATATTGCAAGGATGACCTTCTCCAGAAAGAGGAAAGGGGGAGAAGCTATCACTGTCCTGAATGTGGATTCTCCGGTGAGTGAGAGGATAAGAGAAGAAATAGAGAAACTGGAAGATATTGATAAAGCGGAAGTTATTGTTTTATAAATAAGGTATACTGAAAAAAATGAGTAAAAAGAGACCTAAGATTTACATTCTTGATGTCACCAATAGAGACGGAGTTCAAACATCAAGGCTTGGTCTGGCTAAACTTCAGAAAACGATGATCAACCTTTATCTAAACGAAATGGGAATATACCAGAGTGAAATAGGATTCCCCTTCACTCGTCACGAGGTGTTTTATATAAATGCAAATGTAGAACTTGCAGAAATGGGTGTTTTGAAACCCATTATTCTATCTGGGTGGGTGAGAGCAATAAAGAAAGATGTTGAACTTGCTACCACTCTTACTCGTATCAAAAATTTAAATCTTTCCATTTCCACATCTGATCAGATGATTAAGGGGAAGTTCAGAGGGAAATATACCCGACAGGATATTATCCGAATGATGACTGAGGCAGTGGATACTGCTAAAGAGCGAGGGATAGAGATAATTGGAGTGAATGCAGAAGATGCTTCCCGGACGGATATGGATTACCTTATTGAGTTTGCTTTAGCAGCGAAGGAACACGGTGCTCACCGGATAAGGTACTGTGATACTCTCGGATATGATTCTCCATTTACCATTTATGAAAGGGTGGCAAGGTTGGCTCGGGAAGTTCAGATCCCTATAGAACTCCACTGCCACAATGATCTGGGAATGGCAGTTGCCTGCTCTATTGCTGGAGCAAAGGCAGCGGTGGATGAAGGTGTGGATGCATATATTAACACTACTGTAAATGGGATGGGTGAAAGAGCAGGAAACGCTGATCTTGTTTCAGTTATCCTTGCAGTAAAGAAAGCAAGTGGATTTCATGACAGATACCAGCTGGATGAAAGAGTGGATTTGTCAAAAGCCTGGAAAATAGCCAAGTATGCTTCCTACGCATTTGGAGTCCCCATTCCCATAAATCAGCCCGGTGTGGGTGCTAATGCTTTTGCTCATGAATCGGGTATCCACGCAGATGGAGCTCTAAAAGACTGGAGAAACTATGAACTTTACCACTATGAAGAACTGGGAAGAGGTGAACCAGAGATAATTGAGACAGGAAGGATGATAACCGTGGGAGAATATTCTGGAATCAGAGGGTTCCGAAATGTATATGGAAAACTGGAAATTGAATTTAAGGATCAGGAGGAAGCAGTTAAAATTCTGGAACTTGTTCGGTATGCAAATGTTCATACCCAGAAACCTTTAACTGAAGACGAATTGAGGTTCATAGCAAAATACCCTGAAATAGCCAGAAAGATAATGACTGTTCTTCCCTGAGACGGATGGGAAAAACTCTCACTGAGAAAATTCTTTCTCAGAAGATCCAGGAAGAGGTAGAGATTGGGAGAATTTATATTTTCCCTGTGGACTGGGTCTTTGCCCAGGATGGAACAGGACCTTTAGCTATTAAGGTATTTGAAGAACTCGGAATAAGTTTGCTTTCTTCACCTTCCCGCACTTTATTCTTTTTAGATCACGCTTCTCCTCCTCCCAGAAGTGAACTGGCAAATTCCCATCATTTAATTCGGAAGTTTGGGGAAAAATTTGGAGCAAAAATATATGAGGAAGGGGAGGGAATATGCCATCAGTTAATGGTGGAAAACCATGCTTCCCCGGGAGAAATCATTGTGGGAGCAGATTCACACACCTGTACTTCTGGAGCACTCACCGCATTTGCTACAGGTATGGGTTCCACAGATATTGCTGTTGCCATGGCACTGGGAAAAGTGTGGATGAAGGTCCCTCCCTCCATAAAGATTATACTTAAGAATTCACTGAATAACCGAGTTATGGCAAAAGACCTGATTCTCCATATCATAGGTGCTTTAGGAGCCAATGGAGCAACTTACCGAGTGCTTGAGTTTGCTGGAGAGGGCTTAAAAGCCCTTAACATGGATGACCGTTTCACCATAGCCAATATGTGTGTGGAAGCAGGAGCAAAGACTGGACTTTTCCCAGCAGATGAGGTGACAAAGGAGTTTTTGGAAAAAATGGGAAGAGGAGAAAAGTATATCTATCTTTTTCCGGATGAGAATGCAGTTTATGAAAGAGAAATCATCATGGATCTCAGCGAGATTGAACCCATGGTGGCTTTACCCCATTCCGTGGATAATGTGAGGAAAGTAAAAGAGGTTAAGGGATTAAAGGTGGACCAGGTCTTTATTGGGACCTGTACAGGCGGGAGGCTCAGCGATTTTAAGATAGCCTGTGAAATCCTTAAAGGGAAGAAGGTAAAATCACGCTTAATCATAGGCCCTGCTTCCCGCCGGGTTTTCTTAGAAGGGATGAAGGAAGGAGTGTGGGAAATACTGGTGGAGGCAGGAGGAGTGATAATTCCACCTGGTTGTGGCCCCTGTGTAGGGATACATCAGGGAGTATTAGCAGATGGGGAAGTTTGTGTTTCCTCTGCTAACAGGAATTTCAGAGGAAGAATGGGAAACCCTCAAGGTTTGATTTATCTTGCTTCCCCTGCCACCTGTGCTGCTACTGCACTCACCGGTTATCTCACTGATCCACGGGAGGTTTGAGAATGGCCTGGAGAGGAAAAGTCCACAAGTTTGGTGATAACATTTCCACTGATCTCATAATCCCTGGTCGCTATTTTCATCTCAGAGGGAATCTCTCTGAACTGGCAAAGCATGTAATGGAAGATGCTGATCCGGATTTTGTGAAAAAGATGAGGAAGGGAGATTTTATTGTAGCAGGAGAAAATTTTGGTTGTGGTTCTTCTCGTGAGCATGCGCCCTGGGTGATTAAGATTGCTGGAGTGAGGGCAGTTCTTGCAAAATCTTTTGCCCGAATATTTTTCCGGAATGCTATAAATATAGGTCTACCTTTAATTGAATGTGATACTGAGAATTTCAAGGAGGGAGATGAGATAGAGGTGGATATAGAAAGGGGAGAAGTGAGAAACATAACCCGGGATTTCAAAGTGGCTTTTACCCAGCTCCCACCTTTCTTAAGGGAGATACTGAACGCAGGGGGATTAAAAGAATACATCCGAAGGAAAAAGGACTTTGAAGGATAAATTAAAAAGATTTGGCCGAGGGTATCTTGCCTTTGCACGAAAAGCAGGAACTCTGCAGGCAAAGGTAGTTTTTTATATTCTTTATTTTCTCTTTTTCCCCATTCTCGTCCTCTTTGTGAGAAGAAAGAGGAAAGAAAAAAGGAGCAACTGGGTAGTTAAAGGAAAAAGCAGTTTTACCCTGGAAGATTTGAAAAAAGAATACTGATGAATATACTGGGTGTCTCCTGCTATTATCATGATTCTGCCTGTTGCCTTTTAAGAGATGGAGATATAGTAGCCTGCGCAGAGGAGGAAAGATTTACCAGAAAAAAGCACGATTATGACTTTCCATCCCATGCCATAGACTTTTGTTTGAAGAAGGGAGGTATCTCCGGTAAGGACCTTGACTGGGTGGTTTTCTATGAAAAGCCTTTTCTTAAACTGGAAAGAATTTTTGTAAATCTTATAAATACCTTTCCCCGTTCCCACCGTCTTTTCCCGGAAATACTCTGGGCCTGGATAAAAGAGAAACTCTGGATAAAGATAAGACTTGCCAGGTATTTAGGAATAGAAGAAGAAAAAATTCTTTTTCTGGAACATCACCTTTCCCATGCAAGTTCCTGTTTTTACCCTTCACCTTTTAAAGAATCTGCTATTCTCACCGTTGATGGAGTTGGTGAATGGGCAACCTGCACAATGGGAGTGGGCAAGGATAAAGAAATAAAGATTTTGAAGGAGATACACTTCCCCCATTCCCTTGGTCTTCTTTACTCCACATTCACTGCATTTCTGGGATTCCAGGTAAATGAGGGAGAATACAAGGTTATGGGGATGGCTCCTTACGGCAAGCCACGATATCGTGAAAAGATGGATAAACTTGTAAAAGTATATCCCGATGCTTCCTTTGAACTTAACCTTGATTACTTTGCCTATCCCTACTCCCTTACTTATCCCTACTCCAGAAAATTCATTGAACTATTTGGTGAACCCAGAAAAAGGGAAGAAAGCCATATACTGGATCCTCATTATGCAGACATAGCAGCTACCATACAAAAATTTACCGAAGAACTCATGCTTAAATTAGCTCACAAACTCTATGAAGAAACTAAACTCCCCAATCTTTGTCTTGCGGGAGGGGTAGCACTAAACTGCGTGGCAAATGGGAGGATAATAAGGGAAACGCCTTTTAAAAACATATTTGTTCAGCCATCTGCAGGAGATGGTGGGGGAGCAATGGGAGCATGTCTCTATGTTTATCATGCACTCCTGGGTGAAGAGAGAAGATTTGTTCTGGAGAATGTTTATCTTGGTGAGGAGTATGGAGAGGAAGAGATAAGGAAAGATCTGGAGGAAGAAGGAATTGCCTATCATTACTTTGAAAAAGAGGAGGAACTCTTAGAAAAAGTGGTGGATGACCTTTGTGAAGGTAAGGTAGTGGGTTGGTTTCAGGGAAGGTTTGAATTCGGGCCAAGAGCCCTGGGGAACAGGAGTATCCTTGCTGATCCCAGAAAGAAGGAAATGAAGGAGATAGTTAATCGCAAGGTTAAGTTCCGTGAACCTTTCCGACCTTTTGCACCTTCGGTTATTCAGGAAAGGGTTAAGGATTTCTTTGAGGTTGAGGAGTTATATCCCCCTCTCAAATTTATGCTTTTAACTTTCCCGGTTAAAGAAAGAGAAAGGGAAAATATACCTGCCATAACCCATGTAGATGGGAGTGCAAGACTTCAGGTGGTGAGTGAAAAAGATAATCCTCTTTACTGGCGACTCTTAAAGAAATTTGGAGAAAAAACAGGCTATCCCCTCCTACTTAACACTTCTTTTAATCTTAAAGGTGAACCCATTGTGAATACTCCCGGAGAGGCTATTTCCACCTTTTCCCGCAGTGGATTGGATGTCTTAGTAATGGGGAAATTCTATGTGAAAAAGTAACTATTCACCTATAATCTTGATTAGAACCCTTTTTCTTCTTTTCCCATCAAATTCACCATAAAAAATCTGTTCCCAGGGCCCCAGATCTAACCTCCCATTGGTAATTGCCACCACCACCTCTCTTCCCATAATTGTCCTTTTGAGATGACTATCTCCATTGTCTTCCCCGGAAAGGTTGTGCCGATAACTTCTTCCATAGGGTGCGAGTTTCTCCAACCATTCCTTGAAATCCTCATGCAGACCGGGTTCATCGTCATTTATGAATACACTGGAGGTAATATGCATTGTATTTACCAGACAGATCCCTTCCTTAACTCCACTTTTTCTTACCGCTTCCTCCACCTGAGGCGTGATATTTATGAATTCTATCCGCGTAGGGGTATTGAACCAGAGATACTCAGTGTAGGTTTTCATACTTAATTTTATCAAAATTTAGAGAAAGAAGTTGTCTGATTTACCCCATCTCCTTATTTTTAGGTATAATATGCCTCAAAAAGTAAAAAATATGGAGAAGTATATACCGGAAAAGATAGAGAAAAAGTGGCAGAGGTTCTGGGAGGAGAAGGGATATTTTGAAGTGGACACCCGGGATACCTCCCGGAAATTTTATGCCTTAGTAATGTTCCCTTATCCTTCAGGGACTCTTCATGTGGGGCACTGCAGAAACTATATTATTGGTGATGCACTGGTCAGATACAAAAAGATGCAGGGATTCCGTGTCCTGTCCCCTATGGGATGGGATGCTTTTGGACTTCCTGCAGAGAACGCAGCTATAAAAGAGGGGATCCATCCCTGGGAGTGGACAAGGAAGAATATTCAGGTTCTCAAACGACAGCTTCATTCCCTCGGTGCAGGTTATGACTGGAAAAGAGAGATTACTTCATGTCTTCCTGAGTACTACCGCTGGACTCAATGGATTTTCCTGAAACTTTTTGAAAAAGGCCTTGCTTACAGAAAAGAAGCCCCGGTTAACTGGTGTCCTTCCTGTAAAACGGTTCTTGCCAATGAACAGGTTGTGGATGGGAAATGTGAAAGATGCGGTGCAGAAGTGATTATAAAGGAAATGGAACAGTGGTTTCTTAAGATCACCCAATATGCAGAAGAACTCCTTAAAGATTTAGACCTCCTCCCTAACTGGCCTGAAAAAGTGAAGGTGATGCAGAGAAACTGGATAGGGAAGAGTGAAGGAGTGGAGATATACTTTCGGCTTAAAGATATCCAGTGGGAGAAAGGGAAAATTCTTCCCGTATTTACCACCCGAGTTGATACTATCTTTGGTGCCACCTATGTGGTGATAGCCCCCCGCCATCCTCTTTTAAAAGAAATTCTTAAAGCAGTGGATGAGAAGAAGAAAAAAGAAATAGAAGAGTTCCTTAATCGCTGGAGAAGCACAGTTAAGAAAGCAGGTGAGGAGGTGGAGAAGGAAGGGGTATTTACCGGTGTATATGCAATAAACCCTGTGAATGATGAGGAAATACCTGTCTGGGTGGGGAATTATGTGCTTTACGAATACGGAACAGGAGCTATAATGGCTGTTCCAGCCCATGATCAGAGAGATTTTGAATTTGCAAAGAGATATTCACTTCCCATAAGAGTGGTCATCCAGCCTGAAGGAGAAACCCTTGATCCTTCCACCATGGAATGTGCCTATGAAGAACCGGGAATAATGGTGAATTCTGGTAAATTTTCCGGTTTGAAGAGTGAGGAGGGGAAAAAGAAGATTGCTCTCTGGATGGAGGAAAAAGGTATTGGGAAGAGGAGCGTATGTTATGCGCTTCGTGACTGGCTGGTATCCCGTCAGAGATACTGGGGAGCACCTATCCCCATAATTTATTGTGAGAAGTGTGGAATTGTTCCCGTCCCTGAAAAAGACCTTCCTGTATTACTCCCTCAAAATGTAGAATTCCTCCCCACGGGTGAGTCTCCTCTAAAATTTGTCCCGGAATTTTTGAATACCACCTGTCCAAAATGCGGAGGGAAAGCGAAAAGAGAAACTGATACACTGGATACATTTGTAGACTCCTCCTGGTATTATCTCCGTTATGTCTCTCTGGAAAAAGATAAACCCTTTGAACCAGAAGTTGTTAATAAGTGGTTGCCCGTTGACCAATACATTGGGGGAGTGGAACATGCAATTTTACATCTCCTTTACTCCCGGTTTATAACCAAATTTTTAAGAGATATTGGATGGGTGAATTTCCCTGAACCCTTCCAGAATCTTTTCACACAGGGGATGGTGGTTAAGGATGGAGCAAAGATGTCCAAATCCAAAGGTAATGTAGTAAGTCCTGATGAACTTATTGAGAAGTATGGAGCGGATACTTTAAGGACTTACATCCTCTTCATGGGACCACCGGAGAAAGACGTAGAGTGGGATGACCGGGCAATAGAAGGAGAATGGAGATTCCTCAATCGTTACTGGAGGAAGGCTGAAGAGATAAGAGAATGGGAGATAAAAGAAGGAGAGGTAAAAATAGAAAACCTGAGTGAAGGTGGGAGGAAACTTTTCCGTAGGGTGCATCGTGCTATAAAAGAGGTTACCCAGGATATGGAAGATTTTCGATTCAACACTGCTATTGCCAAACTTATGGAACTTCTCAATGATATTTATGCACTTACTCCTAAAAATGAGGAAGACAGGAAAGCTTTGAAATTTGCCATTCTAAATCTTACCCTTCTTCTCCATCCCTTTGCCCCCCATGTTACGGAAGAAGTTTGGGAACGCCTGGGGAATAAACCTTCTATAATGGATCAACTCTGGCCCAGGTATGAGGAAAAATACCTTGCTGAAGAGGAAATCACCGTGGTGGTTCAGGTGAATGGAAAACTCCGGGGGAAGTTCACTGCTCCCCCTGATGCAGATCAAGACTTCCTTAAAGAGAAAGCCCTTTCCCTCCCTGTGGTGCAGAAATACACAGAAGGGAAGGAAATCAAAAGGATCATTGTGGTAAGAAACCGGCTTGTAAATGTGGTGACCGAATGAAAGGAAAGGGAGGGGTAAGACCTTTAACCTCAAAAATTGAAACTGCGCTATTTAACATCCTTAAAGGGAGACTGGAAGGTAAAAGTTTCCTTGATCTTTTCGCAGGTACAGGAAGAGCGGGTTTGAGGGCTTTAAAAGAAGGGGCGGAAAGAGTGGTTTTTGTGGAGAAAGATTTTAAACTTGCCCGAAGCATCGAAGAAAAACTTCATAAGGAAGGATGGGGAGAGAAAGGTAAGGTTATGATAGGTGAAGTGAGTCAGTGTGTGAAATTGCTTGCCTGGAAAGGGGAGAAATTTGATTTTATTTTCCTTGATCCTCCCTTCGGTTCAGGTCTGGGTGATAAGACACTTTCCCATCCCCAATTTCCTCTCCTTTTCCATCCGGATACCCTGGGTATAATAAGACAGCACTGGAGAGAAGTAAAAGAAGAAATCCCGGGATTTGTGATAAAGGAGAGGAAGAGATATGGAGAGACCTGTTTGACCTTTTTTTCTTTAAAGGAGAATGGTGGTTCTCTATAACCTTTTTCTTCTGCTCTTTTCTTTCATCTCTTTTCCTTTCATTCTTTATAAACTATTGAGGAGACCAGGGGTAAAGGAAAGATTGGGTTTCCTTCCACCTCTTCCAAATAGAGCTATCTGGGTTCATGCGGTATCCGTGGGAGAGGTAGGAGCGAGTGAACCCCTTATAAGAGAAATGAAACAGAAATATCCTTCTAAACCTATTGTTCTTTCTACAACTACAGAAACAGGAAGAAAAGTTGCAGAGAAAAGTTTGAAAAAATGGGTGGAGAGAATGTTTTACTTCCCCTTAGATTATCCCTGGATAATCTTCAAGGTATTTTGTGGCTGGAGACCTTCACTCATAATCCTTATGGAGACAGAAATCTGGCCCAACCTTATAACTTTCTCCCACTTTTTGGGTATCCCAGTGATTTTAGCCAATGGCAGACTTTCCTATCCCGCTTACAGAAGATACCGGATGGGGAAAGTATTATTGAAAACATTTCTCAAGAAAATCACTTTATTTCTGGTTCAGACAGAAAAAGATAAAAGACTTTTCCTTTCCTTGGGTGCAGAGCCTCAAAAAATAAAAGTGGTGGGAAATACAAAGTTTGACCGTTTAATAAAAGGAGAGATAAAAGAAATACCCCTTCCTCCTGATTCTTCCTATCCGGTAATATGTGCAGGCAGTACTCACCCTGGTGAGGAAGAGATAGTCCTTCATGCCTTTTCTAAAGTTAAAAAAGAATTTCCCTCTGCTCGCCTGATACTTGTTCCAAGACATCCGGAAAGGAAAAAGGAGGTAGAAGAATTGCTAAAAAAAGAAGATGTAGATTATATTTTGAGATCAGAAGTTAAGGAGAAACTCTGGGAAAGCGATGTCCTTTTAGTGGATACAGTGGGCGAACTCTACTCATTTTACTCCACCGCACATCTGGCCATTCTGGGAGGCACATTTGTCCCTGTTGGGGGACACAACCCTTTAGAACCTCTTTCCTTAAAAGTTCCTGTTTTTTATGGCCCCTATATTTTCAACTTTGAGGAGATATTCTCCATCATTGAAGGGAAGGGGGCTATCAAAGTAGCCAAAGAAAATCTTTCTGAAACCCTTCTTTCATGGATAAGGGATAAGAGACGACTTGAAGAGGAAGGAAGGAAAGGATATGCTCTACTTGAGGAGTATAAAGGGGCGGTAAAAAAACATCTTGAGGAGATAGAAAAGATATGTGCGGGATTGCTGGCTGGATAAAAAAAGGAAAAATTGAGAAAAAAGTTCTTGAGAATATGACAAGAGTCCTTTCCCATCGTGGGCCAGATGGAGAGGGTTTTTATATTAATGAAAACCCCTCTTTCAGTGTGGGATTGGGACACAGAAGACTCAAAATAATCGACCTTGTGACTGGAGACCAGCCGATGAGCAATGAAGATGGAAGTATATGGTTAGTCTACAATGGTGAAGTTTACAATTTTAAGGAACTTCGTGAAAAACTCGCCAAGAAAGGACACAGATTTTCCTCCCGCTCTGATACAGAAGTAATTATTCACCTTTACGAAGAAGAAGGAGAAAATCTACTTTCCCGTCTAAATGGAATGTTTGCCTTTGCACTCTGGGATGAAAAGAAGAAAAAACTCTTAATAGCCCGTGATCGGTTGGGAATAAAGCCCCTTTATTACTATGTGGGAGAGGAAGAGTTTGCTTTTGCTTCCGAAATCAAATCTTTCCTCCATCTTCCTTCTTTTAACCGGGAAATAAAAGAAGAAGCAATACATTATTACCTTTTCCTCCAGTATATCCCTTCCCCTCACACCATATTTAAGAAAGTCTGCAAACTCCCACCCGCCCATTACTTAGTTTGGGAAGATGGAGAGATCAGGATTGAAAAATACTGGGAAGTGGAATACAGAGATTATCCAGATAAGGGGGAGAAATACTATCTTGAAAGACTCCGTGGACTTTTAGAAGATGCAGTAAAGATAAGGCTTGTATCGGATGTTCCCTTTGGAGCCTTTCTTTCTGGAGGGATAGATTCCACCATCGTGGTGGGAGTTATGGCAGATTATTTAAAAGAACCGGTCAAGACTTTTTCCATGGGATTTGATGTGGCTTCTTTCAACGAACTCCACTATGCTAAGGTAGCTTCTGAAACTTTCCAGACAGACCATCATGAATTCAGGGTAAAACCACCAAATGTTCTGGAGCTTCTTCCCATACTCATCTGGCATTACGATGAGCCATTTGCTGATCCCTCTTCTATTCCCACCTATATGGTTTCACAACTTGCAAGGAGATATGTGACCATGGTTCTTTCGGGAGATGGAGGAGATGAAGTATTTGCAGGATATCACCGTTACCTTGCAGAAAGGTTACTTTCTCTCTTTCGCCCTTTCTTTTTCCCCTTCCGCTTTTCTCCAATTCTTTCCTTTATAAACTCTCTCCCTGAATCTACCCGGATAAATGACCTTTCCCGCAGGTTAAAGAGGCTTCTCAACCGTATGGATTTACCCTCTGCAGAAAGATACATATCCTGGCTTCTAATTTTTGATCTGGAAAGGATTGGTTGGCTTTATACTCCAGAGTTTGAGGAAAAAGTTGAAGGAATCTACCCCCCAGATTTCCTTAAAAAATACTTTGAAAAAAATCTATCTCTTTCCACTCTGGGATGCTGCCAGTATACTGACCTTAAAACATATCTTCCTGAAGACATACTCACCAAAGTGGATAGAGCCAGTATGGCCAATTCACTGGAATGCCGTGTTCCCTTTCTGGACCATCGCCTGGTAGAGTTTATGGCTTCTGTGCCTCCCCATTATAAACTCAGAGGATTTCTATTGAAGTATCTCCTGAAGAAGACTTTTAAAGATAAATTACCGCCAAAAATCTATTTTCGAGGTAAACATGGTTTTGGAGTACCTATTGGCAAATGGTTTAGAGAAGAGCTATATACTTTCACCGAGAAGATCCTTCTGGAAAAAAGAACAATTTCTCGAGGTTATTTTAAAAGAAAAGGGATAGAAAGGTTACTTGAAGAACATAAAAGGGGGAGATTTGACCATTCTCACAGATTATGGACACTTTTAATGTTAGAATTATGGCACCGTTTTTATATTGACCAGAGACTTTCAAGTTTAACACCTTCTATTTCTGTTTATTCCCTTTAAGTTTACCCAGCAATCTTTCCTTGACAGTGTATTATACCTATTGTAAATTAGAGGTGGAGGTGAGGTAATGGTAGTATCAGGCGGAGGCAGAGGGATTTCCCGTTTCCAGTTGAGAGCACCCTTAAAATTTAAAAGAATCTATCGAGTAGTTGGTGAATCCGAAGTTAAAGATGGGTTGATAAAAGAGCTGGGTTTGAAAGATCTGTTATTTGAGGCTAAAGAAGAGCTTCCTGTGGATAGTCGCGTTTACCTTGAGTTTAAACTACCCACTGGCCACCAGATTAAAACAGAAGGTATAGTGGTATCCTGCAAAAAAGAAGAGGAGGAAGGAGATTTTTATCTTATTGAAGCAAGGTTCCTTTCCTTGAATCCAAAAGATGCTACTGCAATTAATATGGTGGGGTACAGGGAGTGGATGAAAAGGAGAGAAATGGCACCTTATATGAGGATTATTCGCACACCTTACGAACCTGAGAGCGAAAAAAAAGAAAAAATTTAGGAAACGGAAAAAATATTAAAAAAACTTGACAAAATGGGAATTTATTTGTTATAGTTTGAAAAATTAGTTATTTTATAGGGTTCCTGGTTACCCTTAAACCAGGGCGGGAAAGGAGGTGAGGAAAATATAAAACGCCCAAAAGGGGGAAACCAGGAAAAGGGGATAGAAGCCTCTTCCGTATTATTCGGGAGAGAGTGGATATAAAAAGGAGGTAACAAATGGGTAGTAGAATAAAACTGATAGTTTTAGCTTTTGTTCTCTTTGCAGGCTACAGCCTTGCACTCAATGCAGAAGTCCAGAATGTAAGAGTAGGCGGTGACATCGAAGTAAGAGGCATCTGGCAGAAGGATGTAGATCTGATTGCAGAAGACTGGTCACCGAAGGTTTCTAATTTCCTCTATCAATGCACCAGAGTATATGTCTCCGCAGATCTCACTGATAATGTTAATGCCTATGTAAGGTTCCTTAATGATAGATTCTGGGGTACTGACGCAAAGGCAGGAGAAACTGGAAGTGAGGTAGATGTTGATCTGGCCTATCTCACTCTTGCAGAAATGTTCGGCTTTCCTATGTCTCTCACCATTGGAAGACAGGAACTTTCCTATGGTGAAGGATTCTTGGTTGGGGATGGGGTAAGTGATGTGTACATAATTAGCGGTGTAAATACTTTTGCATATGTTTATGGTCCTAAAAAAGCATTCGATGCCATAAAGTTCTCCTACTCTTATGAAAATTCTACTGTAGATATGATTAAAGCAAAACTCAGTGAAGGTTATGGTCAGGGGACAGATGAAAACCTTTATGGGATTAACTGGAATCTGAAGACTGACACCTATGGAACCTGGGATTTCGCAGTGTTTGCCAAATTCCAGAATCCTACTACCAAAGGCAGAAATGAAACCGTAGCCTTCTCCATTAGAGGTGCTGGTGAAATTCCTCAAGTTACCGTAGGTAAGCTTGAGGTAAAGGGTGAACTGGTAAAAGAGACTGGAAAAGTAGATGCTGTTTCTAGTGGCACAGGTGATACTGAGAAACTGGAAGCATGGGGAGGCTACTTAGGAGTAAAATACACCTTTGACAACCCCTACGAACCATACATCAATCTTTGCTACACCAGAATGACCGGTGATAAGGCCAATACCGACAGAATTGAGTCTTTCGACCCACTTTATCAGGATGAAAAGTATGGAGAAATTGCCTATGCGCTTCTCTACAGTGGGGCTGCTTATAATGCTAAAATCTTCCAGGCTGGCCTTGGATTCAAACCCAATGAGAAAGTAGGAGTGGATCTCACATACTACAATTTTGATGAAGATCAGCATGTAACCGGTGGTAGCTCCACGGATAACCGCAATCTTGGTAAAGAATGGGATCTTCTCATTAGCTACGATTACACCGAAGATGTGCAGTTTGGTCTCTGCTATGCAGTATTCATCCCGGGCAAGGCAATAACTGAGGCATTAGATGATCTTGACATTGATGAAGCAAAAGCCAGTGCCCTCCTTGGAACCGTCAAGGTAACCTTCTAATAGACAAAGTAGAAGACAAAACCCGGGGAGATTAAATCTCCCCGGGTTTTTTTATTGCTTAAAAATTTGAGTTTTTGATCTTTTGCCATCGAGGGCTCTTAATTCCACCCCTCAACAGTGTATGCAGGCTCCTAACCGGGACCCTTCCATTCATTACATCCCTGAGTCTTTGCTAAAGACATGGATACATGGTTTTTCTCTTCAAGATTGAGAATTGTTTTAAGGTTTTGTATCCTTCGATAAGATTGGTAACGGAAGCTCCCACAGCAAAGAGCATTGACTTCTTTTCCCTTAAAAAGGAAAATTTATTTTTCTGAAAGGGAGGAGAAATTATGACCAAAAGAGAGATAAACCTTCGCATTTTTGAAAGGAAAGAAGTCCCTTATGTTCTTTTCCAGCCCCGATTAGCTCCCTGGTACAACTGGAATAAGGAAAGAGGGAAACTTTCTTCTAAATACGCTCAGATGCGTTTCCCTGAGCTTTATAAGGAGCTGGATATCTCCATGCGTTATCCTTTTGAGCATGGAGCACCCTGGCCTGTAGAGAGAAGATTTTCTTCTGCAGTGAAAGTGAGAGAAGAGGAAGAAGGGGAGACCAAAAAGATAATCTTTGAAACTCCCTATGGAGAACTCGTGGAAAAATGGGGGAAAACCACAGGAGGAGGGGGATGGAGATTAATGGAACATGCAGTTAAGAATAAGGATGACCTGAAGAGACTGAGATGGATTTTCCAGAACACCACCTTTCATTTCCTCCCCTCTAACTTTGAAAAAGGGGAGGAATTTCAGGGAGATCTTGGGGAACCTCAGTTTTTCCTTCCTCGAAGCCCCTATCAGGCACTATCTCTGGAATGGATGGGTTTAGAAAATCTGATTTATGCGCTTATGGATGCTCACCAGGAAGTAGAAGATGTGATGAAAGCAATTGATGAGTCCTATGATTCTCTTTATGAAGAACTTATCTCTTATGGAAGGATAAAAATAATAAATTTTGGGGAAAACATAGATGCTCAGCTTCTTTCACCCGCCTACTTTGAGCAGTATCTCATTCCCTTTTATGAAAAGAGATCCAATCAGCTCAGAAAACATGGAATTCATACTCATATTCATATTGACGGAAGTTTTAAACCCATCCTAAAATTTCTCAAAGATTTACCCTTTGATGGTTTGGAAGCCCTTACTCCCTTACCTCAAGGTGATGTGAGTATAGAAGAAATGAAGGAACATATTGGAGACAAAATTCTTCTTGATGGAATACCTGCAGTGTTGTTTCTCTCCACATATCCTGAAGAAGAATTAATGGCCTGTGTGGAAAAACTGGTTAAACTTTTTCATCCTCGCTTGGTTCTGGGAATTTCTGATGAATTGCCTCAAGCAGCAGGTGAGGAAAGTTTGGAAAGAATACGGAAAATTTCTGCATACTGTAGGAACTGGAAGAATTCATGAAAAAACAGGAAGGCTCAAAGATCAAGGAGTGGCAGGATTTTCTTGTATTTTTGGAATTTGGGAAGAGAGAAATTAGAAAATCATTTTAAAAGCACATCTTTTACAATCAAAATTCCCGAAACCATTAAGAGAACAATTCCAAAGACTCTTTTTACTGCTTTATGTTTGAGTCTTTCCGCCATAAACCTTGAACCGAGCTGAGAACCGCTTAAAACCGAAATTACACAGAGTAACCATACTGTCCAGTTTGGCGTAGCAGATGTGAAAATATGGGAAAGGAAACTGGAAGTTCCTGAAAAAGTTACCACTATGCTGGAGGTGGCTGCAGCGGTTTTGGGTTCCAGGCCGGCAATGTAAAGTAGAGGGACCACAAAACTTCCTCCTCCCCGGCCAATCAATCCTGCAAAGAATCCAAGGATACTCCCGGCTATTGCCCCGAGGATGAACCTTCCTTTATAAGATAACTTTCCTCTTTTTGGTTTCCAGCCACTGAGCATTAAAATTGCAGCTGTAGCAGTAAACAGGGCAAAAACAAGTATCACTGGTTTTGTAGGGAGGCTCACATTTACCCAAGTTCCAAGTGGAGCAAATAAGACCATGAAAATTCCAAAAGGTAAACCTACTTTCCACTCAATAAGTTTCTTCCGGGCATAGGTAAAAGCAGCAGAAGAGGAATTAACCACATTGAGAAGCATTCCCAGAGGTATAGCTTCATGCTTAAAATCCATCCCGAGCCAAAAAAGAATCGGGATGTAAAGTTGTGAACCACCCATACCCAGCATGGAGAAAACAAAAGAAATAAAAAAGAAAATTAGCGGTGCAAGATAAATCCCCATTTTTATTTCCTTTAGCTTTACAACTCAAAAATTCTTTAATTGTAACTCTAACATTACAGCATTTCCATTGAAGAAAAAGTTAAAGAGATTAAGAGCCTTCCACGAATCTTTCGTCGTCTCGCGATTGGGAAAGTTTATACACATTTTTTTCAAGCCATCCAATTTTAACTCCCTCTCTTTTATCAAACTCTGGAACATAAGGTTTAATATCCAGAAGAGGGGTTCCATCGACAATGTCTAAATCCTCAACATAGAGGATATTCCCCTCCACTTTCAAAAGTCTAACCACCGAAATTCCGATAGGATTTGGACGTGCCGGGGCTCGAGTGGCGAAAACACCGTGAAAATTATCATCCATGAAAGGCTTTACTCTTAATTTATACCCTTTTACACGATGAAAATGATAAATAAGGATAATGTGAGAAAATCCTTCAATATCCTTTAAACCTTCTGCATACTCTGGGAATACTTCCACTCTTCCTTTTACACCCTTAGCCCCAGCAGGTTGTATAGGTGTCCCTCTTGGTTCTTTAAATGGAGAGTAAATGATGCCAATGGGTTTATAGACCAACATCCTTAATTTTAGCATGTTGTTAAGGAAAATTAAAAAGTGAGGCGACTAATTTTAAAAAAATAGAGATTTCAATGTTTGTTTTTCAAAAATGCACGGGTGGATTTTCTCATGATGAGGTTTACAGGGAAAGCAATGAAGGAGGATTTTCTTAAGTGAAAAGTTCTCCGGAAGATAGAAGGGAAAGAAGAAATTTGTTTTCTTGCCCAGTCATAGCCTTCCCGAAGTTGCTCTACTGTAAGTAACTTTGGGCGGAAGACTACTTCACCACAGGTATATTTTGTCCAATCTCTCCGGATGATTCTCCCTTCTTCTTCCAATCTCTTATACAATCGTGTGCCAGGTAAGGGAGTGAGAATAGAGAAACTGGCTAATTCAAGCTGATTTCTGTCAATGAATTTTACAGTTTCTTCAAAAACACTCTCATCATCCAGATCAAAACCGAAAATAAAAGCTCCCACTATTCCAATTCCATGGTCATGTATTTTTTTAATGGCTGTGCTGTATTCCTTAACATGGTTTGCTGTTTTACCTGCTTTCTTTAAGTTAGCACTTGAAAGCGATTCAAAACCAATGAACAATCCAAAACACCCACTTTTAGAAGCGAGTTTGAGTAGTTCATCGTCTTTGAAAATGGTTAAAGAACTCTGGCCAAACCATCTTATTTTAAGTGGGATCAAAGCTTGGAAAAGTTTTTTGGAGTAATCCGGACGGGCAGTGATGTTGTCGTCCACAAAGAAAATTGTGCGATGAGGAAAATTTTTCACTTCCCTGATTACATCAGATATTGGCCTTGTGCGATAAGTCCGTCCAAAGAAAGTAGTTACACTGCAGAAATCACAATTGAAAGGGCATCCTCGGGTAGTTTGGACCATATCCCATTCTTGATAATATTTACTACCTATCCAGAGATCTTTTCTGGGCAAAGGAAGGTTTATCAGACTGGGTCTTTTAGAAGAGCGATAAAATTTTTTAAGAGTCCCTTGCTTGAAATCTTTGATTAATTCCTTCATTACTCCTTCAGCTTCCCCTATAACCACGGAATTAGCATGAAGAGATGCTTCCTGAGGTAAAGCAGTGGGGTGAATTCCTCCCAATATAACTGGAATTTTCCTCTCTCTGAACTTGTCTGCAATTTCATAAGTTCGAGGTGCAGTGGAGGTAATGGCAGTTATTCCCACCAGATCCACTTTTTCATCAAAGTCTATTTCCTCTATGTTATCGTTGATAATCCGGATATTGGCATCCTGAGGGAGCAATCCTGCCACAGTAGCCAGACTTAGCCGAGAGAAATGGTTAGCTTTTTCTCTCTCCGTAGGACAGGCTACAGGAGACCTCGGAGAAATCAAATGAATAGTCAACAAAAACCACTTCCTTATTCCCATTTTACTTTTTTTAAAAAGAATGTCAAATTTACCAGGCAAAAATGGTATCCTAAGTTGTATTTAAAATTTGAGCTGATATAATTTTCTGATCATGAAGAAAGAGACTCGCGGGGGCAAAAATCCACCGCAATGTAAATGGTTTCCTGTCTGTCCGATGAAGAGATATTATGAAATGGGAAAACTCGATGAGAAATGGATAAAGGAATATTGTAAGGGAAACTGGGAAAAATGTGTTAGGTACCAGCTTGAAGAAGAAGGGAAGTATCACCCTGACTGGATGTTACCCGATGGAACCATTGATGAATCATTAAAATCACTTTAAAATTGAACAATCCATTTTTCGAAATTGGGACAGCTACCCTTTTCAAATTTTAATTTATTGTTATAAAATAAACCATGCTCGGAATTGCCAGACTAGTAGGTTATCCTTCGCCAGATCGAGGGAATTATAAACAAAGCATACAAGGTTTATTTTAGTAAGTATAGAGGATAAAAATACCAGAAGGGTTAGACCCTTTTATGGTTTTGGGGAAAATAAGGGATGTTTTACTGCCGAAGTTTGTATTTGGAAAGTGTAGAGTTGAGGAAATATGAGAATAATTTTCTCAAAACATGCATTGCAGAAAATCAAAGAGCGAAAGATAAAGGTAGAAGTGATTGAGGAAGTGGTAAGTAATCCGGAATTCCTCTTTTACGATTTAATAGAAAAGACCATGGTTGCAGTGGCAAAGGTTAAAATTGATGATATCCAAACAAGTCTTGTGGTTGTTTTCATAAAGAAAGGAGAGGAGATAAAAATCGTAACAACTTATCCTTGCAGAAACATAAATAAAGAAATAAAGAGAAAGGAGGGGATAAGATGGGTAAGAATGTGAAAGTTTGGTTTGACGAGGAAGCGGATATTCTGTATCTTTCGCTCAAAGAGGGGATTTCCGTGGATTCTGAAGAAGTGGCGGAAAACATAAGGGTGGAATATGATGAACAAAACCAAATTATTGGTGTAGAAATCCATAATATCACAAAAATGTTAGCAAAACCTCTCGCCAAGCAGTTGAGAGAAGCTGTTAAAGCATGAGTTTAAAAGCAAAGTTTTTCAGAAAATTACATAGTGGAAAGCAGTCATAAACTGGATTAAAGAGTTTGGATACTTTTATATTCACACCTCTGAGTTAAGCCCTGGAAACAACGAGTTTCTGTCAGCAAATCAATTTACAGTTGAATATCGGTATGAAAAGGTTATGTACAGAAGACCAGATTTAGTTATTTTCATAAACCGCTTACCCCTAACTATGCTTGAATCCAAAAACTTTAATGCAAACGAGAGAACAAAAGATGCCTTCATCGACCACAAAACAAAGTTGAAAGATACTCCTCAGTTATATGCCTTAGGGACAGCTACCCTTTTCAAATTTTAATTTATTGTTATAAAATAAACCATGCTCGGAATTGCCGGCACAGTAATTATCCTTCGCCAGATCGAGGGAATTATAAACAAATCATACAAGGAAATCTTCTTTTTATTAGAAAGGAAGGGGGAAGAAATTCTTAAAAGAAGGTTAATTCCGAAACCAGCAGGAAGACTACAGAAAAAATGAAACTTAGGTAGCTGTCCCTATTTTAAAATAACGGGGAGGAAGTTATGGAAAGAGTTAATAGAAGGGGAAAGAAAGGGTTCCTCTTTATTCTTCCTTTCCTTGTGATTACTCTTCTCTGTGGTTTCCGGTGGAGTTTTCGCCTACCTAAACCAGAGGTCATTACCTCTTCCTACTCCTGGATAAGGGCGGATATTATCGGAATAGATAAAAATTATATTGTTTTCAAAGCTCGTTTTCAGCATCTGGGTCCTACTTATTTAATGCTTTACTCCTTTCGGGATAAGACCATAAGAAAATTAAAGGAGAAACCTGTTAAGAGTTATCAGGAAGACTTTTATGGAGAATGGATAGTTTATAAGGTGGGGAAGAAGATATACCTTATGAATATAAATACGGGCAGAGAAACTCCCCTTAATCTAACCGGTCGTCCTGGTGAGCTCAGAATTTGGGGAGAGAGGATAGTGTATCGTAATTATGAAGATGGCACTATCCATGTATATAACTTTAAGAAAAAAGAGGATAAAGCTTTAGGGAAAGGATTTGGCCCCCGGATAGGTGAAGAGTGGGTGGTATGGATGACTACCGCAGGGGTCTTCAAGGCTTTTCATTTGCCTTCCGGGAAGACTAAGAATGTAACTCTGGGAGGGATTTCACACGATGATTATGATATGAGGAAAGGAATACTGGTAGCTTCAGTAGGTGAGGAACACAGAGAAGATATATACGCCTATGACCTCAATCAGGATAGAAAGATTCTTATCTCCAGCCTTCCTGATTGGGAACGGTATGTGGCTACAGATGGAGAATATGTGGTATGGATGGGCCCCATAAAGAAGGAGGAGTTCAGACCCATTCCTACGCAACCCCTGCTTTCCTACAATATTTACCGGAATATCTATCTTTATAATCTCTCAAAAAGGAAGATGAAAAGAATTGTGCATGGCGACTTTTCCGTTTTGGATCTCAAAATAGGAGGGGGGAAAGTGGTATGGACTTCGGGAAGGAACAAGAGACCAGAGACTGCTACCCAGTATAACAGAAATCCTTTCGATATTTATATCTACTATATAAGGTAGGGGGTCTTCTTAAGAGCCAGAATTATACACCATCCAAGTCCACAATAAAGAACCAGCAACCAAAGGTAAGCATTGTCCAGGTACTTACCAGCATTATTTTTCTGTTTTATCTTCGGTAGTGTCTTAAAATTCCTGTGAAGAGGGAACTTACAACTAAATAGAGAAAGAACCACCATAAAAAATACTCCCTTCCAAAAAATGGGGATTTTATCTTTCTTGTATCAGGTATCAAGGAATTAGCGTTATTCCTTTTTATCCCTTCCCACTTCCAGAAACTCACCTCCCTCATCCCCCCAAAGGAGAGTAATAGTCTTCTTCACCATCCTCCCTTTCCCATCCACCCAGACAGTCACACTTCCCAATCCATCCTCGTAGTCCCAGAAATATTCTCTTACTCCTTCTTGCTTTGAATATTTTTCTCTTCCTTAACAATTCTATCCTAAAATAGGTAGTTATCCTCGATTTTCCGAAATTTCCAAATTTCTTAAGAATTTGAGAATCATCCTTCTCTTTCTGAATTTTTCTCTCTCCCGGCCAGAAAAAAGGTGAAGATAAAGAGCATAAAGTTGGGTTTGGGATTCTGAGGTAAAGGACTTTAAGAAAATTAGGGTTTTTGTGTGAGGAATTTATGGATTCCTTCTGGGCAACTTTAGTATCTGCAGTTCAGTATCTGCATCTAAGCTTGTGTTTACAATATCTCCTCCAGTAAATTCCTTTGGGATGGTAGTCATCCCGTTTTCATCCACTTTTACTTCTCCCTTATGGAATTATTTTTATATTTCTTCTGCTGGATAGTATAATAAAGACGATGATAAATTTTGGGGATTGTTTACTTACACCTCTCCTTGAGAACATACCCGAGCAGTTCGGGTATGGAGGGGTTAAGTGAAGTGCCTGCCATTGCCTTGGGGAGATTTAAAACCAAGGTGGCAAAAAATGAAAAAATTGCTTAATAGGATAAAGGAAACACTTAAAAGGCACGAAAAAGAGCTAAAAGAAAAATATGGAATTAAAGAGATCGGCATTTTCGGTTCTTATTTAAGAGGAAAAGCTAAAGAAGTAAGCGATGTTGATATTTTAGTGGAATTTAAGCCTGATGCAAAGATTAGTCTTTTAGAATTTGTTGAATTAGAAAATATCTCAGTGATTTGCTTGGGGTAAAGGTTGATTTGGTTGAAAAATCTGCATTAAAACCAAGGATTGGCAAATGCATCTTAAATGAGGTTGTATACATATGAAAAGGGAAATTGGCGACTATATAGAGGACATTTTGGAGGCTATGACTAACGCTATGGAATTTACAAAAGATATGTCATATGATAGTTCGTTAAAGATACTAAAACTGTATAAGCAGTTATCAGAGCCATAGAAATTATTGGAGAAGTTGGCTGGAATGAGAGATAAAGTCATATATGCGTATTTCGTTGTTAAAATTGAAAGAATTTGGGAAGTTGTAAAAAAATTCCAAACCTCAAGCCTAAATTTGAGAAGATGTTAATAGAGGAGGTAAAAGACTGATGGCTAGAATTTCCTGCGACGGCGGGTACTCTGCTGTGCTTCGCACTTTTCCTTTCGGATCTGCTAACAGAAGAATATGTGGCTTGCTTACCCTCGTCCAAATCTCGGCTGCCGTCGGGACGTCCATATTTCCAGAACCGGGGGCTACATCCTTTAAATAGGGAGAGATGAAATATCAAGGAGGTGAAAATATCATGTTTGAGAAGGAAATCAAGCTGAAAATAAAGGAACTTCCTGAGGATTTAAAGAGAGAGGTCTTAGATTATATAGAGTTCTTATTGAGGAAATACAAGAGGGTAAAAATCGGGGCAAGAAAGTTTAAGTTTGACTGGGAAGGTGGGTTATCAGAGATAGGAAAGAAATTTACTTCTGTTGGGTTGCAGCATAAAGCTCTGGAGTGGAGATAATGTTTTTAGTGGATACGAATGTATTTTTGGAAATCCTCCTGAAACGGGAGAAGAAAGAAGATTGTAAGAAGTTCTTGGACAGTAATATTGGGAATCTCAATATAACAGATTTTTCCTTGCACTCCATTGGAGTAATCCTCTTCAGATATGGCAAAGAGGAGGTTTTTCGGAAATTTATTGGGGATATCATGCCTAACATCAAACTTCTTTCATTACCAATGGAAGTGTATGGAGAAGTTGTAAATGTCAGAAAAAACCTGAATTTAGATTTTGATGACGCTTATCAATATAGCGTGGCTAAATATTATGGATTGAAGGTTGTTACAATGAACAGGGATTTTGAGAGGATAAAGGATTTAGAGATTCTATTTTTATAATAAGGACTCATCTAAC
>JAGGYA010000016.1 GCA_021162785.1 Candidatus Calescibacteriota bacterium
AAACTCCGAAGCAAAATGAAGGATGCAGTATCACGATTTTCAGTGCTTTCTTTAACCGATGACGTTGAATGGATAGCGAGCGAGTATATCCGCCATGGTACGATTCCTGAAGGTTATCCTGAGGATGCCTACCATATTGCCATCGCGGTTATAAACGAGATAGACTATCGTTTAAGTTGGAACTTCAAACACATAGTGAGGAGGAAAACGAGAGACATAGTGAGGATGGTAAATACTTTAAATAACCTGAGACAAATAGAAATTATGACACCTGCGGAATTGCTATAGGAGGGGAAAGTATGAGCAAGATTAAAGAAAAGGATATCGAGGAAATAAAAAGAGCAGTAGAAAAGGAATTCCCAGACGACCCTGCTTTACAGCAAGTTCATATCGCAAGGAAAATCATTGCTAAAGAAGCGCAACTTGAAGGATTAAGTTTCTTTGAATACGTCAAATTGTTTGGGAAGCGAGTTAAGAATGTCAAATGAAGGCACGGCGTATAACGGAGTGTATCAGGCTTCGGTTATGCATTGAAAAGTGAAATGATTTGGGTTATACTTTCCCAACGAGAAAATGGGTGTACCAAAAAGAAAAACTTCAAAGTCCAGGAAAGGAATGAGAAGGTCCCATCACCACCTTACTCCCCCTCCTCTTGTAAAGTGTTCCCACTGTCATCAACTTAAACCCCCTCACCAAGTCTGTCCAAACTGTGGTTACTATAGGGGTAGAAAAGTAATAGAAATAAAGTAAGGAGGAGATAGTGAAAATTGTGGTGGATGCAATGGGAGGGGATCGGGGACCTGAGGTGGTGGTGGAAGGGGTAGTGGATGCTTTTAAGGAAATAGAAGGAGAAATTATTCTTGTAGGGGAAAAAAGCATTATTCAGAAATGCTTAGCCAGATTTAATTTTCCAAAAATTAAAGTTATCGATGCTCCTGAGACAATAGATATGGATGATGACCCTATGCAGGCGGTGAGAAGAAAGAAAAACTCATCTCTGGTCAAAGCGATGTTGCTTCTTAAAGAAGGGGAAGTTGATGCATTAGTCAGTGCAGGGAATACTGGTGCAGTAGTTACAGCTGCTTCTATTTATCTCAAAAGAATTCAGGGAGTCCACCGACCCACCTTAGCGGTACCTATTCCCACTCCCGTAGGATATTCTCTGCTATTGGATGTAGGAGCATGTGTAGATACACGAGCAGAAGAAATTTATCAATTTGCGGTAATGGGGAGCTTATACGCCCAAAGACTTATGGGGATTGAAAATCCTAAAGTAGCGCTTTTAAACATTGGAGAAGAAAAAATGAAAGGCAACAAAGTAGTAAGAGAAGCATATGCATTGTTAGAGAAATCTTCGCTTAATTTTATAGGAAATGTTGAGGGACGAGATCTTTTCTGGGGAAAGGCAGATGTGGTAGTGTGTGATGGGTTTGTTGGAAATATAGTATTAAAATCCAGTGAGAGCATTGCAGAAAGTTTATCTCATTATTTAAGAGAAAAAATTGAAAAAAGCGACAACCAACAAGTTAAACAATTTCTAAGAAAAGCTTTAAAGGATTTCTTTAAAAGATTCGATTATTCCAATTACGGAGGTGCACTTCTCTTAGGGGTGAAAGGTTACTGTGTGGTAACCCATGGCGCTTCTCCTCCTGAAGGTATTAAAAACAGTGTCCTTGTGGCCAGCCGAGAGGTCATCTCGGGAATTAATGAAGAAATAGAAAAATTTTTTTCACATTAACATGGGATTTAGAATAGTAGGTACCGGCTCATACCTGCCTGAAAAAATTCTCACAAATTTTGACCTTGAAAAAATGGTGGATACTTCGGATGAATGGATTAGAGAGAGAACAGGGATAAGAGAAAGAAGAATTGCTTCCCCTCAAGAAGCTGCATCAGACCTGGGAGTGAAAGCTTCCCAGAAAGCACTACAGATGGCAGGGATATCCCCTGAAGATCTGGACCTCATTGTTGTTGCCACAATTACCCCAGATATGTTTTTCCCTTCCACAGCTTGTTTCATCCAGCAAAAATTGGGTGCCAAAAATTCTGCAGCCTTCGATATTAGTGCTGCCTGCTCTGGCTTCATTTATGGACTGGTGGTAGTAAATGGTTTGATTCGTAGTGGGAAATTCAAAAGAGTCCTCTTAGTGGCAGCGGAAACTCTTTCCAAAATCACGGATTGGGAAGACCGGTCCACCTGTGTCCTCTTAGGTGATGGTGCAGGAGCCTGTGTAATTGTTCCCCATAATGAGAAAACCTTGCTATCTTACACTCTTGGAGCGGATGGGAATTGCGGACATCTTCTCTTCATCCCGGGAGGAGGTTCTCGACTACCTGCAACCGAAGATACGGTAAGAAATAAAAAACACTTCTTAAAAATGAAAGGTAACGAACTATTTAAAATAGCAGTAAGGGTCCTTGCAGAATCTGCTCTTAAAGTTATAAGGGAGGCAGGAATTTCTCCAGAAGATATTTCTCACTTTATCCCTCATCAAGCAAACTGGCGAATAATGAAAGCATGTGCTCAAAAAATTGGACTTCCATTAGAAAAAATCTATGTCACGGTAGACCGTTATGGCAACACTTCAGCAGCAACTATACCCATAGCTCTGGATGAAGCAGTAAGGGAAGGAAAAGTGAATAGAGGGGATATCTTACTTTTGGACGCTTTCGGTGGAGGACTAACCTGGGGAGCATGTATACTGAAATGGTAGGGATAACCTTCCCTGGCCAGGGTTCTCAATATAAAGGGATGGGTAAGGATTTCTATGAGGAATTTTCCTTAGTTAGAGATATCTTTCGAAAAGGGAAAGAAATTCTTGGATGGGACCCAGAAATCATGTTTGAAGCGGAAGAGGAAAAACTGGCTCAAACTTCTATCACCCAACCCTTGATCTTCCTTTTGAGTTTTTCCATTTTCCAATTGTGGAAAGAAATGGATGGATGCACACCTTCATTTATAATGGGTCATTCCTTAGGAGAATACACAGCCCTGAGTGCCAGTGAAGTATTCAACTTTGAAGAGGGCTTGAGACTGGTGAAGAAGAGAGGAGAACTGATGGAAAGGGCAAAGAAAGGTGTAATGAGTGCTATCCTTGGTCTTGAAAGAGAGAAAGTTGAGAAAATAGTGGAAGAAGCGAAAAAAGAAGGAATTATTGTAACTGCAAATTATAATTCACCTTTACAAACAGTGATATCGGGAGAGGAAAAAGCAGTCAGAACAGCAGAAGAAAAGGCAAAAGAGTATGGAGCAAAAAGAGTGGTTCGTCTGAAGGTGAGTGGAGCTTTTCATTCTCCTCTTATGAAAGAAGCAGGAGAAAATCTTAAGGAATTCATAGATAAGATTGATTTTTCACCTCCTCTCTATCCTGTGATTATGAATGTCACTGCTAAGGAAGAGAGAGAGCCTGAAAAGATCAAAGAAAACCTCATAAGGCAAATGGTAGAACCTGTAAGATGGGTGGATTCAGTGAAACGGGCAGTTGAAAAGGGGGTAAAAATCTTTATAGAAATGGGACCCGGGAAGGTGCTTAAAAGCCTTATAAAGAAAACTGTTCCGGGGGTAACGGTTTATACCACAGATAATCTTTTGGAATTCAAATCTGTCCTTAGTGAGGTTAAAAAATGATGAAAATGTTAAATGGTAGAGTTGCTCTGGTCACTGGGGGAATGAGCGGTATTGGGAAAGCAATTTCTCTTAAGTTAGCAGAGGAAGGCGCGGATATTGCAATATTTGATATCCGGGAAGAAACAAATACCAAAAGGGAAATCCTCAAAAAAGGAGTGAAAGCGGAATACTGGGAAGTAGATGTTTCAGACCTTCAAAAAGTGGAAAATGCAGTAAAAGAAGTAAAAGAAAAGATGGGAAGGATAGACATACTGGTTAATAATGCTGGAATAACTCGAGATGGATTACTGGTTCGTCTTAAAGAAGAAGACTGGGACAGAGTAATAGAAATAAACTTAAAAGGTGCTTTCAATTGCTCAAGGGCTTGTGTTCGGTATATGATGAAACAGAAAGAAGGCTGTATAGTTAATATTGCTTCGGTTATCGGAATAATTGGAAATGCTGGTCAGGTAAATTATGCAGCTTCTAAAGGTGGTCTTATAGCTCTTACAAAGTCTCTGGCTAAAGAATTAGCTCCCTGGGGTATAAGAGTCAATGCTGTAGCTCCTGGGTACATAAAAACTCCCATGACGGAAAATCTTCCGGAAGAAGTGAAAAGAGAATTTTTATCCAAGATTCTCCTTAAAAGAGAAGGGTTACCTGAAGAAGTTGCAAATGTGGTCTTCTTCTTGGCTTCTCCCCTTTCTTCTTACCTTACAGGAGAAGTTATCAAAGTGGATGGAGGGATGGTTCTCACTTAATCCAAATGACAGGAATAGAGAGATTCCGCCTTTTTTTAAAGGAAAAAGGATTGAAATTTACTCCAGAGAGAAGAAAAATCGTTGAGGAAATTATCTCTTTTCATGATCATTTTGATGTGGAAACCCTTTACCATCGTCTCAAAAGAAAAGTTTCTTTAGCTACAATCTACCGCACTTTACCTCTTTTGAGAGAAAGTGGTTTGATAAGAGAAGTGTTAAGATGTCAAGGCCGTGCAGTTTTTGAATCTGTCTGGGGACATCCTCATCATGACCATTTAATCTGCATTGTCTGTGGAAAGGTAATAGAATTTGAGGATGAAAGAATAGAAAAACTTCAAGAAGAAGTTTGCCGGAAATTTGGTTTCCAACCTGTAGAACATCGACTTGGGATAAAAGGATATTGCAAAGAGTGTCAAAGGAAGATAAAATAATAGCGGATACTAATTGAGAATGATTTTCAATTGCAATGAAATTAAATGAACTTTTTAAAGGTGAGAAAGGAAAAATCATAAAAGTGGAAGGGGATAGAATATTGAAAAGAAGACTCAGAGATATGGGAGTCATTCCTGGAGAAATAATAGAAGTTGTGAGAATAGCCCCTTTAGGAGACCCTTTAGAAATCAAAGTTAAAGGATACTATCTTTCTTTAAGAAAAAGGGAAGCAGAAAAAATAACCGTGGAGAAAGTTTAAAATGGTTCCCCTCTCCCTTTTACCCCCCGGGAAGGAAGCAGTGATTATAGAAATTAGAGGAGGTATGGGCTGGAGAAGAAGACTTATGGAATTAGGGCTAATGGAAGGGATGAAGATTAAAGTTATTCAGCGTCTTTTCCCGGGACCGGTAGTGATTGCTGTGGGAAACGCCAGAGTAGTTTTAGGTTTTGGAATGGCTCAAAGAATAATGGTGAGGGAAGTATAGAAGAATGAGTAAAAAATTAAAAATTGCTATCGCTGGAAATCCCAATTCTGGAAAGACCACAATTTTTAATAATCTCACTGGAGCTCGTCAACATGTGGGGAACTATCCTGGAGTAACAGTGGAAAAAATCGAAGGATACTCCAAGTATGCAGGATATCATCTGACCATAGTGGACCTACCTGGAATTTACAGTCTAACCGCACATTCCCTTGATGAACTTGTAGCCAGAAATTACATATTGGATGAGAAACCGGATGTGGTGATAGACATTGTAGATACCTCCAATTTAGAAAGGAATCTATATCTTTCTACTCAATTGATGGAGCTCGGAGTGAAAATGGTAATAGCATTAAATATGTGGGATATTGCCAAGAATTTAGGGTTGGAAATCGACCATGAAAGATTATCCCAACTTCTGGGTGTTCCCTGTGTCCCTACAATAGCTACCAAAAAAGAAGGAATGGATGAACTTTTACAAAAAGTGATTGCCCTGCACGAAGGGAAGATTTTTTACCATCCTACTCCTATTAATTACGGTAGAGAAATTGAAGAGGGAATTTCCAAAATTGAAGAGATCTTGAAGTTAGAGGAACCTCTTCTTAAACGCTATCCTTCCCGTTGGTTGGCGGTAAAACTTCTGGAAAAGGATGAAGATATTTATGAAAAAGTTAAGAAAACATCTTCCGGGGAAAGGATACTCCAAACAGCTGAGAAAAGTATTGAGCATCTTAAAGGAATTTTTGGCGAAGAACCTGAAGCAGTAATTCCAGATAAACGCTATGGATTCATCAGTGGGGCCTGCTCCACAGTTATTACCAGAAGTTATGAATTGAGACACACCCTTTCAGATAAAATTGATCGCATTTTCCTTAATCGGGTTTTAGGACTTCCCATATTTTTCTTCCTTATGTGGATAATGTTTAAAGCGATTTTCCGTCTTAGCGAACCTTTTACTCAGGGAATAGAGAATTTAATGACCTGGATAGGAAAACTTGTTGGAAGTTTCTTTCCTGAGGGAAGTATTATTAAATCCCTTATTGTAGACGGAATTATAGGAGGAGTAGGAAGTGTATTGACTTTTGTTCCAGTAATTTTTCTTCTTTTCTTTTTTATCGCTATTCTGGAAGACTCCGGATATCTTGCTCGAGCTGCTTTTTTAATGGATAGAATAATGAATCGGATAGGTCTTCATGGAAGGTCATTTATACCATTGTTATTGGGGTTTGGGTGTAATGTCCCTGCCATTATGGCTACCCGGGTAATAGATGACAGGAAATCCCGACTAATTACCATTTTGGTTAATCCTTTCATGAGCTGTGGTGCGCGACTTCCTGTATATACTCTTTTCGTTGGCACATTTTTCTCACCTCGACAGGCTGGAAATATCCTATTTTCATTGTATTTATTGGGAATTCTCGTAGCTATGGGTATGTCTTACCTATTCCGTAGATTAATGTTTAAGGGAGAATCTGCTCCTTTTGTCATGGAACTTCCCCCTTACCGCCTCCCTACTCTAAAAGGTGTTCTAATTCATATGTGGGAAAGAGGGGTAGTATATTTGAAGAAAGCAGGAACCATAATTTTTGCTGGCTGCATGCTGATCTGGTTTTTGAGCCATTTCCCTCCCATGCCCGAAGAGGGTAATTCCAAAATTCAACTGGAGAAGAGTTATGCAGGGAAAATAGGGAAATTTATTACCCCAGTATTCAAACCTCTGGGTTTTGGGGAATGGAAAACATCTATAGCTCTCATTGCAGGATTCATCGCCAAAGAACTTGTAGTGGGCACTCTGGGAACACTTTATGGAAAAGAAGAAACTTCCTTAAGAGAGATGTTGAAAAATGATGTTTATCCGGATGGGAGTAAAGTTTGGTCACCTCTATCTTCCTATTCTTTCCTCATTTTCATACTCCTCTATATCCCCTGTATTGCCACTATTGCGGTGATCTACCGTGAAACTCAATCCCTTACCTGGCCTTTATTTACAGCTTTTTATACTACAGCTCTTGCTTGGATAACTTCTTTCTTGTTTTATCAAACCGGGAAATTTCTCCTGAGTTTTATTGACAACCTGGGGTTTTGATGGTAATTTAGATATATATAAAAGGGCCCGTAGCTCAGTTGGTCAGAGCAGCGGACTCATAATCCGCGGGTCGTAGGTTCGAGTCCTACCGGGCCCACAGTGGGCGATTAGCTCAGAGGGAGAGCGCTCCGTTCACACCGGAGAGGTCAGAGGTTCAAATCCTCTATCGCCCACTTTTTCTTTTTAGTCTCTTTTAACCTATTGAAATTCAAAAAGAATGAATTTATAATACCCATCAGCATGAGTAGATTTTATTCTGGGAAATCTGGGAAAAAATTCAGAATCTATAGTTGTTATGGAGAATACAATTACTGATCAGATAAAAACCCTGCTGGAAATGCAGGGTTTAGACTTAAAGATCAATTCTATTGAAGAAAGGCTTAAAGAAATTCCTCTTAAAATAGAAGAGAAATGGAAAAAGGTGAAGGAAAAAGAAGAGGAAGTTTCAAGGATTAAAAAAGAAATAGAAAAAACGATTTTACAGCGAAAAGAAAAAGAACTGGAGTTGGAAACTAATCAGGAGACCATTAAAAAATATCAACTACAACTTTACCAGGTTAAAACAAACAAGGAATATGCCAGTCTCTTACATGAAATTGAGGACCTTAAAAGAAAGAATAGTCTTTTGGAAGACGAAATAATTGAACTTATGGAAAAAACAGAATCAGGGGAAGAAGTTTTACAAAGAGAAAAGGAAGAGCTGGAAAGACTCAAAGAGAAAGTAAAAAGAGAAGAAGAGGAAGGAAAAAAAGAAATGGAAAAATTGAAAAAGGAAGAAGATGAGCTTATGGAAAAAAAGAAGGTCTTAGCAAAAGGAGTAAGAGGAGATCTTCTTAATCGCTATGAAAAACTTATAAAAAGTAGAGGAACTGCTTTAGCGAAAGTAATAAATGGGGTATGTGGAGGTTGCCATCTGGAACTACCACCTCAGGTTGTCAGTGAAGTCAGAAGTGGCCGGAAAGTGGTAACATGTGAACGTTGTTCTCGAATACTTTACTGGGAGAGCAATATTTCTTCAGAAACCCCTCTCAATCAATGATAATTTAACTTCTTCCACTGAACCATCCTTTTTCTTAACCAGAACACTGTTCTTAAGCAGGGAGATTTTTATTACCTCTCCACTTTTCCCTTCCCATTTGACTTTGCTACCCACCTTAGGAAATGATTTTTTAATCTCTTTGTAAATTGGCCATTCATACGAAATACAGCATCTTAATCTTCCACAACATCCTCCAATTTTAAAAGGATCCAGTGATAAATCCTGTTCTTTTGCTTTTCTCACGCTTACTGCTTCAAAGGAGGTTAGAAAAGAATAACAGCAGAGAGGTAAACCACACGGGCCAATTCCTCTAAGGAGTCGAGCTTTGTCTCTCACCCCTATTTGTCTAAGCTCTATTCTCACTCGGAAAATTCGAGCTAATTCTCTCACCAGCCTTCTAAAATCCACTCTACCAGGAGCAGTAAAATAAAAAATTATCTTGTCTCTATCCAAGGTAGCTTTCACCCTCACTAATTCCATGGGCAGAAGGAATTCCCGTATTTTCTTTTTACAAATATCATAAGCTCTCCTCTCTAATTCTTCTATTTCTTCTAATTCTCGCAGTCTCTCCTCGTCCAGCTTTTCAATAACCTTAGGGAGCCTATTTATCCAGTCCCCTTCCTCAGTTATTTTTCCTTTAACCACACCTAATTCTTCTCTTTCTCTTCCCTCTACTAAACATTTATCCCCTACTTTTAAATCCTCACCCAAATTTTGAGAATTCCGAAACCACCCATATCTATCCTCCCTCACCTGATGAATAAAATAAATTCGTTCCATCCTACCCTCCCATCCCATAAATTTTAAGCCCAATATACCCTAAAAGCAGAGAAAGATTCACATTTCTCTCCACTAATCTTTTCATTTCTTCCAGTTCCCCTATCCATTCTTTTATGTAATTTTCATCTAACTCCGAAATTTTTTTAACTTTATCCTCTATATCCCTATTTACTATCTTTTTCTCACCCCTTTTTATCTTCAAGGCATCCACAAAAAGGGAGTAGAACATATTAATCAGCAAAGTCACTAAAATTTTTCTCTTTTCTTCTACCTCGGCTTCCCAAAAACTCTCTCTTTCCTTAGCTGTCCCTTTACCTTCTTTTTCCTCCACCTCTTTAACCCTCTTTTCTATATTTTTCTTCCATTTTTTGTGCCAGTCCTCCACCCACTGGTAAAGCCCATCAAGGTGAAAACTCAAGGAGACTTTTTTCTTTCCCAAAAACTTCTCTATTATTTCCCTCCGTTTTTTCCAGAAGTCTACTTCTCTCCACAATTCCTTTACTCTCTCATCTCCGCCATAAATCGCCACAAATACTTTAGCTTCTTCTTCCTCATATCCAGCTTCTATCAAAGCAGGTAAAAGAATATCTTCAAGAGAGGAAACCTCAAATTTCACTTTTTGACACCGCGAAGAAATGGTGGGAAGTAATGCTTCCCAGTGAGGAGCAAGTAATAAAAAAGTGGTTTGAGACGGAGGTTCCTCAAGTATCTTTAAAAGCGCATTAGAGGCTTCCTGAGTCATTCGATGGGCTTGTTGAATAATTATGACTCTCCACTTCCCTTCTACTGGAAAAAGATTAAGACTTCTTTTAATTTCTCTAATCCTATCTATACCAATCCGAGAGGCTGCCCCATGAGGAGAAACAAAGATGCAATCAGGGTGTATCTCCTTTTCTATTTTTTGACATTGTAAACATTTATCACATGGCTTCTCATTCTTTGCTTCGGAACAATTTAAAGCTTTAGCAAATTCTTTTGCCACTCGTTTCCTCAACCACTCTCCATTGCCGTAAAAGAGATATGCAGAGGCAATTCTTCCTTTTTCCACACATTTTTTGAGGTATTCTAAAGCCCAGCCTGCACCTTTTATATCCTGGAAAGACATGGAATTACTTCCCTTTCTATAATTTCTTTTACTTTTTCAAACACCTTCTCAATCCCAGTTTCTACTTCTATTATCCTAACCCTCTCTGGAAAAGAACAAGCAATTCTATGATAACCTTCCCGGACTCTTGCATGGAAATCCTTAGGTTCTCTTTCCATCCTATCTTTCCCTTCTTTAAGAAAACCAAGGGGTGAGGAAGAAAGGAGAATCAAAGTAAGATTAGGCAAAATTCCCTCCACTACTTTATAATTAAGCTCTTCAAGCCATTTAATATCCAAACCCCGACCATATCCTTGATAAGCTATGGTAGAGTCAATGTATCTATCTAATATTACAACTTTTCCTTTTTCTAAATCAGGAATAATTCTCTTTTTTATCAGTTCTCTACGCGAGGCCAGATAGAGAAAGGCTTCCGTCAGGGAATCTAATTCCTGCTTTAAAAGGATCTGGCGTATTTTTTCCGATACGGGAGTACTACCTGGTTCACGATAAAGAGAGACAGGATAGCCTTTCTCTTCCAGATAATTTTTAACCATAAAAGCAATAGTAGTCTTACCAGTCCCTTCCGTTCCTTCAATACTTAACAAATACCCTTTTCTTTTAGTTTTTCCCAAAGTTTCTCCTCCCCTTCATAAAATTTCATTTTTACTTCTAAAAAATATATGGGAAAACTTTTTTTGATACTCTCCGGAATTTTCAAATAATCCTTTTCTGTAGTAATTATGATCTTCTTCTTCACCGTATTCTTCAATAACGTCTCAATCTCCTTTTCATGGAAAGGGTAGTGATCTGGGAATCTCAATCTTTTTTCAATTTTTGCTCCCAATCTCTCCAATGTTTCTTCAAAATATTCAGGATCACCAATGGCACAGAGAGAAATTATTTCTCTATCATAAAGAAAGGACAAATCAATTTTTTCTTTACCTTTCCAGAGACACTGAGGAGAATGGTATGACCATAAAAAGGGAATGTGGGGAAATTTCTTTTTTAAGAATGCTATGGTTTCCCGATCTATGGATAAAGAGTCAAATTTAGTGATTACCACTAAATCCGCTCTCTTTATGGATCTCCAAGAATCTCGAAGATAACCATAAGGAATAAAATATCCATCCCCAAAAGGCTTTCGTGCATCAATCAATAAAATCTCCATATCTTTTTCAATCCCTCGATATTGAAAGCCATCATCCAAAATGATAATCTTTGTATCAAATAAATTTTCCAATAGCTCAATAACTGCCAATCTATTCTTACCAAAACCTATGGGAACTCCCTTAACTTTTTTTGCCAGTAATTCTGTTTCATCTCCTCCTTCTTTCCAGCTAAAATACCTTCTTCTACCATCTGTAAATATCCCTATTCTCTTGCTCCCACCGTATCCAGAAGTTACCAAGCCCAACCCTTGGACTTTCCCTTTCAGCAAATTTACTAAATACTCAACAAAGGGAGTTTTCCCTGTGCCGCCACACACAATATTCCCCACACTTATTACTTTCACATTAAGTTTTTTACTTTGCACGGGGAAAAGCTTAGTCAATGGGTAAAGTCTGCTGAGGAATTTTAAAAAGTGAGAAAAAAGTAAATGTTCTTTAATTTGGAGAAGTGCATAAGAGAGAAGTAACTCCCAGTTAGCATCTTTCATTATTTATCTAAATCCTCCAAGAGTTCCATTACCCGAGTAATTTCTTCCCATTCTTCATCATAAAGGAAGGTAAGGTGGGGTGAAAATTTTAAATTGAGTCTTTTGGCAATTTCTCTCCGTAAAAAGGGGGTGGCTGATCTTGCCCCTTCCAGTCCTTCTTTTTCTCTACCTGCAAAAGTAAGATAAATTGTGGCGTATCGGAGATCCGGAGAAACTTTCACCCGTGTAACCGTGCAAAAACCTATTCGCGGATCTTTCACTTCCTTAAGTAAGAGTTCACTAATTTCTCTTCTTATACTTTCTCCCACCCTCAAAGCTCTTCTTTTTTTGTTCATAAGAGCTCCTTTTGGTAATCAATAACCTCCAGTTTCTTGGAGAAACCGTTCCACTTAACGATTTCCTCAAGAACCCTCTCCACCTGTTTTCTTGAGCTGTTAACATAAACCACAGCCACAATGGATTCATCCCAGGAGTTTTGAAGTCCCAACTCACAGGTGCTTACATTGAATTTTTTCCTTATTCTTTCCTGGTATCCTTTAAGGACCTGCCTTTTCTCCTTTAGACTTCTCGATTCAGGGAAATACAAATGTATTCTCAAAGTTCCAATTACCATTTTAGAGGTCTTCAACGGGGTCTTTCTCTCCACTCAAAGACTTCTATAACATCACCTTCCTGAAAATCTGTAAAATCTTCAAATCCTATCCCACATTCATATCCTTCGCTAACCTCTTTCACATCATCTTTAAAGCGTTTAAGAGAGGAGAGAACCCCCTCAAATATTACCTCCTCCCCTCGTTTAATCCTGCATTCTGCTCCTCTTTTAACTTTCCCTGAAAGCACATAACAACCTGCCACCTTTCCCCACTTTGGGACCTGAAATACCCGTCTTATTTCTGCCTCTCCTATCTTCACCTGTTCTAAAGCAGGTGCTTTTAGAGAATTGATGAATTTCTCTGTCTCCTGGATAGCATCGTAAATTAAGCGATAAATATTTATTTTTACCCCATAGGTCCGGGAGATCGACTCTACTTCATTTTCTTTACCCACATTAAACCCAATAATAATTCCTCGAGCGGTATAGGCTAAAAGAACATCAGACCTGTTCACATTCCCCACTCCCTCATGGATGCACTTAATTTTAATTTCTTCATTGCTTAATTTTTCTATGGAACTTCGAAGTGCTTCTACTGAACCTTGCGTGTCTCCTTTTATTATCACAGGAACTTCTTTAACTTCCTTCCCTTCTAACTTTTCTTTTATTAATTCCCAAGAAAGGGTTGGAGATCTCTGCATCCGTTTTGTCTTTCTAATTCTTTCTTCCGCTATTTTTTTGGCCTCTCTTTCGTTCTTCACCACTTCTAAAGTATCACCCGCTTGAGGGAGGGACTCAAAACCTAAGACTTCCACAGGAGTAGATGGCGGAGCTTCTTTTAATGTTTCCCCTTTATAATTTTTCATCCGTCTAACCTTTCCCCAAGTAAGTCCAGCAATAAAGGGTTGTCCTGCTTTAAGTGTCCCTTCTTTAACAATAACCGTTCCACACGGCCCTTCCCCTTTAGAAACCCTTGTTTCAATGATCACAGCCTTTGCAGGAACATTGGGATCCGCTTTCAATTCCAGAAGTTCCGCCTGGAGGAGTATGTTTTCTAACAAATCCTCAATGCCTATCTTCTTCAAGGCAGAAATCTCCGAGACCAATACATCACCCCCCATTTCTTCTGGTATTAACCCATACTCCATAAGTTGGGTTTTCACCTTCTGGGGATTAGCGTTAGGTTTATCAATTTTATTGATAGCCACTACAATAGGTGTCCCAGCATTTTTAGCATGATTGATAGCTTCTACAGTTTGGGGTTGAACCCCATCATCTGCTGCAATTACCAGAACCACTATATCTGTCACCTGAGCACCTCTTGCACGAAGGGTAGTAAATGCTTCATGGCCAGGAGTATCAATAAAAGTAATTTTGCCCTGAGGTAATTCTACCTGATAAGCTCCTATGTGTTGTGTAATTTCGCCATATTCTTGTGCAACAAAATTTGTTTTCCTTATTGCATCCAGTAAAGTGGTTTTCCCATGATCTACATGTCCCATTACAGTAACCACAGGTGGCCGAGGGAGGAGTCTATCTTTGCTTTCTTTCTTCTCTTTTTCCTTGCTTTTTTCTTTTTCTCCTAAATAAAGCTCTTTAATCAGTTCATACTCCTCTTCAGAAAGAGTACTGGCATGACTTTTAACATCAATATCTAATTCCTTTAACTCTTTCAAAAGCTCCTGAGAAGAAATATTTAATTCCTTTGCTATCTCATAAATTCTTTTCTTACCCAATTTTCACTCCTTCCTTTTTTAACATTTCGCGAGCCATTTTCACAATCTTCTGAGCTTCTTCTGTGTTAATCTGGAGTAACTTCTCTAATTCATCCCGAGGTACTCGACAAATGTCTTCCAAAGTGAAAAATCCTGCTTGAATGAGTTTTTTAGCCTTATCTTCATCAATCCCAGGTAAAGAAGTAAATTCCTTTATCTTCTCCTCCTCGCTTATTTTCTTCTCCCGTAAAGCCTGTGATACAGGTCTTACATCAATGTTCCAACCCGTGAGTCTGGCAGCAAGACTTACATTTTGCCCTTTCTTTCCTATGGCTAAGGATAATTGATCATCCTTAACAATTACTCTTGCTCGTTTATTTTCAGGGTAAATCTCTATCTCCTCCACTTCCGCTGGAGCTAAAGCACGGGCAATGAATTCTTTTATGTCATCGGAATAAGGAATAATATCTATCTTTTCTCCTCGAAGTTCATGAAGGACAGGTTTAATACGGGTTCCTTTAATTCCAATAAGGGCACCAATTGAATCTATCTCTTTTCGACTGCTCTCCACCGCAACTTTGGAACGATAACCCGGCTCCCTTACAACATTTTTAATTTTTACAGTCCCTTCTTTTAATTCCGGAACCTCCTCCAAAAGAAGTTTCTCCAGGAATTGAGGATGCGTACGAGATAAAAGGACAGGATATTCAGCATTTTTATCTACCTCCAACACTAAAGCCTTTACCTTCTCCCCTCGATAAAATTCATCTTGAGGCAAAGTCTCTCGATAAGGTAGCCTCACCTCCATACCCTCCACTTCCAAAATATAATCTCTGCCTTCCCGTCTATCTACTATCCCCCAGACTATCTCTCCTTTCCTTTTGGCAAACTTTTCAGCCAATAGACTCTTCTCTTCTTCTCTTATCTTCTGAGCTATAATTTGTCGTGCACGGAAGGCCACTATCCTTCCCAATTGTTGTGTAGATAACCTTTTGTTGTTCACAAATATCAAAAACTCACCTTTCTCTTCATCGAATTCCACCTTTATATTCTTCTGGCCAAACTTCCTCTCTGCAGCCACTTTCAAAGCAGATACAAGAACCTCTATTATCCTCCTCCTGGGAAGCCCAGTCTCCTTCTCCAATCTTTCCAGTAAACTTATAAGTTCTTCCCTCATCTCTCCCTCTCAAAAAATTAGTATAACAGAGGGAGTGAGTATATTCAATAAAGAGAAACCCCCAACCTCCCTACGAAATTACTTAGAAGAACGATCTATTATTCTAAGTGACCTCTAAGTTTTTTACTTCTGGCAGGGTGCCTTAGCTTCTTGAGGGCTTTTGCTTCAATTTGTCTTACGCGTTCTCGGGTAACATTGAATTTTTTTCCCACTTCTTCTAAGGTATGAGGAGTAGTCTCCCCTATACCAAATCTTAATTTTAAGATATCCCTCTCCCTTTCTGGAAGAGTCTCTAATACTTCTTCAATCTGTTCTTTTAACATCTGGAAGGCTGCTGAATCCAGAGGTTGTTCTGCTGTTTCATCTTCAATAAAATCTCCGAAATGAGTATCCTCATCGGAACCAACCGGTGTCTCAAGTGAAATAGGATGCTGAGATATTTTAAGGATCCCTCTCACCTTTTCTACTGGTAAATTCATCAGCTTAGCTAACTCCTCTGCAGTAGGTTCCCTGCCATGTTCTTGAACAAAATTTTGAGATACTTTAAGCAGTTTGTTTATGGTTTCTATCATATGCACAGGAATTCTAATGGTGCGTGCCTGGTCAGCAATGGCACGGGTTATTGCTTGTCTTATCCACCAAGTAGCGTATGTGGAAAACTTAAATCCCCTTTTATATTCAAACTTTTCTACTGCTCTCATCAAACCAATATTCCCCTCTTGGATAAGGTCTAAAAAGGAAAGTCCTCTATTTATGTATTTTTTGGCAATGCTGACTACCAATCGAAGATTAGATTCTATCATTTTCTTTTTAGCTTGCTCCACTTTTGATTCTGCTTCTTCTATTTGGGGAAGGAGTTCTTCAAACTTTTTCCAGTCCACTGGATAAGGCAATTCCTCTCCCTTAGGGAAAGGAGATTCGGTACGGGTTTTATACACTCTTTTTACTTCTTTAACAATATCTGTGATTTTTTTCTCCTCCAATAATTCCTTTAATTTATCTCTTGGTATTATCTCGCGAAAGAGCTTCTTTAATGCTTCCCTTCCTTCCTCGATGGCTTTAGAGAGAGAAATTTCCTCTTCTCGAGTAAGCAAAGGGATTTTACCCATTTGATAGAGATAAGAACGAACAGCATCGTATTCACGAGGTCTTTCCGCTTCAAGTGCTTTTGTGGGAGAAGGCCTACTTCGAAGAGCAAGTTCCTTAGGGGAGGAAACAATTGGTATATCTAACTCACCTAAGGTGGTAAGAACCTGATCTATATCTTCCGGTGAACTTACCTCTTCAGGTAAAAGGTCATTAATTTCATCATAGGTAAGATGACCTTTTTTCTTTCCCTCAGTCACTAACTTCTTTATTTTTTGATCCAGATTTTTCATACCTATGATTATATCATACTCTTCTTCTTTTCAATTCATCCAGCCTTTTCAAAGTTTCCACCACCTTTTCCCATTTCCCTTCTTTTTCCAAATGGGATATTTCCATCTTCAACCTACCTATCTCTCGTTGCTTTAGTTTCTCTATGCAATCATTTGCTTCTTTTAAAGGGTCTTTGTGGGGTATTTCTTTCATCAACACTCCTGAAAGAACTCTTTTCTCCTCTTCACTCAATTTCTCAAAAAAATTAGGTATGTTAATCTCTTCTTCTACCTCACCTAACTTCTCAATAATCCCTTTTATAGTGGAATCTGAAATTAACTCCATAGGTAACTTAGAGATTATATTTTGCCTTTCCTCAGGAAAGTTAAGGAGAAGGGAAAGAAGGTGTATTTCCGAAGAAGGTGGTAATTGCTGAACATTGGGGAGATAAAATTTCCTCTTTTTTCTATAACTAACCCACATATCTTTCACTGTTTGAAGAGATAGGGAAAGTAAGTGGGCAGATTTCTCTAAGAATTCATCTCTTCTCCAAATTTCTTTCATTTCCTCCCAGGCTTGAAAACATTTTTCTAATATTCGCGTTAAATTCCTTTCTTCTATCTTTTGCAACTTACTTAAATAAAATTCCAACCCATCTTCACTCTGAGAAATCATTCTATCCATCCCTTCTTTGCCTCTTTCTTTTACAAAGGAATCGGGATCATACCCTTGAGGCAATACCACTACCCGAGGCACCACCCCGGCTTTCCAAAACATTTCAATAGCCCTTAATGTTGCTTTCTCTCCCGCTTCATCCGGATCAAAAAGCAAATTCACTTTTTCAGCATATCTGGAAATTAACAACGCCTGGTTTTCTGTAAGGGAAGTACCCAAACAAGCACAGATATTTTCATATCCTTCCTGAAAGAGAGAAAGGAAGTCCATATATCCCTCCACCAAGATGGCTTCTTTCTTCTTCATCATCTCTTGTTTAGCGAAATTTAGGCCATAGAGAATTCTACCCTTTTGGAAAATAGGAGTATCAGGGGAGTTAAGATACTTAGGCTCTATTTCTTCCAGTGTCCTTCCTCCAAAAGCTATAATTTTACCTGTTAAACTAAATATCGGGAAAATGACCCTATTTCGAAAATAGGGATAAATTTCCTTTTCTCTCTCTAAAGCAAGGCCTCCCTTTATAAGATCCTGTGAGGAGAAATCCTCCAATTCTTTCAACCAGTTAACAGGAGGTGCATATCCCAACTTAAATCTTTCACTTATCTCCAAACTTACCCCTCTCTTTTCCAAGTATTCAAAAGCGGATTTACCTTCCGGTTTAAGGAGAAATTTTCGGAAAACTATGGAGGCTTTCTCCATTAAAGAATAGAGAGTATTTTCTCCTTTCCACTCCTTTAAACTAATTCCCAGTTTTTCTGCTAATATTCTAACTGCTTCTTTCCATTCCACCTTTTCTTCCAACATTATGAAGTTAATTACATTCCCCCCTACTCCACACCCAAAACAATGAAAAATCTGCTTTTCCGGAGAAACAGTAAAAGAAGGGTTTCTTTCGGGGTGGAAAGGACAATGGGTCCGATAGTTTTTCCCGGCTTTTTTCAGAGGGTAATAAGAAGAGATTATTTCTACTATATCTGCACGAGAAAGTATTTCCTCAACTATAGAGGACATTCTAAACTTCCTGCAATTGGGAGAAAAGAAGCTCTATTCCCCTCTCCCAATTATATCGAGGGGACCATTTAAGAAGTAAACGCATTTTTACAGGCGATAAAATTATCTCAGGGAAAGGAGGATTTAAGGAAAAGTAGGAAAAATTGCCCGGTTTCTTCCCACTTAAACTTAAAATTTTCTTCACTATCTCTCTTACACCCACACCTTTACCAGAGGAGATATTTATTATTTCCCCTTTAATTTTCTCAAATGTCTCCAAGGCCTTTTTAAGACCCTGAAGTAAATCTTGAATGTAAAGTAAATCTACCATGATATCCTTTTCATACAGAGGTATTTCTTCACCCTTTACTCCCTTCTTACACAAATCTCCAATTATCCCAGAAATTTTGGGGCCAAATACTTCACCACTGCGAAAAATTGTATAAGAGAAACCCTTTTGAAAAGAGAAAAATCTTACCATCTCCTCTGTAAACAATTCCTCCCATCCTCTTTTACTTACCGGAGAAGGGAGGTAATCTTCAGTCACCGGGTTAAATTGGGGGATACCATATACATGGTAGGAAGTTAATAACAGAATCTCTTTTCCTTTGAGAGAGGGACTCTCAAGTAAAAATTTAACTTTTTCCCATTTACCTTCTGGAAAAAGTATAAGGACTCTCTCTATGTTTTGAAGCAAATCACCAAGTAAAGGAGACTGAAGAAGACTCTCTCCCCAGCAATAAGTATTTTGAGTAGTGAGACCACCTCCAATTAAATGAACCTCTTCGCCTTCCTCCACCAGATACTCACCCATTCTGGTTATCAAACTCTTTTCTCCCAATAAAAGGTATCTCATTTCTTTTTGCTTTTGAAATGGGTTAAGCCTAATTTCAAAAATTCTGTAGCATCCCGAGAAATTTTATCCAGTTTCTTCATAATTTTTGACATTCTAATGTCCAAAATAATGATCAATAAGAGAAGCAGAAAACCAACAACACTCACCATAGCCACCAGATAAATTTCATATCCTTCTCTTAACATTTTATTCACCTCCAGGTTATAATATACCATGATAAAAATTAATTTCTCTTTACTGATCTTCCTTTATCTTTTCCCATGGTTAGCTATTTTAGTATATTTCTGGATAAAATCAGAAATTAACCGTAAAACCACAAAACTCCCTCCTCTTAAATCCTTCATCATAAAATGTCCCATCTGCACCTTTGAGTACCTCCATCCAGCGGATAAGGAATACTCCCGATGTCCACGATGTGGGAGCCTTAACTCAAGAGGTCCTTCCGAATAATCACAATATTAGCTTCTTTCTTTTTCTCCTCTATCCACCGCTGAAATTTTATCTCACCTTTTCGCTGCAATAATTCTTTCTTTATTCTTTTTTTCATCTTTTCCGTAAGATTTTCTAAAGAAGGGAGTTCTAATTTTACAATTTGGAAAATAAATACCCTTTTTCTCCCTTCTATAGGCCCCTCTATTATTCCTTCTTTTAATTTGCTTACTTCTTCAATAAATCCCCAGCCTGGGATATAAGTAGGTATTCGTATTTTTTCCTTTTTCTCTTCCGTAAGTTGATATTGCTCAACTAAGTTTTTTAAAGGTTCTCCTTTTTCCATTTTTTCTTTAACTTCTTTCATTAATTCTTTTGCTTTTTCTATTTTTTTCTCCTCTTTCCAAGCCTTTAAAACCTCGGATTTTATCTCCTCCCAAACAGGAAGATACCTTGGTTTTTTCCCAACCACCTTAAAGATTAAGTAACCTTCCCCAATTTTTACAGGTTCACTGGCTTCGTTTAAGGGTGATCTTTCCACTATGGAAGGGCTTATCCCCAAACGGGAGTATATTTCCTTCTCAAGTATCCAATCTTTTGTTCTAAACAGAGGATATTTTTCTTGAACTATTTTCTTCCAGTCTTCTTCATCGAGAAGTTTTACCGAAAGATCAAAAGCTTCATCATTAGCCAATTTCCATGCTTTTTCAGTTTGGAGCCTTTTCCTAATTTTTTCTTTAGCTTCAGATAATGGAATGAATTCAGTATCGCTTTTTCTAAACTCCTCTTTATGTGAAGAATAATATTCTCTTATTTCTTCCTCCTTAACCTCTGCAAGCGGTAAAAATTTTTGAAGGGGAACCTTTATCCACTCTAATTTATAAAAAGGACCTTTCCTAAACCTCTCTTTATTCTCCTCCATGAATTGCTTTAATTCTTCATCAGAAGGTTGCTCCTCTATTTTCACTTTACTTATATCTTTCCCAAGGAGAAGGAGATCGAAAAGAGAACTTCTCCGTTTATATTCTTCCACCACTTCTTTCTCTCCCACCTTTACGGAAGAAACAATTATATTTTTCAATTTTCCAATGATAATATTTTCCTGAGCAATTTTCTCCAGCATTCGTAATTCCTCATCCGGTAGCCTTTCTAAATACTCCTTGTGAAACTTCCCTTCACTATCTATAAAATAAGGTAAAGTTTTAAAAAACTCCACCATCTCTTCCGGAGTAGCTTTTATTCGAAGCTTTTTAGCTTCTTGAAGTAGGATAGATTTTTCTACCAGATTATTGTAGGCCATTTTTCTTATCTTTGCAGGGTCTTTAATGAAAGGGAACATTTCTTCTAATGTCCTAACTTCTTCATAAAACTCTTCTACCCAGATAGGTTCACCATTAATCTTAGCCAGCACATATAATGATTCCCCCCGAGAACGAGAATACCATCCATAAAGGAAAAGGAAGGGTGGGACAATTCCTACAATTGTGGCTATAAGTATAGTTCTGGCTTTTCTACGGAAGAATTTTAAAAGCATTTCTTTTACCTTTAAAGAATATACCGAGAGAGATCAAAATCCTTAACTATATGCGAGAGTTTTTCTCTCACATACTTTCTATCCACCACAATTTCCTTCCCTTTGAGTTCGGGAGCGGAGAAAGAGATATCTTCCAGCACCTTTTCCATTACCGTATGTAATCTCCTTGCCCCAATATTTTCTGTCCGACTATTCACCTCCTCTGCTATTTTCGCAATCTCCTCTATAGCCTCGGGAAGAAATTTCAACTCTACCCCCTCAGTAGAAAGGAGGGCAGTATACTGTTTCACTAAGGAATTTTCCGGCTCCACCAGTATCCTTTTAAAATCTTCCTGAGTAAGGGGTTTCAGCTCTACTCGGATAGGAAACCTCCCTTGCAGTTCTGGAATAAGATCCGAAGGCTTGGAGACATGGAAAGCTCCAGCAGCGATGAAAAGGATATGCTCTGTTCTAACCACTCCATATTTAGTGGGAACTGCAGTTCCCTCGATGATAGGGAGTAAGTCTCTTTGAACACCTTCCCGAGACACATCTGGACCAGTTCCAGCTTCTCTACCAGCAATTTTATCCAACTCATCAATAAACACTATCCCTAAATTTTCTACCCTATAAATAGCTTCTCGGACTACTTCATCCATATCCAGGAGCCTACTCGTCTCCTCCTGAAGCAAAATTTTCCTGGCTTCCTTAACCTTTGCTTTCCTTCGCTTTTTCCTTCCCGGCATCATCTTCCCAAAGATTTCTTGAAGATGTATCCCCATTTCCTCCACTCCCTGAGCAGAGAAAATTTCTACCACAGGGAAAAGTGGAGTTTCCACTTCCAGTTCAACCACCCTTTCCTCCAGTTTTCCTTCTCTTAACATCTTACGTAATTTTTCCCGGGTATGTTTTCTCTCTTCTTCAGGTATAGGCCCTGGTAAAAGGAGATCAAGAAGTCGCTCTTCCACCATTTCCCTGGCTCTATCCTCTATCATCTTGATCTTTTCTTCTTTAACCATACTTACTGCCACATCAGTTAAATCCCTAATAATGGATTCCACATCTCGTCCCACATATCCTACCTCTGTATATTTGGTAGCTTCTACTTTCAAGAAGGGTGCATTTGCCAGCTTGGCCAGTCGACGAGCAATCTCTGTTTTACCCACACCCGTAGGGCCAATCATTATTATATTCTTCGGTGCTACTTCATCCCTCAAATGGGGAGGTAAGTTCTGGCGTCTCCAACGATTTCTTAAAGCAATAGCCACACACTTCTTTGCCTCCTCCTGTCCAATAATGTATTTATCCAGTTCTTTCACCACTTCTCTGGGTGTTAACTCTTTCATCTTTAAATTTCCTCAATTACAAGCTCTTGGTTGGTATAAATACAAATCTGGGAAGCTATTTTCAGTGACTCCTCAACAATTTTGCGTAAAGGAAGAGAAGTGTGTTTTAAAAGGGCACGCGCAGCAGCAAGAGCAAGATTACCTCCCGAACCTATTCCAACAATCCCATCATCAGGTTCAATAACATCTCCATTTCCCGAAATAAGAAATATATGCTGTTGGTCAGCTACCACAAGCAAGGCAGATAGACGACGCAAAACTCTATCTGTTCGCCAGTCCCTCGCCACTTCAATGGCAGCACGAGTAAGATTACCCTGGAAGTCTTCCAGTTTACCTTCGAAACGTTCAAGTAAAGTTAAAGCATCTGCTGTAGCACCAGAAAATCCCACAAGAACTCTACCACCATAAATCTTCCGCACCTTTTTAGCCCGGGTTTTCACCACTCCATCACCCAGCGTTACCTGCCCATCTCCTCCTATTACTGCTTTCCCATCTCTTACAATGCAGAGGATTGTTGTCCCCTTCATGCTAATAATGATAACACAAACTGGTATAATATGCTTAAAATAAAGGAGGTAATCATGATTAAGAAAGAGATCTTCCGTCAATACGATATCCGGGGTATTGTAGGTGAAGACCTTACTCCTGAGGTAGCGGAGTATATTGGTAAAGCCTTTGGAACATATTTGAGAGAAAGGGGAGGAAAGAGTGTCTGTGTTGGGAAAGATGTGCGTATCTCTTCCCCAGCTCTTAAGGATAGTCTTGTTAGTGGGCTTTTATCCACAGGGGTAAAAGTCATCGATGTAGGTACGGTTCCTACTCCTGTTCTCTATTTTTCTATCCATCATTTCTCTGCAGATGGTGGGATTATGGTTACCGGGAGTCATAATCCCATTGAATATAACGGATTTAAAATCTGCCATGGGCTTTTCTCAATTTATGGAGAGGAAATTCAAAATTTAAGAAGAAAAATAGAAAGAGAAGAATTTTTAGAGGGTAAGGGAGAATATTGTGAAGAAGACCCACGTCCAGCTTACATAGACACTTTAAGCTCCTTAGTAAAGATAAAAAATAACCTGAAAGTAGTTGTAGATGCAGGAAATGGAACCGCAGGAAGTATTGTAAAACCACTATTTGAAAAATTAGGTATTAAACTCATTGGATTATATATGGAACCTGATGGAAGATTTCCTCATCATCTTCCAGATCCAACTATCCCAGCTTATATGGAAGATCTAATTAAAAAAGTGAAAGAGGTGGGAGCCACTGTAGGTATTGGTTATGATGGTGATGCGGATAGAATAGGAGCAGTAGATGAAAAGGGAGAAATTGTGTGGGGAGATAAACTATTGGCTCTATTCTCGAAGAAAGTTCTCAAGGAACATCCGGGAAGTACTATCATTATGGATGTTAAATGTTCCCAAGGGGTGGTGGAATACATCCAAAAGCTTGGGGGTAATCCTTTAATCTGGAAGACTGGTCATTCCCTTATAAAGGAAAAAATGAAAAAAGAAAAGGCTCTCTTAGCTGGAGAAATGAGTGGACATATGTTTTTTGCTGATAATTACTTGGGATTTGACGATGCTATCTTTGCTTCGCTTCGGCTTCTGGAAATCCTTTCTGAAGAAAACAAGCCTCTATCTGAATTAGTCAAAGAAATCCCTTATTATTATTCCACCCCGGAAATTAGAGTAGATTGTCCGGAAGATAAAAAGTTTCAGGTAGTTAATGAATTAAAAGAATATTTTGCCAAACGATATCCCATTATAGATGTGGATGGAGTAAGATTCATCACCTCAAAGGGATGGGGATTAATAAGAGCCTCAAACACTCAGCCTATATTAGTTCTAAGATTTGAGGCAAAAGAAAGATCCGTTCTTGAGGACCTCAAGAATGAAGTGAAGGAAAAACTTAAAGATTACCCTTTCTTACCCTTAGATTGGTAAGTTTGACACTCCTATTCTCTCACCCTATAATACCCAATTATGGAAGAGGAAATTATAGAAATCCGCAAAAAGAAACTGGAAAACTGGAAAAAGTCTGGAATATATCCTTATGGCCATCGCTTTCTTCCCATAGTGGAAATTAAAAATATCAAGGAAAACTACTCGGATTGGGAAGGTAAAAGGGCTAAAGTAGCGGGAAGAATAATGAGCATTAGAGAGCATGGAAAAACCACCTTTATGGATATCCTCGATGAAAAAGAAAAAATCCAGATTTATTTTAGAAAAGATACCTTAGGAGAAGAAAACTACTCCAAGATCGATTGGCTTGACATTGGTGATGTTCTTGGTGTGGAAGGGGATGTCTTCAAAACCAGGACAGGTGAAATCACTATCCTGGTAAAAGGATTCGTCCTCCTATCCAAATGTCTCCATCCACTGCCTCAAAAATGGTTTGGATTGAAAGATGTGGAGAAGAGATTTAGGCAGAGATATCTTGATCTCATCGTTAATCAGAGAGTAAGAGAAATATTTCGAATAAGAAGTAAAACCATCTCCTTATTGAGGAAGATTTTGGAAGAAAAGGGTTTCCAGGAAGTGGAAACCCCAATGATGCATCCCATTCCGGGTGGTGCTCTTGCTGAACCCTTTGTTACTCACCATTCTGCATTGGATATGGACCTTTATCTCCGTATTGCACCTGAACTTTATCTGAAGAGACTCGTAGTGGGGGGGTTAGAAAAAATCTTTGAAATTAACCGTTGTTTCCGTAATGAAGGTGTTTCCTCTCGCCATAACCCCGAATTTACCATGATGGAACTTTACTGGGCATATGCTAACTATCAGGATTTGATGGCGTTAACAGAAGAGTTAATTTGTAGAATTGTGAAGGAACTCTTCAACACCCTGAAAATCACTTATCAAGGGAAGGAAATTGACTTTACATCTCCCTGGGCAAGGATTACCTTTACCGACGCAATGAAGAAATTTGCTGGGATTGACTGGAGAAAAGAGGAAGAAGTAAAGAAAAAAGCTGAGGAAATAGGAGAAAAAGGAACATATCGGAAAATGCTTGATGGTATTTTTAAAAAGAAAGTAGTCCCCTCTATCACTCAACCCACTTTTATAATTGACTATCCCCTCATTTTATCCCCTCTGGCTAAAAGGAAAGAGAAAGATTTGACTGAAAGATTCCAACCTATAATTGCTGGATTGGAAGTGGGAAATGCCTACACAGAATTAAATGATCCTCAGGAACAGAAAGAGAGGTTTTTAATGCAAATGGAAGAGAAGAAAAAAGGAGATAAAGAAGCTCATCCATTCGACGAGGAGTTTATATTAGCACTGGAGTATGGTATGCCACCCGTGGCGGGATTGGGACTGGGTATGGATAGACTTATAATGATTCTGACTGACTCTCCTTCCATTCGGGAAGTCATTCTTTTCCCCCTTCTTAAACCAGTATGAATCCTATTCTTTTCTTGGCTTTAAGGAGTCTTAAAGGGCGCCATGGGTTTTCCCACTCTTTTTTCTCTTTTTTAATATCCCTCACCGTTATCACGGTAGGAATCTCCGCAATTATTGTGGTCACTGGTGTAATGAGCGGTTTCCATGAAGAGTTCCTTAAAAGATTACTGGTCTTTAAACCCCACCTTTATCTTACCTCTCCCCAGGCAATTCCTTACCCTCAGAAATGGATCATGGAGCTTCGCAATTTCAAAGAGATAAAGGAAGTTTCACCAGTTATATGGGGAGAAGGGATATTAAAAACCCTCTCTGGTGAAAGGGCAAAAGGGGTAATAGTAAAAGGAGTATTGGGGAAAGAAAAAAAGGTACTCTTAGGAAAAGAATTAGCCTCTTATTTGGGTGTAGCTCCCGGTGAAGATGTTTTTTTAGTTACTTCTTCCCTCTCCGGTGAAGTCTTGAAAATAAATGGTGTTTTAACTACGGGAATTTACCAGCTGGATTCATCCTTAGTCATCCTCCCCTTACCTCTTGCTCAGAAAGTATTTAAAATGAAAGGGCTGATTAGTGGGGTGGAGTTAAAACTCTTTCATCCTTCTCGAGTAGAAAGAATAAAAGAAGAAATTGAAAGCTTATTACCACCTTTCTATTATGCTCGCACATGGAAGGAAATGGATGCAGTATTCTTCTCCGCTTTGAAACTTGAAAAAATTACCATGTTTACAATTCTCTCCATTCTTTTTTTTGTAGCCACATTTAGCATTTCTTCCTCTCTAATTGTAAAAGTTACTGAGAGAAAAAGAGAAATTGGGATTTTAAGAACAGTTGGTTTCACTCCTGAGGAAATAAAAAAGATTTTTCTTACAGAGGGGCTTTTTATAGCCCTTACCGGTTGGGTGGGGGGAAGCTTACTTGCTATTATCATAGAAGTAATAATTAAAATTTTCAAACCAGTCTCTTTACCCCAGGCCATTTACTCCATAAATTATCTCCCCGTAAAAATTGAACCAGGCATGTATCTTCTCATGTTATGCTTTTCAGTTCTTACCACTCTTTTAGCCACGGTTTTCCCTGCCATAAAAGCCTCACGACTGGATGTATCTGAAATTATTCGTTATGAGTGAGGATCTTTTGATAAAAGGTGTAAATATTCAAAAAACTTTTTTCAGTGGAAATGTAAAAACAGAAGTCATCCGGGGAATAGAGATTGAGATTAAAAAAGAAGACTATGTGGTAATTTTTGGCCCTTCTGGTGCAGGTAAAACCACTTTGCTCCATATAATTGCTGGTCTTCTTTCACCCACAAAAGGTAAAGTCCTCTGGAAAGGAGAGGATATTTACTCTATGAGTGAAGAGAGGCGTTCCCTATGGAGAAGGGAAAATATTGGGTTTATCTTTCAATTTTTTCATCTCCTTCCAGATTTAACTCTGGAGGAAAACGTCCTCATAGCGGGTTGGAAAAAATGGGGGAAAAAGGAAGCAAAAAGGAGAGCAGAAGAACTTCTGGAAAAACTGGGATTAAAAAGAATAGCCCATCGTTACCCTTCTCAAGTATCGGGAGGCGAAAAACAGCGAACAGCTATTGCCAGAGCATTGATAAATGAACCTTCTCTTATCTTAGCGGATGAGCCAACAGGGAATGTAGATTCGGTAACTGGGAAGGAGATTCGGGGTTTACTGGAGAAATTAAGAGAAGAAAAAGGAACCGCACTGGTTGTAGCTACTCACCGAGAAGACTGGAAAGAATCTGGAGGGAAGATTTTTTTTCTGGAAGATGGGAAAATAATAAAAAGGAAAAAATGAGGAGGGAAAAAATGGTTAGAAGTAAAGATTTAAATCCCTGGTTAGAAGAGAGGAGAGAAGAGTACATGCGGGATATGATAGAAAATTTTTTCTACTGTAAAAGCATTTTTGACCAGCAATGGAAAAAGTTCCAAAAGGAAGGAAAAGTGGATTGGGAAGTTTTAGCAACTTTCATAGGAACTGCGGAGGAAAAAGGGGATCTCTGGCAACTTAAAGACCTCACCCATTCATTACTGGATCGACCTACAGAAAAATTAACCCATGAATTTGCGTTTGAAAGATGCATTCATCTTTTATTCCATGATTTGATGAGTTTTAAAGAACATGTATATGTGCTTTATCAGTATAAAGATATTTTGGCAAAAAGGCCTTCTTCTAAGGATAAAGAACTAACCCTTGCTCTCAAAAATTTTGAAGAAATGATTCTCACAATGGAAAAGGAAATTCCGCGAGAAATGGAACTTGCTCGCAAATTATTTGATATTGCCACCAGTCTTCTTCGGGCTATTCTACCCCGCTTAAAGGACAATATTTTGATCGTGAAATTCATTATAGAAGAAAAAAGGACATTAGAGAAACATTATGGAAAAGGAGTTGTGGAGGAAATGTTGAAAGAAATGTTTGAAGGTAAACCTGAGGAGGGATACAAAGCCCTTATTGGGTGGTATAAGAAGAGGGGAAGGGAAGCCCTGGCTACAAAATTTGAACGCCAAGCAAAAAAATCTTCATCTTAACCTATGTTTGACCTTTATCTGGTAGATTACCATTTACATACTTCTCTTTCCGGCCATGCTGAAGGGGATATGGAAGAATATGTTGAGACTGCTATAAGAAAAGGGTTGAAAGAGATCGGTTTTTGTGATCATGCCCCCTTACCAGAAAAGTTTCCTTTTCCTAACAAAGAGTCTCTATCCATTCCTCTCTCTAAGTTCCCTTCCTATGTTAAAAAAGTTCTTGATTTAAGAAAAGCATATCCTGAAATTAAAATAAAATTAGGTTGTGAGATTGACTATATCCCAAACTACATAGAAGAAACCTTAACCCTTGTGAAAAATTTTCCTTTTGATTACTTAATGCTTTCTTTACATTTTCTTGGGAAATACCCAATAGACCATCCTCATTTTCAGGAAGTTTGGGAAAAACTGGGGAAAGACAAAGTTTTCCAATCATATTTTGAAACACTCGGGGACGCAATTTCCTTAGGTGAATTCGATGTCTTAGCCCACCCTGATTTACCAAAAAAATTTGGTTACCAACCCTCGTTTCCTTTACTTCCTTTTTATAAAAAAATTTCCTCACTTTTAAAGAATAATGAGATGGTAGTGGAAGTGAATACTGCAGGTTTAAGAAAACCAGTAGGTGAAATATATCCTTCCCTATCCTTCCTTCAGATTCTAAAGGAAAACCAAGTACCCATTACTTTTGGCTCAGATGCTCATTCTCCTAAGGAAGTTGGCTGGAAAATTGGAGAAGCATATGAATGGGCAAAATCAGCAGGATACAGTGAATTTGCTATTTGGGAGAGGAGAGGATATTCTCTCCATCCTATAGGATGTGTTTTTAAGAAAATTGTGTCATAATACATCAAGATATGGGTATTGAAGGTATAGGTATAGATATAGTAGAAATAGAAAGATTTAAAAAAATTATTGAAAAATATGGAGAGAAATTCATAAGAAGAGTTTTCCATGAAAAAGAAATCTCCTCCTCCCATTCCATTAATACACTTGCAGGGAAATTTGCTGGAAAAGAAGCGATTATGAAAATGCTTGGAACTGGTTGGAGGGGTATAAAATGGAGAGAAATTAAAATTTTGAAATCTTCCAATGGTAAGCCTTATGTGGAACTGGAAGGAAATGCCAAAAAGATCTGTGAAGACTTAGGGATTAAAAAGATCCAGGTGAGTATATCTCATATCCGTAGCTTAGCCTGTGCCTTTGCAATAGGAGAAACTTAAAATGGGTAAAATCCTCACCCGATCCCAAGCTAAAGAAATCATTGGGAAAGAAAGGGAAAAAGGGAAAAAAATCGTTTTTACCAATGGCTGCTTTGATCTCCTTCACGCTGGTCATATTTACCTTCTACGCGAAGCTAAAAAAGAAGGGGATATTTTAATAGTTGCTTTAAATTCTGATTCCTCGGTTAGAAAAATTAAAGGAACATCCAGACCTATTTATCCAGAAAAGGAAAGGGCGGAAATATTAGCTTCCTTGGAAATGGTGGATTATGTGGTGATTTTTGAGGAAACAACACCTTACCAAATAATAAAGGAACTAAAACCCCATATTCTTGTGAAAGGAGGTGATTGGAGGATAAACGAAGTGGTAGGAAGGGACTTAGTGGAATCTTGGGGTGGGAAAGTAAAAATCATACCTTATTTGAGTGGATTTTCCACCACCCATATTGTGGAAAAAATTAAAAAGAGAGATGGATGAGAAGATCCTGAGGATTGTGGATGTGAACTTTAATCGTGCAAAAGAGGGGCTAAGAGTAATAGAAGAAGTATGTCGCTTTGTTTTAGAAGACCCTACCTTAACCAATCGTGTGAGGTCTCTTAAAAGGGAAATTATTACCACCCTTTCCATTTTTGACACTTCCTTTTTAAGAAGGGAGAGTGAGAAAGATTTAGGTAAAAATTTTCTTCCCACCCCCTACCCTGACTTCCAAAAATTGGTGAGAGCTAATTTCTCACGGATTGAAGAAAGTCTAAGGGTTTTGGAAGAGGTATTGAGACTGAAGAATCCAAAAGTATCTTCTAATTTAATGCAGATCCGTTTCCAATGCTACTCACTGGAAAAAGATGTATTAACAGCACTCCTGACATGGGAAAAGTTAAAACTTATGGAGATTTACATGATAATTGATGAAGAAACTGCTAAAAAGGACGCTATTCAAGTGGCAAGAGAAGCTATGAAAGGGGGAGTAAAATTTCTGCAGTTAAGGGATAAAAAATCTTCTCTCTCTGAGTTCATAGAAAAGGGAAAGAAAATAAGAGAGATAACTTACCAATCTAATGCCATTTTTATAATCAACGACAGAATAGATGTCGCTTTATGTGTAGATGCTGATGGCGTGCACTTAGGGAAAAAGGATTTCCCCATTAAAGATGCTCGGAAAATTTTGAGTGGAAAAATTATTGGTGCCTCTGCTCATTCTCTTGAGGAAGCTCAAGAGATGGAAAAACAAGGAGCAGATTACATTTCTTTAGGACCTATTTTTGATACCCCTTTTAAACCTGAACTTAAACCCTTAGGTTTGGAAATACTAAAAGAGGCAAAAAAGATTTTAAAAGTTCCTTTAGTAGCCATTGGTGGAATAAATTTTAATAATCTGGTTGATGTTTTAAAAACTGGAGTAGATGGAGTAGCCATGATAAGAAATCTTCAGGAAAAAGGTGAAATCAGAGAAAATTGTAAAAAGGCAATTGAACTTTTGAAAAAATTTAAGAAACTCCAAGGAGCTTCTTCAACATGAGGGCGTTTTTAACTGCAAAACCTCCAAAATCGTTATTAAAATAGGCAAAAAGGGCTTCTTTCCCTCCCATCCATTTTTTTATTTTTTCGCTCCAATTTTTTAATTCTTCCAAAGAATACTCTGAACCATATAATATCTCTCCCCCATGAAACCGAAGATAGAGGAAGTTTGCAGTTATTTCTTCCACACAGGGCCAAACCTTTGAATGAGCAATACACAATGCTATATTATGCTCCTTCAAAACCCGAAACACATCATCTGTAAACCAAGAAGAATGGCGAAACTCAAAAGAATGTCGCCAGTCAAGGTATCCCTTATTTTCCATTAAATCAATAAACTCATTTAAACGCCTAAGGTCCTTCTTAAAAGAGGGAGGAAATTGCCAGAGTATCACCCCCACTTTTCCCTTCAATAAAGCTACATTATTGAAAAAAACCTCTAAGGCTCTTTCTACATCCTTCAATTTTTTAAGATGGGTAATTACCCGAGAGCCTTTCACTGAAAAAAGAAAGTTAGATGAAGTTCTCTTCTCCCAGGAGATAAAAGTCTTAGGAAGGGGTAAACGATAAAAAGTTACATTGAGTTCTACGGTATCAAAAAACTTTTGATAATACTGGAGCCATTTAGAAGGAGGTAAATCTTTTGGATAGAACACATTATCCCACCAGTGCCGATAAGTATAACCACTTGTTCCTATCCTTATCTCCACTTTATCTATTTTAACATTCCCTTCTATCTGCTAAAATAAATTCCATGTGGAACTTCATATCTAAGGGCGGATATTTAATGTATCCTCTCCTTTTCTCTTCTATTTTAGCTTTAGCAATAATTTTAGAAAGAACAATTATGCTTTATCGTCTCTCTCTTCCCCTTGATCCACTTCTGGAGAAGATTAAGGAACTTCTCAGTAGAGGGAAAATTTTGGAGGCAATAGAATCCTGCGAAAAATACAATTTACCCCTCAGTAGAGTCTTGAGAGTAGGACTTCTACACCATGAAAGAGATTCCCAGATTATCCAGGAATTAATGGAGACTCAACTGGAAGAAGAAATGCCTCTATTAGAACGACATTTAGGAATTCTTGCTACTCTTGCTGCTGTATCACCTCTCTTAGGCCTCTTGGGCACAGTATCTGGGATGGTGAAGATATTTGCCACCATTGAGGCAGGTGGAGGAGCAGTAGATCCCGGAAGTCTTGCAGGAGGAATATGGGAAGCACTTTTAACCACTGTTTTTGGACTTATGATAGCCATCCCTTCCCTTATTGCCTACAATTATTTTACTTCCCGGACCCAGAATCTGGTTAGAGAAATAAGATTGGGCATAAGAAAATTACTTCAAATTTTGGAAACCGCGAGTTTCGTATAAAATGCGATGGGAAAGGAGAGGATACATTATCTGGCCAGAATTAACACCCTTAGTAGATGTAGTATTAATTTTGCTCATCTTTTTCTCTCTTTCTTCCTCATTTATTATTCTTCCAGGTGCTAAAATAGAACTCCCTTCCTCTCACTTTTCCTGGAAAAAGGAAAAGGAGGAGCTTCACCTCACCTTAACTGCAGATAATCTTCTCTTCATAGAAAACAAATTGATTGATTGGGAAAACTTAACTTGGGAACTGGAAAAAAGAATTCTAAAACATCCTCAACTCGTTTTAATTATACATGCAGATAAACGAGTTTCACTGGAAAAGGTTATTAAAATCTTGGATAAGGCAAGGGAGGCAGGTGTGAAAAAATTTGCTATTGCTACGGAAAAGAAGAAATGAAAGAAAAATTTTGCATTGTAGGCTTAGGGTTTATGGGAGCTTCACTGGGGTTAAGAATCAAACAGTGTCTAAAAAATAGTGAAGTAGTGGGAATTTCCCGAAGTAAAGAAAAACTGAAAAAGGCCATCGAGAAAGGGATAATTGACAAAGGTGTGGAATTACCACCCCCAGATACTCAATTACTCATATTTTCAACCCCGGTAAAAACCATACCTTCCCTCCTAAAAAAACTGCTTCCTTCAATCTCTCCCCAAACTATCATTACTGATGTGGGAAGCACCAAAAATTGGCTTTGGGAAAAAATTTCCGCTTTTCTACCCTCCAGCCACACATATATTGGTAGTCATCCTTTATGTGGATCAGAAAAACAAGGAATGGAGTATGCCAATCCAGAAATTTTCTCCCATGCCTTGTGTTTTATAACCTGCTTGAGGGTTCAAAACGATAAGATTTACAAACTAAAAAATTTCTGGGAATCCTTAGGAATGAAAACTATACTTACCACCCCAAAAAAGCACGATTTAATCGTGGCCTTTACCAGCCATCTTCCCCATATAATTGCAGTGAACTTATTAAACACTCTTCCTGATGAATTTACAAATCTTACTGGGGGAGGATTCCGCGATACTACTCGAATAGGGGAAGGTGGTGCAGATATCTGGGAAGACATTCTTGTCACTAATATTCCCAACCTTTTAAAATCTATGGAGATTTTTGAAAAAGAATGGAACAGATTCAAAACCGCCCTTAAAAAAGGAGAAATTAAAGAATTGCTGGAAAAAGCGAGGAAGAAAAGATTTTTAATTACAACCTTCGATAAAACAAAACTTCCGCTTCAAAGCGGAAATGAAACAGCTTTTCCTTGACAGAGTTATCCTTATGTGGTATAAATCTTTGAAAAGAAAATCTTAAAAAGAAAGGAGGTGAAAAGGTAAATGAAGTGGCTGAAGAAGAGGATTGGAGGGTTTACGTTGATTGAGTTATTAGTCGTGATTGCCATTATTGCAATCCTGGCAGCTATGCTTTTACCAGCATTGGCAAGAGCAAGAGAACAGGCAAGGAGATCAGTATGTCTATCCAACCTGAAGCAGATTGGTCTCGCCCTCCACATGTATTCGACAGACTGGGATGAGAGATTCCCACCCCCCACATCCCTCGGTGGACCGAATGAGGACAATGAGGGACAGGGTCTCTATCCCACTTATGTAACAGATCCTGCAGTATACTGGTGCCCTTCTGACAGAGATCCTAAACCCACAGATATGTATTACATAGCAAGTGATAACATCCGGAAGTGGGCAAATACTATTGATTCTCCTTATATAAGTTACAACTATGCTGGAACTGTAGGCACCCATAACTCTACCGATGCAAACTTTGACATTACTGAGTTAGACGATGCTGATACACCCTTGTTATGGGATAATGGTTGTTCAAGTACAGATGCTAACCACACCACGGATGGTGGTAATGTCCTCTATCTGGATGGTCACGCAGAGTGGGTACCCAGGGATAGTTGGACGACCACTAACTGGGCAGAAAACGGGGATAATAACGCAATGGCATCCTGGCCGACCACTACTCCGTAGTAGTTGATTAGTAAGACTACAAACACTCCTCCGGCGAGGGCTGGAGGAGTGTTTGTTTTTCTTAGTTTACAAACCACTTTTTACTTAGAAGAATGAATGATAAAATAATAATCTTAGGGATGGAAAATTACCTGAAAATTATCTCAAAGGAAGAAGAGATTCCTCTGAGAACTCTGAAGGATTTATTCCTTAAAGGAGAGATGGTAATATTCAAAAATCTTCGTGGAAAGCCCTTGGGTATAGGAAAAAACTTGAATGTAAAAGTCAATGCGAACCTTGGGACTTCTCCGGAAATCTGTGATATTGAGTGGGAAAGAAGGAAGCTTAAAGAAGCTATAAAAGCGGGAACAGACACTATTATGGATTTAAGTACAGAAGGAGATTTAGATAGGATTAGAAAGATGTTTTTAGAAGAAAGCAATGTCCCTGTAGGGACCGTTCCTATATATCAGGCAGTGGTGGAAACAGTGAGAAAGGAAGGGGCTCTCTTTAAGATGAAGGCTAAAAAGATTTTTGAAGTTATAGAGAGACATGCTAAGGATGGTGTAGATTTTGTTACTGTTCATTGTGGAGTGAATAAGAAACTCCTTGAGGAAATGAGAAATAACTCACGAATAATGGATATGGTAAGCCGGGGTGGTGCATTCCATATCACCTGGATGGTAGCTACGGGAAAGGAAAATCCATTGTTTGAAAATTATGATGATCTCCTTGCTATTGCGAAAGAATACAATTTAGTTCTATCTCTGGGGGATGGCTTTCGACCTGGTGCATTAGAAGATGCAAATGATAAACTCCAAATGGAGGAACTCTTAGTTGTGGGAGAACTGGTAGAAAAAGCAAGGGAAGAAGGGGTCCAGGTGATTGTGGAAGGTCCTGGCCATGTGCCCCTTAATGAAATAGAAGCAAATGTCCTTTTAGAAAAGAAAATTTGTAAGGGTGCTCCTTACTATGTCCTTGGTCCTTTGGTAACGGATATTGCCTTAGGGTATGACCATATTTCTGCAGCAATTGGAGGCGCTATTGCTGGGAAAGCAGGTGCTGATTTCCTTTGCTATGTTACTCCTGGAGAACATTTAAGATTACCTACTCCTGAAGATGTGAGAGAGGGTGTGATTGCTGCAAGAATTGCTGCCCATGCTGCAGATATAGCCAGAGGGAAAAAGTCTGCTAAAGAATGGGATAGGAAACTTTCTGTATTCCGAAAAAACAGGGATTGGGAAAAGGAAATCCAAAGCTCCCTCTTCCCTGAAAGAGCAAGGGAAATATGGGAAGAATCTAAACCTTTGCATCCAGGTGTTTGCACAATGTGTGGAGAATACTGTTCTCTTAAGTTAGTGGAAGAATGGCTGAAGAAAAAATAAGAGAATTTCATCTTCCTACTCGAATAATTTTTGGGGTGGGAAGTCTATCTACACTGGGAAAAGAAGCCAAAAAATTGGGAGAGAAGGCATTAGTAATTGGTGGAAGGAAATCCTTTGAGACTCACTTTAAGCCAAAAGTGGAATCATTGCTTGAAAAGGAAGGGATAAAATTGAGTTTCTTCTATGGCTGGGAAGGAGAGCCAGATACGGAAATTGTGGAAGAAGGAAGAAGAATTGGGGAAAAGGAAAAAGTAGACCTCATAATAGCCATTGGTGGAGGAAGTGTAATTGATTGTGGGAAAGCAATCAGTGGAGTTATTGGAAAAAAGGGTAGTGTAGAAGAATTCTTAGAGGGGAAAGAACTACCACCCTCCTCTCTTCCTTTCATAGCAATTCCCACTACTGCTGGGACAGGTTCTGAGGTCACTAATAATGCAGTGTTGATAAATAAGAAAAAAATCTATAAGAAGAGTTTACGAGCTCCCTTTTTGAACCCAAAATTGGCCATTGTGGATCCTGTTCTTACACTCACTCTCCCTCCTCATATTACAGCATATACTGGCTTAGATGCTTTAGCCCAGTTAATGGAAGCTTATGTTTCTCTGGGTTCTAATCCTATTACAGACTCTTTCTGTATAAAAGGGCTAAAGTTTATCTCCCAGAGCTTGAAAAAAGCTTTTGAAAACGGTGAAGATATAAGTCATCGCTATAACATGAGTTTGGCTGCACTTCTAAGCGGAATGGCTTTAACCAATGCAGGATTAGGAGCGGTTCATGGATTAGCCCATCCTATTGGTGTAAGGTGGGGTATCCCCCACGGCTTAATCTGTGGTGTGCTTCTTCCCTATGTGGTGAGATTTAATATGGAATACTGCAAAAAGAAGTATGCTGAATTATGCCAAATATTAACGGGAATTAAAGACGCTTATCATTTACCAATTTTTCTAACCCAATTATTGTGGGACTTGGGAATTAATGACCGATTAAGGAATTGGGGAATTAAAGAAAAGGATCTTGCATGGATTGCTGAAAATTCTTTTTCGGGAAGTATGTTAAAAAATCCAAGAAGACCTAATAAAGATGAACTGGTAAAAGAAATTCTGGTTCCTTGTCTTTAAAAAATGAAGGATTTGGAACTAATAATTTATCCTCACCCTGTTTTACGCAGGAAAAGTAAAGAGGTAGAGAAAATTGATGAAGTAAGGGATATTCTTAATAAAATGTGGGAAGTAATGTATACTTACAAAGGGATTGGGTTAGCAGCACCTCAAGTTGGCATAAATAAAAGAGTAATGGTAATGGATGTGGAAAGTAAAAAAATCTGTTTAATAAATCCCTATATAATTGAAAAAGAAGGAGTAGTTACTGAAGAGGAAGGTTGCCTGAGTTTACCGGATATTTTTCTCCCAGTCCCTCGTGCTCAGGAAATAGTTGTAGAGGGATGGGATGAAGAAGGGAAAAAAGTGAAATTAAAAATGGGAGATTTAATGGCAAGAGTTGTGCAACATGAAGTGGATCATTTAGAAGGGGTTTTAATCATTGACTATGCTTCTCCTTCTCAGAGAATTAAATTAGAAAAAATTTTAAAAAACCGGAGGGAAAAATGAAAATAAAAATTAGATTGAAATTAGAGGAAGGGGGTGGGGAACGACAACCCAGAAGGGTTTTTGTAGGTGAATTACTCTCTCCAGATCCTGATTATCCCCAAATCATAAAGGATAATTTTGTTATTGTAAGAGGAAAACATCTGGTGTTAGAAAGGCATCAAGCTATTACTCGAGCTTTAGAAGACGAAGATCTTCATACATTTTTAGTACCCATTTCCCGCATAGACTGGATTACTGTTTTACCGGATGAGATTGACCTTAAAAAGCTTAAGTACAAAATAGTAGGAGAAAGAATTCTCTGCCCTGTCTCAGGAAAGGAATTTACTCTAAAAGAAGCTGGGGAATCGGGTGTTTAAAATCTGGTTGTGGTAAAATAAATTAGTGAATAAAGCCCGCAGGGTGAACCAGGTGGCTACCCCGATGTCACATCGGGGAGGAAAGTCCGGGCTCCAAAGGGCAGGGTGCTCCGATGTATTATCGGAGACCCCGTAAGGGGTGGAAAGTGCCACAGAAACATACCGCTCCGATTATCCCGATGAAAAACGGGATAAACATCGGAGTAAGGGTGAAATAGTGTGGTAAGAGCACACTCCTCCCGATGAAATATCGGGAGTGGGGTAAACCCCACCTGGAGCAAGGCCAAGCAGAGGGAAAAGGTGGCCCGCCTAATTCCCTCGGGTAGGCCGCGGAGATGAATGGCCACCAAATACAGAACCCGGCTTATGGTTCACCCTGCGGTTAAAATAAACAATTCTCTACTTAATCAAATAAAAACAATATGAGAGAGCATGGTATTTTATCTATTGATGTTCTTTATAAGTACTTCTCTATAATAGAGAGTCTGGTTCCCTACTTAGAAAGAAAAGAAAGGATATGGATAAGAGGAATTGGTGGCACACCTTTATCTCTCTTAATCGCTTTATTGAGAAAATATATCAAAAAAAATATTCTGATACTTGCAGAAAAGGAAGAAAGTGAGGTAATTTATTTTAATCTCAAGGAGATACTGGGGAACCAGGTTATCCATTTACCAGTTTTAAAAGAAAAAAGGGAGAAAGTAATCTTTCTACATCACTTTTTAACTAAAATACCAGGCATCTTGGTTACAGAACATGAGATTTTAAACGAACCTCTACCTTCCAAAGAGAAACTCATCAGTAATTTTTTAGCAATTAAAGTGGGTAACATCATGAAGAGGGAGTATTTAGTTAAATGGTTATCTGACAATGAATACATTCGTTCAGAAAGAGTAGAATTCCCTGGAGAATGGAGTGTTCGGGGTAGTATTATCGATATTTATGTTCCTGAGGAAGAGTATGCCTATAGGATTGAACTGGAAGAAGAAAGAGTCATCTCTATCCGCGCTTTCCATCCAGAAAACCAAAGATCTGTTTACCATCTTGAAGAAATAACCATTCCTCCCTTGGGAGGATGGGAAGATAAAGAAACTAATATTCTAAGCTTTCTCTCCTCCGGTGATTTGGTTATTCTTCAGGAAGTTAAGAATTTAAAAGAAAGATGCAAGGAGAGCAAGATAGTAAGCTGGTCTTCCTTTTTAAAATATTTAAGTGAATTAAAAACAATTTTTACATCCTGGTTACCTATCCCTCCTCCTCTTATCATACATAGAGAAATTTCCCTTCCTTTTCAATCCTTGAAAGGTTTCACCTATTCCTTCCATACCCTCTTTTCTGCGTTGAGGAGATGGGAAAAGGAAGATTACACCATTTATCTGGCTGGTTTTGAAGAAAGCGAAAGAGAAAAGTTTAAAAACATCTTAATGGAAAGGAACATCAGGAACTTTAAGTTTATAAAAGAAAGGCTTAATGAAGGGTTTATCTCGGATGCTTTTAAATTCGTCATTCTTACACCCCATGAAATTCGTGGATATCAACCTTTACAAAAACATCCTCCCCGGGGGTTTCCTCTCACTCACCCTTTTGACTTGGAGATAGGAGACTATGTTGTCCATGTGATTCACGGTATAGGAAAATACTTAGGATTAAGGAAAGAAAAAAATAAAGAATTTTTGGTAGTGGAGTACGAAGAGGGTGATTTACTTTATGTGCCAGTAGAAGGGATTCATCTCTTAGAGAAGTATGTAGGTATTAGCGATATTCCTCCAAAATTGAGCAAACTGGGGAGTCCTCGTTGGAGAAAAACCAAAGAAAGAGTAGCCCGGGCTGTGAAAGATTTGGCCAGTGAACTACTCCATCTTCACGCTTGGCGACTCTCCAAACCAGGTTTTGCCTTTTCACCTGATTCTCAATGGCAGAAAGAGTTTGAAGCTACATTCCCTTATAAAATTACACCTGACCAGGAAAAAAGCATTGAGGAAGTGAAAAAAGATATGGAAAGTTCCCATCCTATGGACAGACTGATCTGCGGAGATACAGGTTTCGGTAAAACCGAGGTAGCCATGAGGGCTGCTTTCAAAGCGGTGATGGATGGGAAACAAGTGGCAGTTTTAGTTCCTACAACTCTCTTAGCTCATCAGCATTTTATGAATTTTAAAGAGCGAATGAAGGATTTCCCCATCAAAATTGAAGTTCTTTCTCGTTTTGTCTCCAAAAAGGAACGGGAAAGAATCCTTGAAGAATTAAAAACTGGGAAGATAGATATCATTATAGGAACTCACATTTTATTACAGGACAACATAATTTTTAAAGATTTAGGGTTGTTAATCATTGATGAGGAACAACGATTTGGAGTAAGACAGAAGGAGAAAATAAAATTCCTTAAAAAAGAGATCGATGTCTTAACACTTTCCGCTACACCTATCCCTCGCACTCTTTATCTTTCTCTTGTGGGCTTACGGGATATTTCACTGATTCAAACTCCTCCTCCAGAAAGATTAGAAGTAGAAATCTTCATTACTGAATTCAATCTTTCTGTTATTAAAGAAGCTATAGAGAGAGAAATCAAAAGGAAGGGTCAGGTTTTCTTTGTTCACAATCGTATCCCGGATTTAGAAAAATTTGAGGTAATTATAAAAAAACTCGTTCCCCAAGCAAAAACTTGTATTATCCACGGGAAGTTACCTTCTAATAAAATAGAAAAAATTATGCTATATTTTATCCATAAAAAAATCGATGTTTTAATAACTACTACTATTATTGCTTCAGGATTGGACATCCCAAATGCAAATACCATAATAATAAATGAAGCCCATAGATTCGGGTTAGCTGATCTTTACCAATTAAGGGGAAGAGTAGGAAGATATAAATTAAAGGCCTATGCTTATTTTCTCATACCCCCAAAAACTCTTCTCTCACCGCAGGCAAGAAAAAGACTTTATGCAATAGAAGACTTCTCCAAATTAGGGAAGGGGTATCAGTTGGCTTTGTCAGATTTAGAAATTCGGGGAGCAGGAAATATCTTAGGAGAAGAACAGCATGGACATATTCAGGCAGTAGGACTTTCGTTATACACAGAACTGTTAGCAAAAGCTGTAGCAGAAATTAAGGGAGAAAAATATCTTCTTTATATACCCACCCAAATAGAAATTGGTATTCCAGCAACTCTGGATATTCCTTACTTAGGGGAGAAAGAAAAACTTCACTATTATAAAAGGATCTCCATGATTACTCGGGAAGAAGAAATCAAAGAAATTGAAAAGGAATTAATTGATCGTTTTGGGCCACTTACTCCACAAACTTACAACCTCTTATTACTCCAGAAAGCAAAATTAGAAGCTTACAAAAGAGGGATTGAATATATTAAAAGAATTAAACAAACACTTTACTTGAGATTCATTCCCTCTATCCAGCTTAAGAAAAGAGCAGAACTCCTCCATTCCCTTTTCCCTGGGAAAATATTTATTAATCCCCAAGGTGAAATTGGATACAAACTTACCCCACCCTTTTCTCTCCACCATCTCCTTGACTTACTCTTACACTTACCCCAAGTCCATTAAAAAGGGTCTTACCGTTCAATTCTGCTTCGGCGAGCCCTTTTCCACTCCTGATACTGAAATTTGACAAACTCTAAAATTTTTTCCAGATACTCGTGGGGGAGTTTCCTCAAATAACGCAATATTCTCTGCTCCAGACTTTCTTCTAAGCTATACTTTCTTTCTTTTTCCGCCACTACTAAGTCTTTCACCTCTAAACCATAATATGAAGCCAGCTTCTTAAGGGTTTTAAAAGAAGGGATTTTAACACCGTTTTCGATTTGATTGAGGTAAGCAGGGGAGATCCCCACCTCTTTAGCCAGGGCTCTTAAGGTAAGACCTTTCCTCAGCCTTAAATCTTTCAAGATCTCATGGTATAGCATGGTGAAAAATCATAAAATAAAAAGATAAATTAATCAAGCTACTTACCAATTTTGTTTGCTTTAAGAGATATTTTCTTATAAAAAAGTGTGTTTTCAAATGGAAATCATTATTAAAAAAGGTTATAATAGAATTTTATACGATTTTGTCATACTTAGGGAGCGGGAAAAATTCCCTTATCCTTGATTTTCAATAAAATCTTCTTCATTATCTTGTATTTTTCTAAACCTGGATGGAGTTTTTCCTCTATATCCAATTCTTTTATAGCCTTCTCAAATTCTCCCTTCATAAAATATACTCGGGCAAGATTGGCATGCACCTCAACATAATCACCGGCAAGGAAAATTAGTCTTTTGTAAATGTATTCAGCTTTATCGTAGTTCTTCCTTAAAAACTCGATTTTTCCCAATTTATAAAGGATGGAAGGAGAGAAAGGATTAAGGGTAAGTGCTTTCTCCATGTAGAACTCTGCTTCTTCAATTTTACCCCTCTGACTCAATACCACACCTTTCTGTAAGTAATAATCTGCCCATGTCATCCTAAAATTTACTGCTGTTGAAAAAATGAGGACCACACCAGAGGAAAGGAGAAATAAAACCTTACCCGACCGAGAGATAATTTTTTCTTTTAAAGAGATCACTTTCCCGCCAAAATAATAAAGAAGGAAAAGAAATAATGGATACCTAAGAGAAACAGAGAAAACTCCATGGAAGAGAAGCCCTGAAATTAAAGAAAATTTAAAAAACTCTTTCTTATCCCAGCATTGCTTCAATATTAAAATCCAGAAAAGTAGGAATAAAATAAAACCCACTATTCCTTCTTCTACAAGTACTTGAAGATACTCATTGTGAGCTCGAGGTGCCATCATCACATCAGAGGAAACAAATTTTTCCAGTTCTTTCTCCCTGTAGGAAGGAAAAACATAGGGAAAAGTATCTCTCCCCCATCCCAGAAGTGGTCTTGCCAGAAACATTTTCCATCCACTTTTCCAAACATAGAGACGAAAAGGGATGGTAAGTCGCTCCGGTCTGGTAAATTCCCGATAACGAAGGAGAAAGTTAATGAGGATGAGGGAAATAAGAAGAAAGGAAACCAAAATAAAAAGGTGTCTAATTATTCTCCTGATTCTTTCAGGTGAGAGGAAATAAAAATAGAGAGTATACATAAGCACAAATGTGAGCCAACCACTTCTGGAACGAGAAAAAATTATTGCAAAAATGAGCAGGGGATAAAGGATGTAGAATAAGAATCTTATTCTTTTTTCTAAAAATGCTTTAACCAAGAAAAGTGAAGAGCTGCAAAGATAAAGGGCAAAAAGGTTCTTCTGACCCAAAGTGGAAGTAAATCTTGCTCCCCCTATACGGAGACCTGCTAATTGCAGGAAGAAAGTAATTATTACAGGAATAAGAGAATAAAGGTAGAATTTTTCTTCCTCTGCTTCCAATCCTTGAGAAGAGAGGAAGAATAAAAGGAAAAAGAGAAAATAGAGTAAAGTGGCACCAGCAGTAAGATAAAAATAAGGGGAAAAGGAAAGGGTTAATAAAAGGAAAAATGAATGGAGAAATAATAACCAGTAAAGGGGTGAAAACTTCAATTTTATTTTATCCTTAAAAAGGAGAAGGCAGTATTGAAAAAATGCTAAAGGTATGAATAAAAGGATCAATGTATAAGATAAAGTTCCAGGATGATAGGTAAAAGGAGAGATAGCTAATGGGAGGAGGACAAAAAGGATGATTAAAGGAAAAGAGATTACTCTTTCCATCTCATCCACCAAATAAAAGTTATACTTAAAAGTAAGGGAGTAAATGCCTGAAGTAGTGTCAATTCTCCCATAATTTTAATAGTATCCCCTCTTAAAAAATCGAGAAAACCACGGAAAAGTAGATAAATTAAGAGATAAAAGGGGAGAAGTCTCCATCTATGTTTTCTTTTATCCCTCATATTTTTAAGGAACAAGAAAAAGCAAAAATGGAAAAGTGAAGCATAGAGCTGAGTTGGATGGAGGGGGGAAAGACCATAATGATGACCAGCAGGTGAATTCAATTGAAAAACCATTCCCCAAGGAAGAGAAGTAGGTTTACCATAACAACATCCATTTAAAAAACATCCTATCCTCCCCAAAGCCTGCCCCAAGGGAATATAGGGAGTGAGAAAATAGGAAACCCGGGGAAGTGGGTAACCTTTCTTACGGATATACCAGGCTCCTAAAAAATATGCGAAAAAGAAACCTCCAAAATAAGCAAATCCACCTCTCCAGTAGTTGATTTCATGAATATGGGAAAGGACCGTAGGTAAATGGAGTAAAATGAAAAGTATTTTACCACCTATAACTCCTCCAAATAGAATTACCAGCCACAAATGGGAAAGGAATTCTTCGCTTATCCCCCATTGGGGAGCTTCTTTCCTCGCCAAAAGGTAAGGTAAAAGGAATGCAAGAAAAATAAAAAGACCATAAGTATAGAGAGCTATAGGTCCCAGTTTAATTAGAACTGGGTGCATGGGAAATCCCTTCTTTTAATAGATACCAGCAGGTTCCCGTCAAAATCAACACATCAGCCAGGTTAAATGTCCAGGGGAATCCTCGAAGTCTTAAATAATCAACTACTCCTTTATAGGTTAGTCTGTCCACCAGATTTGATATTGCACCAAAAAATACTAAAAGTAAGGGTGAGGATTTTAAAAAGGAACGCCGGAAGGAAAGAAATAAAAAAATCAAAGCTAATAAGGAAAGGATTAAGGAAAGGGACCCTCTCTGATTTAAGAATCCAAAAGCTATACCCGGATTTAACTGGGGTGGTTCTAAGGTTAAAAAATCAGGGATTAAATTTACTCTGCTTTCCAGATTCTTAGAGACGAATTTTAAAAGTTGATCCGTGAGAAATAGAAGGGAAGGAACTAAAAATTTCTTATACCTCTCCCTTCTCTTCTTTTTCCTGACATTCTCTACATTTAGTTGCATAGGGGATAGCTATAAGTCTTTCCAATGGGATTTCCTTTCCGCAATTCTCGCATATTCCATATTCTCCCTTTTCCATCCTCTTCAAAGCTTTTTCAATTTCTTCTATTATTTTTTCTTCGGTTTCTAAGACATCGAATTCTTTATCCCTTTCTGAGGCATCGCTCCCTAAGTCCGCAAAATGAATGGAATAGGAAGAAAGTTCTCCTGAAGCTTCCTTTAGACTCTTCTCCATAGTATCCTTTTCCAATTCTCTCAATTCTTTGCTTATGTTTTCTTTCATTTTTAAGAGTTTTGCCTTCAATTCCTCAAGAATTTTCCTATCCAGCATATCCCGCCTCCTTCATAAAGCCTACGCATCTCTTACAGAGCTCTGGAAACTGGGTGTTCTTCCCAACCTCTTCACTCCACATCCAACATCTGGCACATTTCTTTCCTTTTGCTTTCTCTACTTTAATCTCCCACTCTTCAGAAGGATAAATCTTTAACTGAGATACAATAAATATCATGGGAAGGTCCTTCTCTACTTCCTTTATTGTAGAATAAATTTCTGGAGGTATCCCCAGTTCTACTCTTGCTTCCAGAGAACTTCCAATTATTTTCTTCTTTCTAATTTCTTCCAGTTTCTCATAAACTCTACTCCTTACCTCCCAGATTTTTTCCCATTTTTCATCTAATTCCTCATCAAAATCCTCCTCTTCTGGAAAAGAGGAAAGGAAAACACTTTCCTCCTTTTCAGAAAGGTATTTCCAAATTTCTTCTGCAGTAAAAGAAAGAATGGGGGCCATCAATTTCACATAGTCTCTCAAAATGTAGTAAAGAACCGTCTGAGCAGCGCGTCTTGCAGGAGAGGAAGAAGGAAAAACATAAAGCCGATCCTTTAAAATATCCAAATAAAGGGAACTTAAATCCTTCACTGCAAATTGGTAAATCTCCTGATATACTCTAAGGAACTGATACTTCTTGTAAAAATTCTTCACCATTTTTATCAATTTCTGGAGTCTGTTATATATCCATTTGTCTATTTCCCACCATTCCGTGGAGGGTAAAGAATATTTTTGTGGATCAAAGTCATAAAGATTTCCCAGTATAAACCGGCAGGTATTTCTTATCTTCCGGTAAGCATCTATGTTTCCTTTCAAAATCTCCTCCGAAACCCTCATATCCCGGGAGTAATCAGTTGAAGCAACCCATAACCTTAGAATCTCTGCCCCAAACTTCTTTACCATCTCCTGGGGATCTATAACATTCCCCATGGATTTGGACATCTTTCTCCCTTCACTATCCACAACAAATCCATGAGTAAGAACTTCTCGATAAGGTGGTTTTCCCTCCATCCCCATGGAAATTATCAGAGAAGTTTGGAACCATCCTCTATGCTGGTCGCTTCCTTCCAGATACATATCCGCTGGCCATCGGAGACCTTCTCTTGTTTTCAACACCGCCAGATGGCTCACACCTGAATCCATCCATACATCCAGAATATCCATTTCCTTCCGAAATTCTTTACTGCCACAATCTGGACAGGAAAAATCATCCGGTAAAAGTTCTTTTTCATCTTTTTCAAACCATACATCAGCACCGTGTTGCCTTACCAGTTCCAGTGCTTTCTTAAGAAAGGCTGAACCACTTATTATTCTTCCACAGGAAGAACAATAGATCACAGGAACCGGAACTCCCCATATTCTCTGCCTGGAAAGACACCAGTCAGGCCGAACTTCCAGCATTCCCCTCATCCGATTTTGAGATACAGTAGGAAACCACTTTATCTCACAAAGGACATCCAGTGCTTTTTTTCTTAAAAGGTTCTTATCTACATTTAAAAACCATTGTGTAGTAGCCCGGAAAATTATAGGGTTTTTACACCGCCAGCAATGGGGATAGGAATGAAGAATCCTCCCTTCCTTTACCAATAAACCTTTTTCTTTAAGATCCTTGATGATCAATGGATTTGCCTCATCAACCCTCAGCCCCTGGTATTTACCCCCCTCAGAAGTAAAATATCCTTTATTATCTACTGGAGAGAAGGGAGGAAGCCCATATTCTTTACCCGTTAAATAATCCTCTTCCCCATGTCCAGGAGCTATATGCACGCATCCAGAACCCTCTTCCATGGAAACATAATCAGCCAGAAGTATCCTCCCTTGTTTCTCTGGAAAGATTGGATGAGAGTATCTCCCTCCTTCCAACTCAACACCCTTCATTCTTCGTAAGATTTTTTTAAATTTCACCCCAGTTTCTTTCTCCACCCGTTCTACTGCCTTTTCTCCTAAGAACCAAACTTCATCACCTGTGTCTCCCCATACATAAATTTCATCTGGATGAAGGGCTACCCCAAGATTCCCTGGGAGTGTCCAGGGAGTGGTGGTCCAGATGAGAATAAAAGCAGGCGAGTTCACTTTCTTCTCAGGAAGTATTAAGGGGAATTTCACCCAGATAGAGGGGGATTCTTTCTCCAAGTATTCCACCTCTGCTTCTGCAAGGGCTGTTTCACAATCTATACACCAGTATACAGGTTTTTCTGCCCTATAAATAAAACCTTTATCGTAGAGATTTAGGAAAACTTCCATAATTTTGGCTTGGTATTGAGGATCCATCGTTAGATAGGGATTCTTCCAATCAGCAAATACCTCAAGTCTTCGAAACTCTTCTCTCTGTCGATTTACATAGAACATCGCATAGTTTCTTGCTTCTTTTCTAAAGGTATGTATATCCACTTCTTCTTTCTTCCTCTTTCCCAGTTTTTTAAGGAGTTGCAATTCCACAGGTAAACCATGGCAATCCCAACCTGGAACAAAGGGAGTAGCATAACCTGAAAGAGCTTTACTTTTGAGCACAATATCTTTAAGTATTTTATTGTATGCTTGCCCCATATGTATATCTCCATTGGCGTAAGGGGGGCCATCATGAAGAATAAAAGTCTTTTTCTTTCCTTCAAGCATCCGATGGTATATTCTTTTATCTTCCCACCATTTTATTATTTCAGGCTCCCTCTCCGGCAGATTAGCTTTCATGGGGAAGTCAGTTCGAGGAAGGTTTAAGGTCTGGGAATAATCCCTATCCATGCTTTAACCTCCATCCTAAATCAATCAGCGATTGAACCAAAAAAAGCTTTACAAACATAAGAAGAATTATAGCTATAAAGGGAGTAAAATCTAATCCACCCAAAGGCGGTATTTTTCTCCTAAGAGGCTCCAGTATGGGATCTGTGCTTCTTCTCAGAAACACTACTATAGGATTAAAAGGGTCAGGATTTACCCAGGAAATCAATGCACGAATAACAATAAGCCAAATATAGATAGTAATAACCATCCCTAAAACTTTTCCTAAAGCCATAAGAAAATTCCCCAAAATAAACATCGCGGTAATTTTAACATACCAGTGAAAAAACTGGTAGAAGAAATCCCTTTATGATTCTAAAAGTTGAGAGAGTTCCCGGGCTCTTACCATTGCTTCCTTAATTCCTTCCATTATTATTTTCTTTAAATTCTTTTTTTCAAAGTAACTTATGGCCTTTTCAGTTGTGCCTCCAGGAGAAGTCACTCTTAACCTCCATTTCATCGGATCTTCTTCTTTCTTTAAAAGTTCAATAGACCCTTCCAGAAGCTGTCTGGAGAGAGCCCGGGCCACATCGGATGGAAAGCCAAGGCTTCGAGCACTCTCCTCTAAAGCTTCTAAAAAATAAAATACATATGCTGGCCCCGAGCCTGAAAAAGCAGTAATGCCATCCATTAAATCTTCCCCTATCTCCAGCACCCTCCCCAGGGAAGAAAAGATTGTCTTTACTTTTTCCAACTCCTCCCTTTTTACCTCAGGAGAAGGGGAGATAGCAGTAATTCCTTTTTTCACCTTTATGCAAAGATTGGGCATAACTCGAACAATTTTCAGATGGGGACCAAGTAAATTTTTGAAAAAGGATATCTTTAACCCAGCTGCTATGCTCACAAACAATTTCTCTTTCCAAGAAGTATCTTTAAATTCAAGAACTACCTTTCTCATATCCTGAGGTTTAACTGCAAGGAGAATGAGAGTGGATACTGAGACCACTTCTTTATTACTTTTTGTCACTCCCACTCCATATTCCTCTTTTAAGTAATTTAGTCTTTCTTCTTTAATATCACTCACAAGTATTTCCTCAGGTTTCATTATTCCTTTCTCAATTACTCCAGCAATTATTGCCTCACCCATATTTCCTCCTCCTATAATTCCCATCATTTCCTTCACTCCTTTCTCTCGCCAAATATAGCCCTTCCCAATCTCACCAGATTTGCCCCTTCTTCCACAGCTATTACATAGTCATCACTCATCCCCATAGAAAGTATTTTCATCTCCACATGCGGGAATCCTTCTTTCTCTATTTCTTCTTTGATTCTTCGCATCTGAACAAAATAAGGTCGCACCTTCTCTGGATCTTCAAACCAGGGTGGAATACACATAAGACCCACACATTTCAAATGAGGATAGGCTTTAAGTTTATAAATAAAATCTTTAACTTCTTCTGGCATAACACCAAACTTTGTGTCTTCCTTACCTATATTAACCTCCACAAGTATTTCCATCTCCTTCCCTGCCTTAGAAAGCCTCTTCTCCAATTCTTCAACTAAGGGAAGTGAATCCACAGACTCTATCATATCAAAAAGTTTGATTGCCTGTTTCACCTTGTTTCTTTGAAGATGTCCTATCATATGCCACTTAACCCTTTCTTTTCCCAAAACTTCAATCTTTGCCTTGGCTTCCTGAACCCTATTTTCTCCAATGAGGGTAATCCCAGCTTCAATTGCTTCCTTTATCCTTTCAGGTTCAACTGTCTTTGTAGCAGCTAATATCTGAACTTCTTTTACACCTGAAATCTTCATAGCGTCAAGAATTTTTCCCCGGATAGTTTCTATTCTTTTTCTAATTTCACTCCCCATTTTTCTTCAAATTTACCTTTAAAAATTCCAAAGTTTTTCTGATAATAACCGGATAGAAAAGAAAAGAAGTGAAATGGGAACAGGGAAGCCAAACAATAGGAGGATTACCCATTTTCCTCCTTACTCTCAATACACAGGGAAGAGGTATTACCAAGTCAAATAGTGCATTTATGAAAAGCACCTTTTTCCCTGGTTTTGCATAGGTAAGAGGATCAAACCAAAACCATAACCAAGGAGCTTCCACTTTTTCCATGCCTTTTTCCTCTATTTCTTTCAAAAATTTTTCAAAATCCTTCCTCACCTGAAGGTAGTGCCTCCATCTCAAACCTTTTCTCACTCCAGCCAGCATGAGGGGCAGAGTTGCCACACCTTTAGCTACAATATCTGTAAGATTGCCACCCCCCAAAATGGAGACTCCACATTCCATCCTCTCCTCCACCCCTATAAGAGTGAGAAGGATAATTGCACCAAGGGATATCCCCACACCCCCAATTACACTCACTGAATAATGGGAAATAATAAAATCTATCAGGGTTCTGGCATCAACAACTGCCTGTCGAAAAGAAGTAAGAGAAGATTCAAGATCTAAAGTGAGAAAGAGGGCTCCTGAAGAATGCCCTGAGGGTGTTCGTGCTATGTGGTAAGGTAGATGGAGTCGTAAAGAAAGAAAACCTTCCTCATAAAGGGTCTTCCCCATTAACTCACTATACCCTCCCCTTCCTTCTCCCCAAGAATGAAGAAGTATAACTGCGGAAGAAAAACTCTTGGGTTCCCATATATCCACCACTACATTATTGTTTTCCTCATAAGGAGTATTTATCCAAGAGGGAAATATCAAAATTTTCCTCTCCCCTTTTCCATAAAGTTTATACTTAGGCGGGGGGCCTGAATAGGAAAAGACATTCATTGCCGACCAAAAATCTGTCTGGGATCAAGGGCATCACGAAGACCTTCACCCAGCAAATTAAACCCAAGGACTGCAAGTAAAATTGCCAATCCAGGGAAGAGTGTTATCCACCATGCCACCTCCAAGTTATCCTTTCCTTCCGTAATTATAGATCCCCAGGATGGTGTAGGCGGTTGGACTCCCAATCCCAGGAAAGATAGGGAAGATTCCAGTAAAATAGCGCCTGCTACTCCCAAGGTAGCAGCTACCCACACAGGTGAGAGTGCGTTTGGGAGTATGTGTCGGAACATTATTCTAAGGTGGGAGCAACCCACACTCTTAGCAGAAAGTATAAACTCTCTTTCCTTTAGACTCAAAACTTCCGCCCTAACCAGTCTTGCTACTCCCATCCATGAAGTTACTCCAATAACCGCCATTATATTCCATATGCTGGGTTTGGTAAAAGCAATAAGGGCAAGAACTAAGAAAAAGGAGGGGAAACATAGCATTATATCTACTATCCTCATCAAAAAATTGTCCATTTTCCCCCCTGCATATCCACTCACCAATCCCCAGATAGTTCCAATAATCACAGAAATACCTACTGCCACAAAGCCTACAGAAAGTGAAATCCGACTACCCCAAATAACCCTTGAGAGAAGGTCTCTTCCCAAAGAATCGGTGCCAAATGGATGCTTCAAGGAGGGGGGAGAAAGTATTTCTTCCAAATTGATTTTTTGAGGATCCCATGGAGAAATAACTGGAGCCAATAAAGCCATCAATGTAAAGAAAAGGATCAAGCCCAATCCAAGCATGGCTAAAGGATTTCTCTTTAACCTTCTCCAATAATAAACCCCTATGCTTTCACCTTTCATTGATACTTAATCCTGGGGTCAACGCAAGCATACATAATATCAGCAATTAAATTTCCTATAAGGGTAAGGAAAGCACCTATGGTAAGTATGCCCATAATCAAAGGATAGTCTCTGGACATGGCTGCTTCATAAAATAATCTTCCCATCCCAGGGATACCAAAAACTGTTTCCATTATTACACTGCCCCCTATTAATCCTGGAATAGAAAGTCCCAGGAGAGTTATAACCGGGAGTAAGGCGTTTCTCAAAGCATGTCTGAAAAGCACCACTCTTTCCGGCAATCCCTTAGCACGAGCTGTTTGTAGATATTCCTGTCTAATAACTTCAAGCATATTACTCTTTGTATACCGGGAAAGCCCCGCTAATCCACCAAAAGAAGCTACGAAAACTGGAAGCACTAAATGTTTAGCTAAATCTGCTACTTTTCCCCAGAAATTCAAAGAAGGAAAATTAAGGGAATAAAGGCCAGAAATGGGTAACCATCCCAGCTTTACCCCGAAAAGATACATCAAGAGTAGAGCTAACCAAAAAGAAGGGGTAGCAAAACCAATAAAAACAATAACTGTGGTTAATCGGTCAAATATTGAGTGTTGTTTAACTGCTGAAATTACACCGAGGGGAATGGAAAGAGCAAGAATAATTACCAGAGAAATAAAATTTATAGAGATGGTCACAGGGAGTCTTTCTTTTATTCGGTCTATTACTCTCCTCCCGTCAAGAAAAGAGTTACCAAAGTTTAGTCTGAACATTTTTTTCAACCACTCCCAATACTGAATGTATAAAGGTTTATCCAACCCGTAAAGCTTTTCTAACTTCTTGATGGTTTCAAGGGATATATGCGGATTTAAACTCATCATTACCTGAGAGGGTTTGCCAGGAGCAAGATGAACCACTAAAAATGTAATCAGGCTAATTCCTATAAGAAGGGGTACCATCCCGAGAATCCTTTTTAAAATGTAAAGAGTCATCAGATAAATATTAATTTTTAGAAGGGAATGTGTCAATGGAGAGGGGAAATTTTCAAACTCTTTCTGGTAAAATGAAAGATGAGGAAAGTTTTTAAAATCCTTTTTTTCTCTTTAATCCCCTTCTTTTTTTCCGCTTTCCCAGAAAGGGAATTCTTACTGGGACTTAAATTAAGTGCTAAGATAGAAGAAAAAATTAATGTTTCAGAGGAAAAAAATTTGGTTAGGAGAGTGAACATGATTGGGGTGAAAATAGCTTCTTCCATCCCTTCCTCTTACCCTCTCACCTTCTCCATTCTGGAATTGGAGGAAGCTAATGCAATTGCCATTCCCGGAGGATTTATTTACCTCACTAAAGGGCTCTTTGATCTCAATCCAACGGATGATGAAATTGCTTTTGTTATTGGTCACGAGATAGCCCACCTTGAGAAAAAACACCTTTACAAAATCAAGAAAATCCAGACTCTTCTTAACCTTTTACTCTTTACTCTCTCCTATCCCATCATTAGAGAAAGCGATAATCCTGAAGCTGCCTGTAAACTCTTAGAGCTTTCTTCCTTGCTCTTAGAAAGAAAATACTCCCGTGAACAGGAAGAGGAAGCAGACTACTGGGGAAGAATTTATGCATTGAAAAGTGGTTACCAAGATGCTGCAAAGAGTTTTTTTCAAAAACTCGATTTCTGGAAGGAGGAAAAACCCGAAAAAGTATATCTTCTCTATGCTTCGCATCCCTTCATAGAAGAAAGAGTCAAGAAGGCAAAACATACTCTGGGAATGGGTAGTGCTTCTCCCTCCCCTGTTAAAGAAAAGGAATGGCTGGAAAAAGTTCAGAGCTTTCTCTGGGAAATGAGTAAGAAAGCGAAGGGAAAAGAGAAGGACATCCTTCTTCGAAATCTTTATAATCTTTCCCCTTTTACGTCATTAGGAGGTGAGGCCTGCTATCTTCTACTGAAAAGAAAATTTTTAAAGTGGGAAAAAGAAAAGAATTACTATCCTGCTATAAAGGAAGCAAGGAAACTCCTTCAAACCTATCCCCATCTCAAAGAAAGAGAAGAACTTATCAAAAAATTAAAAAGATGGGAAACAAAGTATTGCACTGAGAAAAGGAAGTGGGAAGAAAGATTGGACAAGAATAATCCCTCTTCTTTTTATCAAAATTTTTTAACTCTTTTCCCTGATTCTGAAAGAAGGAAAGAAGCATGGGAAAAACTCATCCAAATTTATCTTAAAGAAAATCTTGCTTCATGTGCTCTTGAATGCCTTCTAAAATTGAAAAAGGAATTTCCACAGGTTTCAATAAAGGAGAAGGGGCTGAAACTTATTGGAAGGATAGAAAAATTGGACTTATTACAGGAGTTCTATTCTTATTATCCGGAAGAAAAGGTTAAAGAAAGATTGATAAAATTAATATCAAAGGAAGAATCACTTAAAATTCTTGCCAAACTTAGGGAAATAAAAAATGAAGAAATTGAAAGGGAAGCACGAGAAAGAATCGAAATGCTTGCATGCAAAAAATTTAAAGAAGCAAAAGTAAAAGAATTAAGCGGTGATATCGAATCTTCCCGGAAGATAAAAAGAGAAATATTGGAGTATGCAGGCTGGACTGAGGAGGCAAAGAGAATAAGGGAAGAAATAAAAAGAAAAGAGATTATAAGAGCCCATTTTTAAAAGGAGGTCCTCAATGAAAATTCTCCTGATTGGAAAAGGGGGAAGGGAACATGCCCTTGCCTGGAAATTAATGGATAAGGATATTGAACTTTACTACCTTGAAGGAAATGGTGGTATTGAAAGGCTTGGGAAAAAGTTAAAAATCGAGGAAAAGGGATGGCAGGAGATTGCCCAAACTGCTAAATCAGAAGGTATTGAGTTTGTTGTAGTTGGACCTGAAAAGCCTCTTGTGGAAGGTGTAGGGGATATTTTTCGGAAAATAGGTATCAAAGTTTTTGGACCTACCAGAGAAGGGGCAAGACTGGAAGGAAGTAAAGTGTTTGCCAAAGAACTAATGAAAAAATACTCTATCCCTACAGCAAGTTTTGAAATTTTTGAGGATCCAGAGAAAGCAATAAAATTCCTTGAAAAAGCAAAACATCCCAGGGTGGTAAAAGCAGATGGGCTGGCTCAAGGGAAAGGTTCCATTGTTTGTAAGAATTTTGAGGAAAGTAAGGAAGCAGTGAAAAGAATAATGGTGGAGAAAGAATTTGGTGATTCAGGGAACAGAATAGTAATTGAAGAATTTTTGGAAGGTGAGGAAGCTTCCATTCTTGGAATTACAGATGGCAAACAAATCATTCCCCTTTTACCTTCCCAAGACCATAAACCAATCTATGATGGAGATAAAGGACCCAACACGGGAGGTATGGGAGCATATGCTCCCTATCCAGGAATTGACGATGAAGCTCTCTCTTATATAGAAGAAAAGATACTCAAAAGAACACTGGAAGCACTCAAAAAGGAAAATATAGATTTCAAAGGAGTTCTTTATGCAGGTCTCATGTTAACAAAGGAAGGGCCAAAAGTTCTGGAATTCAATGTAAGATTTGGAGACCCAGAAACTCAAGCTATTCTTCCCCTTTTAAAAACTAACCTTCTGGATTTACTCTTAGCTTGCGAAGAAGGAGAACTTGAAAAATTCAAAAAATTGGGATGGGAAGATGGTTACTGTGTCTGCGTGGTAATAGCTTCTGGTGGATATCCCGGTCCTTATGAAAAAGGCAAGTTGATAGAAGGAGTGGAAAAGGCAGAAGAGGAAAGTTGCATTGTTTTCCATGCTGGGACAAAACTAATGGACGGGAAACTTGTTACTGATGGGGGAAGAGTCCTGGGAGTAGCAGGAATAGAGAAAACCCTTCCTCTGGCTATTGAAAAAGCCTATAGTGGTGTGAAGAAAATAAAATTTTCGGGAATGTATTTCAGGAAAGACATAGGGAAGAAAGGGTTAAAATTTGTTCAATAAATAACCATATTCTGTAATTACTTCATCCACGGGAATATCCTGGGAATCTGCAGGGATTTCTTCGAATACTTGAACATGAAAGGCTAATCCTATTTTCTTAACCCCTTCAGGTAAAGAAGTAAAAAAACGATCAAAGTAGCCCTTTCCCCTTCCCAAGCGATTTCCTTTCCTATCAAAGGCTAATCCCGGTGTAATAACCAATTGAATTTTCTTCTTGGAGAATAGAACTTTTTCCATCGGCTCTGGTATACCCCATCTTCCCTCTTTTAATTTATGGAGACTACAAAGTTCTACCGGTATAAGCTCTTCCCCTTTCACCCAGGGAACTAAAATTTTTTTCCCTTGGGTAATTGCTCTTTTAATAAAAGGGAAAGTATCTACCTCCTCAGGTAAAGGGAGATAAACCATTACAATATTTCTTTCAAGGTAAAAGGGGTGGGAAAGGAGAAATTCTGTAATTTTAACGCTCTTCTCTTTCCTCTCAGTGGGGGAAATTTCTTTAAGTTTCTCCTTTACTATCTTCCTTATTCTTTCTTTTTTCTCTCCAATCATCGAGTCGCTTTTTAATTATTTTTTCATACCCAACATTTTCTGGACGATAGAAAATCTTGTGCCTTTCCAGATAATCCTGAACTACAAAGTGTCCGGGGAAATTATGAGGGTAAAGGTATCCCTTCCCCCTACCTAATTTCTTAGCTCCAGGATAACTTCCCACTTTGAGATGTTGAGGAACTTTTTGAGTTTTCTCCTTTTTCAATTCTTCCTCAGTTTCTCTCAAAGCTTTGAAAACTGCATTACTCTTAGGTGCAGTAGCTAAATAAGTAACCGCCTGTGCTAAAGGAATTTTTCCTTCGGGTAATCCCACAAATTCAAGCGCTTCAAATGCACTTACTGCCACCATCAGAGCTTTAGGATCAGCATTTCCTATATCTTCAGAAGCAAAAATTACCATCCTCCGGGCAATATAGCGAGGATCTTCTCCAGCCTCAAGCATTTTCACCATCCAGTAAAGTGCAGCATCAGGATCTGATCCTCTTAGGCTCTTAATAAAGGCAGAAATTGTATCATAATGCTGGTCTTCATCACGATCATAAAGAATGAATTTTTTCTGTATAGATTCCTGGGCAACCTCAACCGTAAAATGAATAACACCTTTCTCATCGGGTGGGGTGGTTAACACCCCTATTTCTAAAGCATTTAGAGCTCTTCTTGCATCACCTTCCGAAACACGAGCCAGAAATTTAAGAGCTTCATCATCCATTTTCACAGAATAACTACCCAGTCCCCTTTCTTTATCCTTTAATGCTCTTATTATCAAAATCTCTATGTGTTTCTCCTCCAGAGGCTTGAATTCAAAGATTTGAGAACGCGAAAGAAGAGGAGCATTTAAAGCAAAAAAGGGATTATGGGTGGTAGCTCCTACGAGAGTAATCACTCCTTCTTCCACACTGGGGAGGAGAGCATCCTGCTGAGCTTTATTAAACCGATGAATTTCATCTATGAAAAGAATAGTTCTTTTACCCGAAACTTCTATCCTCCTGGCTGCTGAATCCACTATTTCCCTCAATTCCTGAACACCAGAAGTAACCGCATTAATTCTAACAAAATGAGCTTTCGTAATATTGGCTATTACATAAGCTAAAGCTGTTTTTCCTGTCCCTGGTGGGCCATAGAATATGGCTGAGGATAATCTATCCGCAAGGATGGCCCTTCGTAAAAGTTTTCCCTCTCCAAGAAGATGTTCCTGCCCTACCATTTCCTCCAGTGTTCGAGGTCGCATTCGAACAGGGAGAGGAGGAGAGAATTTTTTCTTAGGATCCCCAGAGAAAAGCTCCTCTACCATCTAATTTCCACCCCGTATTCTTTCTTCTTTCTTTCTATCCATTCATTGATGGCTTCTTGGGTTTTTCTTTTAAATATAATCCTCTTTATTTTCTCTCTTACTTCCTCTAAGGGAGGTGGTGGGGGGTATTTGATACCTTCCAGTTTTATAAACCTTATTCCATCATTAGACCTAACAGGTGGAGTTATCTCCCCTACTTTTACGGATCGTAAAGCAATCCTTATCTCAGGTAATAGCTGGGTTTCGGGGAGATATCCTATTCTCCCTCCTTTTTCACGAAAAGGACCTTCCGAATACTGACGAGCCAAGGAATAAAAGTCTTCACCTTTTTTCAGTCGAGATTTTATCTCTTCAATAATTTCCTTTATTTCATCTTCCGGATGATTTAATTTTATCCATATCTGGGAAATACATACCTGGGGAGGCGGGGAAAGATCCTTTTTATATTCTTCATAAAAATTTTTTATTTCCTCCTCACTTACTTTTATTTTCGAAAGAATTTGAGTGTATAGCACCTTTTTAACCAAAAGCCCTTCTTTGATCTCCTCTTTCAATTGTGCTAAATTCTTACCTTCCTTCTCCAAGGCTGAATAAAAAGCAGTTTCTGAGGGATATTTCCTTTTAATCTTTTCAATCTCTGCATCAACTTCATCATCCTCAACTTCCACTTTTAATTTTTTAGCTTCTAAAATAAAAAGTTTTTCTTCCACCAAGTCCTCCAGCACCCTTTTCATTATTTCCTCTTTTTTACCCATCCGCTCCTCAGAGGGGAGGACTGCAAGTAATCTGGAAGTTCTTTCCTCCACTTCGCTTAGGAGAATAACTTCATCTCCCACCTTAGCTACAATTTTATCTACAATTCCACCATAAATAATTGCAGGAAAAAGGGAAAAGAGAAAAACCTTTATCAATCTATCTTTTTTTGACATGTCAGCAGTGGGCTATAAAATCAGTGGCTCAAAACCACCACCTTTTTCGGGTATCTCTCCACAAAAGATGAATAAAGCATCCTCCACCCCCACCTCCTCCCCCTGCAGCTACTCCAGCAGATTTACCCACTGTGGGAGTGGCTCTCCCTCTATCTTCATAGGTATATTCTTCATATCCAGAGGTATAACTATAAAAAGCATAATAATAAGTATTCCCATTTTCCACATCTTCATCAACGTATGTGCCATTAGTTGAATCAAATACAAGCACTACAGCTGAATCAGAATCTACATGGTCAGAATTTGGTGAATCATAGGGTGAGACTCCATCTTGGAAAATCTCGCCCTTTCTTTCCACGGGAATGTAAGTCCCCTCTTCCTCAGGTATTAACCATATGTCATCTTCCGGTCTATAAGGCCAATAATGATAATGCATCCAACTTTTTACAATTACTACCCCTTCTTTCTGAGGATCAACGCTCCAGCTCAATTTCACTTTACTATCTCCCGCTTCTACTTTAAAATGAGCAGGAGGAGCCGGCGGTGTAGGTGCACCTAACCCAAAGATCGAAAGATGGTTCATTTCTAAGACCACTACATTTCTTGCCGTGTCTACATAATAATCCTGAACTCTCCTCCATGTGGCTCCGTCAAAGTAGAAAGGTATTATAGTATTTTCCTCTACACTCGTGCCATCTACATAACCATCCTGATTTTCATCAGGATAAGGAATAAAGAGATAAAACGGTGAATTATTTAGGACACCATTGTAAACTGTAAATTCTCTATATATTCCCAAATCATCCACATTTGAGTAATCAATATTTATCGTCCGCTCAATCGAACTCCCACCAAGGATGTATAAATATGTATTTTCATCAACAAAACTGAAAGCAGTAAGAGGGATATATGCACCTGTTCCATCCGGTGCGAAGGTAATTATCCCTTCTCCAGAAAGGGCATAGGAAGTTAAGGCAAAATATCCACTTTGTGTATAGACTCCATAAACTCTGGGTGAAGTATTGTTTACAGTAAGAAGAAGAGGTGGGGAAGGGAAAACATTATCATTTGTATCCTTTACTTCTACCCTGATCTCATAGGTGCCATCGGGAAGACTTGAAGTATCCCATTCTAAACCGTAGGGGAAGGTTGCTGTTTCATTCTCCATTTTTATCCAATAAGGTGCACCCTCTTCCTTATATTCTCCCCAAACAGAAGCAACATCAATATTGGGGGTTATATACGGAATTATGGGCACTATTCCTCCTACTGTAGTATTCACCACTGGATAGATAATATCTACTCTTCTCTCCTCTCCTTTTACAATCACTGGTACACTGCTTCTCTCTATTCTCCACAATCCTTCTGAATCTATTACCATAAGATAAGGCCAGTAATAGCCTACTTGAGTATAAGTATGGGATAGGTTTATAGGACCAGTATCAGTGGTTACATAGTCAAATATACCGTCTCCTTCAAAATCCAAGAAATAGTATTGGATGTAAACATCAGCTTGTGGAGAAGAAGCCAGCGCAGAGAAGTTAACCGTTAAAGGCAAGAGTTCCGTATCTGAATATTCTACTTCAAAACTTTCAATTATGGGCGGTAGAGGTTCCCCTTCTTCAGGTGGGATTACCGTGATTTCCAAGTCTTGAACAAAGTTAGAGTATCCTTCATTATCCGTAACTTTAAGCCTTGGATAATAGATTCCAATTTCTCCTAAACTATTAGTGGGAGTGGGGTAATCCCCCTGTAGATTAAATCTTCCTCTCCCTAAGAAATCCCAATAGAACATTTCTATAACGCCGTCTGGATCGCTACTATAAGAACCATTAAAATTCACCTCAAGGGGTGGGTTCCCTAAGGTGGGTGAAGTTCCGGAAAGAGAAGCATGAGGTATCTCTTCAGCTATCTCACTCACAATAATATTTAAGTTATCACTCGTTGCAAGCCCCCTATAATCTGTAACTCTTACATATACACTATAAACTCCCGGTGCATCAAAGGAATAAACAACCTTTGGGGACAGTGTTGTAAGGTCATAAATGCCATCACCATTGAAATCCCATTCGTATTTTTCTACAGTTTTGGAAGGTGTGGCTACAAATGTAACTACTAAGGGCGGTGTTCCAGTCAGGGTTGAGGCACTCAGGTCTACAGTGAAATCGCCCGTTACCGTAATATCCAAGGTGCTTTCCACATATTCACCTTCTTCATCCATTATCCTTAATACTGGATGAAATTCACCTGCTTCATTATATACATGCGTTACCTTCCCATCCGTTATTCCATAGTAATCTATCTTTTCCCAGTCAAATATTCCCTTCCCATCAAAATCCATCTCTACCTTCACAACTTTTCCATCTGGGTCCTGGACTTGGAAATTAAATTCTACAGTAAGAGGAGCTGTCCCAGAGAGGGTATTAGCATTGAACTGGATAATTTGTGGTTTCTCATTTATATTGTCAATGGTGAAAGAACTATCAGACTCATCCTGGGAAACTCCATCGTTATCATATGCAGTAATTCTTATAAGATAATCATCTCCATCAGGCACTTCAGTGGTATCCCAGGCATAAACACCTGTATTAGCCACATTTTGTGCAATGTAATTCCAAGTCATACCATTATCGGAAGAGTATTCTATATCTATTCCTGTAATTTGGTCTCCATCATCGGGTTCAATAGCATACCATTCTATATTTACTGTCCCTCGAAGTTTCTCATCTCCATTCGGGTAAAGAACTTTAACTAATGGTGTCTCATTAGGAGTATTATCTACAGTGAAGTAACTGTCGCTTGTATCCTCTCTTACACTTACTCCATCGGTAACCGTTATTCTTATAAGTGCTTGGGTAGAATCAGGGAAAAGTGTAGTGTCCCATGTATAAGTATCATCTCCATTGGTAGTGGTAAATGTATCAATCTCTTCCCAACTTCTTCCTCCGTCATAGCTGTATTCAAGCGTTACTTGGAGAGTTTCAGCACCAGCAAAGAATACAGAATAAGAAATATCTACCTCACCTTGAAGCACTTCCCCTCCGTTAGGATAGTTAATCTTAGCTAAATATTCATGAACCACCGTTATCGGGCCACTATACGGTGTGGTCACAGGTGGATTTATTCCATCATCTATAACTCCATAAATCCAGAACTGAGCACCTGTAGAGAATCCTGAAGTATCCCAGGTATAGGTATCACCTGCCTCGTCTGGATCTTCTTCCGTTTCCACTATAAGCTGACCATCATAACCACTATCATCTGTATCATAATAAATTCTCACCACTGCATTGTTATCAGGATCTTCATCACTCCATTGGATTAAAAAACTGTTATCTGCATAATCATCTTCTCCATCAGGCTCCACTATATTGATGGTAGGCGGTTGATTTATAATTGTGAGAACACCATCACTATAATCATAAACGGGTGGATTTACTCCATCATCTATAACTGCAAGAATGTAATAATCTCCTGGGGGTATTTGTGAAATATCCCAGTTGTAAGCATCTGTCTCGTCGTCTTCAGAGATATCTCCACAAATAAAGGTATAACCACCATTACTGTAATCATTGTCGGTATCATAGTAAAGGGTAATAGTAGCATCATCTTCTGCATCAAAATCCTCCCATTCTATACGGAAAGACTGGGAAGCAGTAACTCCTCCCGCTGGTGGAGAAGTTACAGTAATATTAGGAGGATAATTAGCAGTGGAAGTTATCACCCGTGTGGAAATAGTCTCTCCGGAAGTAAGTTCTGGGGTAAAGACAATCCCTCCTGAAGGGATGGAAACATAAAAATCATCCCCTAAGCTTATATTATCGCTTGTTCTGATCACGATAAAGTAATCGTTCCCTAAATCTAAATCATTAAGTGGTAAATCTTCTGGAGTTTGAAGTTCTAAGGTAATGGTATACTCACCTGGTGTAAGGCCCCCCCAATCTGTCTCTAAAATGGGTAAAGGAATATCCACATCTGGTTCAAATATCCCTCTTTGCCCACTTGTGGGATTATCTCTGTATATAGCTACGCCATTTTCTGCAGGATCTGCATGATCCATAGATTCTAAATCGTCCGGAGTAAAGTCTTCATCTCCTTCATAATTGTAAAATGTCAAGGTTATACTTCTTAATTTCTCAGTCCCAGTGGCATCATGGATATTAATGCCAATCACTGGGTAAGGTGGTGATGAATAGCCAATGGTAGGATCATCCTCTGGAGTCAAATCGGTGAGAAATACTGGAACACTACCTGTTATTACATCAGTGGTAATTTCAGAGGAAGTGATGAAAGAAGTTACTACTACATCTCCCTCATCTTCTCCCGGAGGCGGTTCAGTATCCATAGTTATATAGAAGTCATCACCACAATCAATTTTATCCGATGTCCTTATTACCACAAAAACATCCGAACCAGCATTATCTCCTATATCATCATCAGGCATAGGAATGCTAGTATTGGGGACAATTTCCACAATATATTCAGGGGGATTAGAAATTACATTGAAACTGGATGGCACAAAAATATCTGGATGGTTGACAGCAGGATCATTGGGATCATCAAACTTACCAGGGGTGTCACTATCTGGATCATCAATATAAAGAGCTACTCCACTACTTTCATTATTAACGAGATCTGCTAAGTCCTCTAAGGTAAATTTACCGTCACCTTCATTATCCCAAAAATGAACTCTAACTTTTTGTAAGTACTCATCAGAATAATCATCATTCAAATTAATCCCTATTACTGGAGTAGGAGGAGAAGTAGCATCAATTCTTTGGCCAGAAGTAGTAAATTTTTCTAAAGTGCACTCCACTGTATTAATGGCTACCATGCGATGAGAAGTGAGATTATTATCCAGGGAACCCGGGAATAAACCCCAGCCACCATCTTCCCCATGGTCCCACCAGTTATTGACCAACCTGTTCCATCTCCAAGTAGAATACCTTATCCCTCCAGAAGGCACTTCCACCCTAAAATCATCTCCATGAGAAATACTATTACTCGTCCTTATCACAACAAAGAAGTCATCCCCATGATTAACTCCTTCATCATCATCAGGAATATAGATCACATAAGAGTAAGTGAAATCTACATACTCATCATCTCGTGGCCAGCTTCCTAAATCGATCCAGATACCTCTGCCTGTTTTTTCATACCCTACAATTTTCCCTCTGGATACCGAAGTATAATTATTCTCATCCGGTTTAACCATAGGATAATGGTCGCATCTTAAAAATGCCCATTTTGGCCCCGTAGTCCAGGGATCGCTCTTGATCTGATAAATATAATGCCTTTCTGTGATTTTTGTTTCAAGCCGTAAAATTACCTGATTCCCTTCCCACTTGGGGCCGCTTGTCCTCGGATCCATGTATGAGTGCTTAGATGCTGCATAAGAGACATACTTATGGAATATCTCCAAGGGTATGGGATCATCATATACATCAAAAACACCATTCACCCCCGCTGGATCCCCATCTCCACAGTCTTCGTCAATCGTCCCATCTCCATCATCATCTCTTCTATTTCTCAATTCTTCATCTATAAGACCATCACCATCATTATCTATTCCATCCCCTGCTTCAGTATCATCATCTATATAGAGCGTCACACCTGTAAATCTTTTCTCGTACTCTGCATCAACGGTATTGTTGTCATCTACTAACGCATTAAGATCCACCGAGGGATCAAACTGCCCATCATTTCCTTCATCGATAAAGTTCAGGATTACAGCATCCAATACTCTTTCCTCTCGTCCTTCACCATTCTCGTCCAAATGATACTCCACTGCCCAATTTAATCTTCCACCAAATGAATTACGAAAAGCCCTAGAATTATCTCGTAAATTAATACCTATTACTGCAAAAGGTAGTGATTTCCGGGGAATAGTTTGATTTTCATCTGTTAAATCTGTCAATATAGCCCGTGGATTTGGCCTGGCATAAATTTTATAGGGAGGGGTTTGTTGTCCCGGAAGAGGTATCTGGCGCTGAGAAGGGATTTCAACGCCGTCGATTTCTAATTTTATATCTTCCTTTTTAATCATCACTTTAAATCGGTCAAAGTCAAAGATGGAATTACTTGTTCTAATGACAATAAAGTAATCGCTTCCCACATAGCCAGTAGTAGTATCATCAGTATAAATTTCCAGTGGTGTTTGGGGAACCAAAACTACTCTATATTCGTTTGGATCATCAGAATCTTCCCAATAAATCTGACTTAAAGGTATAAGCTCATCCACCTCGGGTTCAAAGATTCCGTCTCCACTTGCTCCCACCCCATCTCGATAAAGAGCTACCCCTGAAGAAGGATCATTAAGAGCTAAAGGATTTAAATCAGTCTTGTCAAATCCCCAGTTACTTTCTGCATAAATAGTTAGAGTAATCTTTTTAATCCGATTATCCTTTCCATCATTACACCATCCATTTAAACCCAAAACTACGGTTGGAGGGCTCTCCATATCTATTCTTTGATCTCTCTGAGTGAAATTAACGATATCTATAATGTCACACCTAACTACAGGAGGGGTAGAAGGACCAGAAGCAGTATCAAAATGCGGGTTTCCATTACCAAAATTGTCAGCGTCCTCAATTCCTCCTGCTTCTATTAATACTTTAAAAGAATCTCCATGAGAGCAGGTATCACTCAAGGTCACTACAATAATATATGAAGGATAACCATCTGAAAAAGATGCGGGTATAGTTGAGTTTATATTTTCAATTTTGTAATAAGGCCATGGATTTGGGGTCTCGGTATATCCCAGAAGGGTATCCTCTTCGTCCCATTGGGCTCGTGCAGTGCCATCATTTGCATAAATGGCCACTCTCTGAATATCTGATTCAGTAATATCTCCATTTACACCTTCTATCTTTACAGTCACAGACTTAAGAACATCTGTCCCGGAAGATTCATACAAATTCAACCCCAAAACAGCTACCTCCCCACTTGGATGGGCTAATTTTTCATCGAACAATCCAATCACTGGACTGGGTTCTACATAAAGATCAGCAGTAGCAGTCAATCCTGAATGAATATCAACTACGCATACACCTGTCTCCATTCCTGAATAACTATCACTACTGGGACGAGTATCGGGAGTGAATGCATCACCTTCTTGATAAGGATCAGTACCATCCCCTTTATTATTGGCGTTCTCCAAATCATAATTCCCATCTGCCTGTTCCAGAGCTACCATATAATGGGACTCATCATCATTATTGCCTTGAGTCTCATCAATGTGCCATATTAATATCCCTTGTCCAGGGATATATTCATCAAATCCCTTTTTACGCCGGTTAACTACTAAGAAATACTCATCACCTAAAGCCCCCCCTATCCATAAACGGTACACCTTATCATTACCCTCCACATATGGGATTTCTGCATCATCTTGATTTTCAGTAACATTGATAGGATTAATCCAACCCATTTGCATTTTACACCATGCACAGAAATGGGTGGGACGTGTTCCAAGCTGATTCGGCCCACTCCAAGAACCATAGGACATAATCCCCCACTCCCCTATACCCTCAGAACTCATATCTCTATCGTAAAGGTCGGGCATGCCAAAAATATGCCCTAATTCATGAGCAAACACACCAATTCCTACAGGGACATTTCCTTCACCCGGGGACCAGTGATATTCCGGATTCATGGTAAAGTTAACAATAGTGACTCCATCATCTGTAGGTATTCCAGTGGGGACTGTCCACTCAGTTGACCATATGTCATCAGGATCTCCTGTAGATTCCGCACCTGGACCAGCGTGCACAATTATCAAAATATCCACATATCCATCTCCATTGCTATCGTATTGAGAGAAGTCAATGTAAGGATCTACCTTTTCTACTAAATCTTCAGCTAATCCTATACAGTTAGTGGGATAATCTCCTATTCCATACTGTCCAGCAGTATAGTAGGAATAGGATTTATCCATTCTTACCCAGTCATTTACATCCCCAATAATATCTAATTGGTTATATGAGTTTTCCCGATAATAATCCCTCATACTCTGAGGATTAGCTGGATTTAAGCTAAAGAGTAAATCTTCAAAATAGGATTTACCTAAGGTAGCCTCATTATCATCGAAATCACAGAGGAGAACTAAAGCCTTTATTTGTCCCTTTGGTTCAATAAAACGTTGAGGTGTATATCCCGTTTTTCTATACCTGCGAGAAAGAGAAAGGTAAAGGGATTTGGCCTGCATTCTCTGCTCTTTATTGGGATAAACTTTCTCCCATAATCCCGGTCTTGGAGGCATTCCTAAGAGAATTAATGAGATTGTGAAAATTAGAAAAGTTAAAAGGATTTTTCTCATAGAATCCTCCTGGAAATCATTTTAAATATTATACATTTATCTTTTATGTTGTCAATTTTTTCTCCTTTTCAATTTTTAGAAGCAACTTTA